>DVGI01000032.1 GCA_018712805.1 Candidatus Fimenecus excrementavium | reverse complement strand
CAAGAAGAAGGACTGGATTGAGCAGCTCTCCAACTTCATGAAGTACGACCCTGAGCTTTGCACGCTGGAGGAACTTCGTGGTCAGGGCCACAAGGGAAAGAAGAAGGACATCCTGAGGGACTGGAAGCCCCCCCTCATGATACTGCTGGTCAACTATGAGAAGGCCAGGCTCATAGAACCACAGCTTCGAAGGCTGAAGATACAAAGTCTGGTCATTGATGAAAGCCAGCGAGTGAAGAGCAGAAATGCCCAGGTCTCCAAGGCCATCTACAGGACTACCCGGAGATGCAAGACCAGACTGCTCATGAGTGGGACTCCAGTCAGCAAGGGCTACGAAGACCTGTTCATGCAGTACAAGATTATGGACCCCACCATCTTCGGAGAAGACTACCGAGACTTCGAGAACCAGTATATTCGCAAAGGGGGCTACATGGGCAAGGAGATTGTGGGCTACCAGAACGTAGAGGAACTCCAGGACCTGGTGGCTGAGACCTCATACCGTGTGGAGATTGAGGACTGTGTGGACCTTCCCCCGATGGACTTCAAATACCTGACCTGTGAGCTCACTGGAAAGGCGCTGAAGGCGTATCAGGAGCTCTATGAGGATTTATATACCCAGATACCCTTGGAGGCCTCCAGAGGGCGTCTAAAGGCCATACTGAGGAAGAACCACATAGACTACTCCCCGGGGGAGAGCTACATCTCCCTGTTGCTGAAGGCTGAGGACTACCTCAATGTTTCTTCCTGTGATATGACCATCACCCAGATTATGAGGTTGCACCAACTGGCAGGAGGCTTCATCCGACTGGACAGTGGGGAGCTGGTCCAACTTGGACGAGACAAACTGGACTTGGCCATAGACTACCTCAGAGACAGGAAGAACCCAGTAGTTATCTTCTGCAACTTCGTAGAAGAAATCAGACTCTTGGAACGAGAGCTCAAGAAGGAATTTCCACAGCGAAGAGTGGAGAACTACAGGGACTCGAAGAACCGGGAGAAAATTGAGCGAGATTTCAAGCAGGGAAAGGTGGACATCATCATTCTGCAAATCCACTCGGGAAGCACTGGCCTGAACCTCCAGAAGGCGGACCTGGTCATGCTCTACTCCACAAACAGGAACGCCGATGACTACTGGCAGGCCATAGCCCGTATCAAGAGACCCGGCCAAAAGAACCGAATGGAAGTGGTGTCCCTCCTGGCCGAGGGAACTGTGGACGAAGATGTGGATGCCAACATCAAGGCCAAGACGAAGCTGATGAAGAAGCTCTGGAGAAAATCTTGATTTACCCATTTACAAACTCTTGAGACTGTGGTATATTATAACCATACCAAACAACATCACTTCTCAGGAGGACACCACAATGAAAAAGGTTTCTAACTCTGGCTGCATCCCCAATTCCTGGTACAAGGCCCTTCACCAGTCCCATCCTAAGACTGTGACTCTGGCCCGAATCCTTAAGTCTGGAAAACCTGGAAATCCCCGGGAGTATGACCTGTTCGGCTGTGAGAAGACTGCTGAAGATGTAATCGCTCGACTGGAGAGAAACAACCCTGGTGACCACTGGGTCAAGGCCTAAGAAGGAGGACAACATGGCTCAGTTTTTCAACTCCTGTGGGACTACCCACATCATCTCTAACGAAGTCTCTGTTCTGGCTGCTGGCTTCCACAAAGTGAAGTCCTACACCCAGGGAAGAAGACACCTGACCTTCTACATTCACCCCAACGGGGCTATCCTCTCCAGGATGACCTCTCCCAAGAGACACCCCATCATTCTCTTCCATCGGACGAAGGACCAGGCGAACCAGTACTTCAAGAGAGTATCTCAATTCGACAAGTGGACTAAGGACTGAGTCAAGAGAGGCTCCCATTTACGGGAGCTTCTTCTTATGATATAATAGGTACGTAAAGGAGGAACGCAAATGACTGAGTACTTGAAGCATCGATACTCTAAGCGGGTGTGGAAAGTGGAGACCGACCATGGGCCAGACCATCCCTATCTCTCCCACTTCCCCTATGTGAGGTACGTTCGCCAGTCCACTATGGAGAAGTTCTTCACCCCCTGCTCCGGACCCATCCAGGACTCCCCCATCACTGTCCTGCAAGAGATTGACTGGGAGAAGCGCCAGCTTCGGAAGGAGGAGCCCATCGTGGTGAAGGCCCCTGCTCCCACAGAGAAGAAGCTCAAGAGAAAGGAACGAGCTGAGACCAGGAGAAGGGAGAAGGAACCTTCCACAGACTACACCCTGGCCGACCTCTGTGGAGAAATAGGGATGGACCCAGCCAAGGCCAGGAAGCTCCTTAGGGCCAAAGGCAAGAAGCCCCCCGAAGGGACATGGAAGTGGCCGAACAAGGAAGCTGCGAAGGCCATCAGAAGATTTTTGAAAAAATCTTAATTTACCCATTTACAAGTCTCGACTTATCTCTTATAATGTAACTGTAATCAAACAACACACCTCACCAACCAACAACATCTACATTATAGGAGGAAACGAAAATGACCATCAACATCAACACCACTTCTCTGGAAGAGCTGAAGACCCTGAACCTGAAGGACCTGCAGGCTGTGGCTAAGGAAGTCAAGGTCAAGAACTGGTGGACCATGAAGAAGGCGGACCTGCTCCAGGTAGTGGCTGATACCTGCTTCACCATCCAGGAGAACCTCAAGAAGGCTGAGGCTTCCTGCAAGGGGGCCAACGAAGAGGCCAAGAAGACCCAGAAGGCCCAGGCCAAGAAGAAGGCCAAGGCTGCCAAGGTGGAGAAGGATGAAGAGAACCTGGTGACCCTCAAGGAACTGGCTGCTGAGTTCGGCATGAAGGGTACCAAGGCCAGAAGACTCCTCCGGGATGCTGCCATCTCCCGTCCTTATGGTGGCAACCGCTGGGAGTGGGACAAGAACCTCCACATTGATGAACTGAACATGGCCCGGGAATACCTGAAGGCTCACATCAAGGCTCCCAAGAAGGAGCAGGACAAGTGATATACTCCAAAATCAAGAAGCCCCCTAAACCTCCTCCCTGAACCAAGTACAAGGAACAGGAAGGGGGCTTTCTTGTACGAGCCCAAAATAGGACCCCCCGCCAGAGGCCCCCAGCAGGCCGCTACAGGGCTTTTATACCCCCAGCGGTGTAGGTATATTCCCTGGGTGTCCAGGCTCCCACAGGCGCCCACGTGGCTGCCTGCTGGCTGGGTCCAAAAAGGACCCCTGGGGGGCAGGATGTGAGGGGTCAGGTTATCTCAACAAGAAAGGCCCCCCACCCACTCCACAGGGAGCAGGCAGAGGGCCTTGTTCATGCGTGGTCTGTACGGAGGGAGTAGACCTTCTCAAGTCTAGCGTCCATGTCTCCGTT
>DVGI01000031.1 GCA_018712805.1 Candidatus Fimenecus excrementavium | reverse complement strand
CATTTTACTTGGAGGTTTTCTTTTCCTCAACGCCTTTTTCGGGCTTGCCCTTGCTCGCCCTGTTTTTCTTTACTAAAGCGTTTTTATTCCCCCGGTAGAACCGGGGGTTTATTTCTTTGCTGAAGAACAATAAAGAAACAGCGCGCGGGAAGTTTTCCCGCGCGTTTTTCATCAATCAATGTCCACTTGTACGCGGACGCCGTCTTTGGTGGCACGCGCCTTGACAACGGTGCGAATCGCTTTTGCAATTCTGCCCTGTTTGCCGATAACGCGCCCCATATCCCCTTCGGCGACATGCAGATGATAGACAATGTTGCCGTGCTCGTCGGGTTCGTCGACGGTGACGGAAACAGCATCCGGGTCATCTACAAGCCCTTTTGCGATATTTTTGAGAAGTTCTTCCAAAACAAAAGACCTCCCGATTATTTAATCGCGCCGCACTGCTTGAGAAGCGCTTTTGCGGTGTCGGTCGGCTGTGCGCCGTTCTGAATCCACTGCTGGGCTTTCTCCACATCGATTTTGATTTCAGCGGGGTCTTTCATGGGATCATAGGTGCCGAGTTCTTCGATGAACTTGCCGTCACGCGGAGATTTGGAATCCGCAACGATCACACGATAGAACGGTGCTCTTTTTGCGCCCATGCGGCGCAGTCTGATTTTTACTGCCATTTGATTTTCCTCCAATGTATCTGAATTGAATTTATACCAATCACTGTGAAGTGCTGGAAGCGAATTACATACCGAACTGCCCGAAGTTGCCCATGCGGCTCATCCGGCGGCGGGCGCCTTTGGAATTGAACTGCTTAAACATTTTGAGCATTTGTTTGTGCTGAGCAAGCAGTTTATTGACATCTTCCACCTTCATCCCGCAGCCGGCGGCGATGCGCCGTTTGCGCGAGGGGTTGATGATTTCGGGTTTCGCGCGTTCTTCGGGCGTCATCGAACGGATAATCGCCTGAACGCGGTCGAACTGACGTTCGTCAATGTCGACATCTTTAAGCTTATTACCCACGCCCGGGAGCATCGAAAGAATGTCTTTCATCGAGCCGAGTTTGCGCACCTGCTGAAGTTGGTCGAGCAAATCGTTTAAATCGAATTTGTTTTTACGAAGCTTCTTTTCGAGTTCGGCGGCCTTTTTCTCGTCGAGTGTGTTTTCCGCTTTTTCGATAAGCGAAAGCACGTCGCCCATGCCGAGAATACGGGAAGCCATGCGGTCGGGATAGAAATAGTCGAGCTGGTCGAGCTTTTCGCCCATACCGACAAATTTAATCGGCTTGCCGGTGACGGCTCTTGCGGAAAGCGCCGCGCCGCCTCTGGTGTCGCCGTCCATTTTGGTGAGCACCAAGCCGTCAATCCCCAGCGCTTCGTCAAACGCGGTTGCGACGGTGACGGCGTCCTGACCGGTCATCGCGTCCACGACCAAAAGGATTTCGTGGGGGTGGACTTCCGCTTTGATATTTTTAAGCTCGGTCATCAGCGTTTCGTCAATGTGGAGACGACCGGCGGTGTCGATAAAGACATAATCATAGCCGTGGTCTTTTGCATAGTGCACGGCGTTTTTGGCGATTTCAACGGGGTCAATCTGACCCATTTCGAACACGGGAACGTCGACCTGTTCGCCGACGACCTGCAACTGTTTAATGGCGGCGGGTCTGTAAACGTCGCACGCCACAAGCAGCGGCCGGTGGCCCTCGCTTTTGAGTTTGCGGGCGATTTTGGCGCAGTGCGTGGTTTTACCGGAGCCCTGCAAGCCGCACATCATCACGATTGTGGGCGGGTGCGCAGCGCACGCGAGCCGGCTGCCCGTTCCGCCCATGAGCGCGGTCAACTCTTCGTTGACGATTTTAATGACCATTTGCGCGGGGGTCAGGCTTTCCATTACCTGCGCGCCGATGGCACGCTCGGTCACTTTATTGGTAAAATCTTTCGCGACTTTATAGTTAACGTCCGCTTCGAGAAGCGCCAGGCGCACTTCGCGCATGGCTTCTTTTACATCATTTTCATTTAAGCTGCCCTTGCTTCTAAGCCGTTTAAACGCCGCTTCGAGCTTATCGGACAATCCTTCAAATGCCATAGCTTTATGTTCCTTTACTCAATGATATCCAGCGCCAGCGATTTGATGCGGACGGTCGTTTCGTTAATCTCACGGGAAAGGCCGTGGTCGAGATTGTAGGCGTTGATGTAATCGGCGCAATCCATAATTTGGTGGAGCGTCGCCTTGATTTCGTCAAACCGTTTGGCAAAGCCGAGCTTGCTTTCCATTTCATAAAGCAACGTTTCCGCGCGCTTAATCGCGTCGCGAACGCCCTGCCTTGTAATCCCCTCGTTTTCGGCAATTTCCGAAAGGGAAAGGTCGTCGTTGTAATAATACCCGAGGAAATCGCGCTGTTTTTCGGTCAGCATTTCCCCGTAAAAATCCAATAAAATTGTGATTTCAACATTGGTGGCCATGAAAAGACCTTCCTTTCCGACAATCATAACCACCAGTAAACTGGTGGTTTGCACAGCCCCTATAAGGGGCGCCTACTGGCTCGCCGCCTGAAAGGCGGCACTGACAGTTTGGCATCGCATTACTTTTTCAAGCAGCCGCTCTCGTGCGGCT
>DVGI01000030.1 GCA_018712805.1 Candidatus Fimenecus excrementavium | reverse complement strand
TGTGTGTAACCGTATAAAGAGATAAGGCAGACACATTGCGATAAATCCTTTATTTTCAAGGCTTTTGGAGGATTTTATTAAAACACTGTAACCTCTGTTGAGAGGTCATAATTTACTGATATTCAAATTACTATTTTACTTTCTCAGCCCGACATCGTCTTTCCGTATGCCGCCGGACAGGGACAAGCCCTGTCCTACGGTTCAAGTACAGCCGTTTCCAAATAAAAATCGGGGGGCGGTTGAACCCCGCCCCTTTTATAACCTATTATAGAACTCCTTTTTATTTCGCATTCGGAACGAGCTTGTCCTTGCCGCCCATATACATGCGCAGCGGTTCGGGGATTTTCACCGTGCCGTCGGCGCAGAGGTTGTTTTCGAGGAACGCAATCAGCATTCTCGGGGGCGCAACCACGGTGTTGTTGAGCGTGTGGGCATAATAGTTGCCGTTTTCGCCTTTGACGCGAATGCCGAGTCTTCTCGCCTGGGCGTCGCCGAGGTTCGAACAGGAACCGACTTCAAAATATTTCTGCTGACGCGGGCTCCAAGCTTCGACGTCCAAGCTCTTGACCTTCAAATCCGCCAAGTCGCCGGAGCAGCATTCGAGCGTGCGCACCGGAATATCCAAAGAGCGGAAGAAATCGACGGTGTTGTTCCAAAGAACGTCATACCACTTGTCGCTTTCTTCGGGCTTGCAGACGACGACCATTTCCTGTTTTTCAAACTGGTGGATGCGGTAAACGCCGCGCTCCTCAATCCCGTGGGCGCCGACTTCTTTGCGGAAGCAGGGCGAATAGCTCGTGAGCGTCTGGGGCAGGTCGCTTTCGGGCAAAATGGTGTCGATGAATTTGCCGATCATCGAGTGTTCGCTCGTGCCGATTAAATACAGGTCCTCGCCCTCAATTTTATACATCATGTTTTCCATTTCGGAAAAGCTCATCACGCCGTTGACGACCGCGCCACGAATCATAAACGGCGGCACGTAATAGGTAAAGCCGCGGTCAATCATGAAGTCGCGCGCATAAGAAAGAATTGCGGAATGCAGGCGGGCAATGTCGCCGCGCAGATAATAAAAACCGTTGCCGCTGGTTTTGCGGGCGGAATCAAGGTCGATGCCGGAAAAGGTCTCCATAATATCGACATGATAGGGGATTTCAAAATCCGGCACAACCGGCTCGCCGAAACGTTCAAGCTCGACGTTTTCGCTGTCGTCTTTGCCGATCGGCACGGTGTCGGCGATGATATTCGGAATCACCATCATCCGCTTGTGGACTTCTTCTTGCAGGACGGTCTCTTTTTCTTCGAGTTCGGCGAGCTCTTTCGCGATTTCCGCGACCTTTTGCTTGGTCTGTTCGGCTTCTTCGCGCATACCTTTTGCCATTAAGCCGCCGATTTGCTTGCTGATGCGGTTGCGGTCGGCGCGCAGCGAATCCGCGCGGGTCTTGCAGTCGCGGAACTGACGGTCGTATTCAATCACTTCGTCAACGAGCGGCAGTTTTTCATCCTGGAACTTCTTGCGGATGTTTTCCTTAACGATTTCGGGATTTTCCCTTACAAATTTCATATCAAGCATATCTTTTTCCTCCGAAAAAATTTATCTGTCTTCATCAAAATCCGCGGCGAGCTTTTTTAAATCCTCGGTGCCGAAAAACTCGATTTCCAGCGTGCCGCGGCCGCCTTTGCCGACATAGACTTTTACGTTTCTGCCCAAAGTTTCGCGCAGCGCAAGCTCAACTTCGTCATAAAAGCTGTCGCGTTTTTTCTGGTGTTTTTCCGGCGCTTTCTTTTCGCGGCCGGCGCGTTTCGCAAGCCGCTCGGTCTCACGCACGGAAATCCCGTTTTGCACGACAAGCCCCGCAATCCGCGAAAGCTCTTGCGGGTCGGAAACGGTCAAAAGCGCGCGGGCGTGGCCCATCGAGATTTTGCCGTCGCGCACAAGTTCGGCAATTTCGGGCGGCAAATTCAAAAGCCGCAGAGAGTTGGTCACCGCCGTCCGGCTTTTGCCGACGCGGGCGGCCGCCTGCTCTTGCGTTAAGCCGAACGTGTCAATCAGCCGTTTTAAGCCCTCGGCTTCTTCAATCGCGTTTAAATCCTCACGCTGTAAATTTTCAATCAACGCGAAAATGCTTTCTTCTTCGTCGGTCATTTCGCGAATTGTGACCGGCACATCCCGAAGCCCCGCCATGCGCGCGGCGCGGTAACGCCGTTCGCCGGCAATCAGCCGATAGCTCCCGTCCGCCATGGGGCGCACCAAAAGCGGCTGCAAAACGCCGTGTTCGCGAATGCTGTCGGCAAGTTCCGCAAGTGCGGTTTCATCAAAATTTTTGCGGGGCTGGTCGCGGTTCGGCTCGATTTCGTCAATCGAAAGCCGGACGGCGTTTTCTTCCACCGCGTTGTCCAGGAAAAGCGCATCAACGCCTTTCCCGAGACCTCCTTTTTTTGCCATATCTTATTCTCCCCTGTTATTGGGCGTTTTTATACGCCGCAAGTTCTTCCGGATAAATTTCTTCAAAATAATTTTTTTCGGTGTATGTCACCGCAAAATTGTGGTCGTCAATGACGGACAGAACAATATAGACCCCGTCGGCGAACCAAATGTGGTTCATGTAGTTGCTTTGAAAGGAACCGTGGTCGCCGTAGCGCACATCAAACAACAAAATCGCGTCGGCCGTCATCACGCCGTCCGTTTCGGAATTGCCGCGGAACTGTAACTGCTCTAACTTTTCCGTCGCCGGGTCAAACATAAACGTCACCGATTTGGTGGTGGAATAGTTTAAGAAAATGCCCGAAAAATCGTTGGAAAAGCTCTTGCGCCCGTCCACTTCGGTTACCGGCACTTCCTGGCCGATTAACTTTTGCACTTCGGAAATGGTCATGCCCATTTTAATACCGGCGGCAAACGCAAAGGTGTTGCCGGTGTCAGCCGGCGCGGTTGTTGTTGCGTCAGCCTGTGCCTGCGTTTCGCCGGCCGGCGGCGCAGTGGTTGAAATTTTTTCATAATCCGGCCCGTTGCCGCAGGCGGAAAACAGCAGGCAAACCGCCAAAAGCAACACGCCGCAAACGGTTAATATTCTTTTTCGCATCATTTCACCTGCTTTTCTAAGAATTCCGCGGCAAAGGCGGTGTAGGCCGCCGCGCCTTTGGAATTTTTATCGTAATATAAAACAGGTTCGCCGAAGCTCGGGGCTTCGGAAAGCCGGACGTTGCGCGGAATTGTGGATTTGTAGACCTTTTTCGGGAAGAATTTTTTGACTTCTTCCACAACCTGATTGGTTAGGTTCAGTCGACCGTCATACATTGTCAAAAGAACGCCTTCAAGTTCGATATGCGGATTGTAAAGGCGTTTGATTTGGCGCACGGTTGTCATCAGCTGCGCCAAGCCTTCAAGCGCGTAATATTCGCACTGAATCGGCACCAAAAACGAGTCGCTCGCGCAAAGGGCGTTAATGGTAATCAGCCCCAGCGACGGCGGGCAGTCGAGGAATATGTAATCATATTGCTCCCAAACGCTTGCGAGCGCATTTTTCAAAAGGCTTTCGCGTTTTTCCAGCGCAATCATTTCGACTTCCGCGCCGGCGAGATTGATATCCGACGGCAGAATATCGACATTTTTAAATTTGGTGCGGAGAATCGCCTGCGCCGTCGGAACGCCGTTAATCAGCACATCATAAGCGGAATTTTGAACCGACCGCTTGTTGACGCCGTAGCCGCTTGTTGTGTTCCCCTGGGGGTCAATGTCGCAAATCAGCACTTTTTTACCGGCTGCGCCGACCGCCGCAGAAAGGTTGACCGCCGTGGTCGTTTTGCCCACGCCGCCTTTCTGATTGATAATAGCAATGGTTTTTCCCATGCAGAATTCAACTCCAAAACGATAGTAGTAAAAGTATAGCACAACCGGCGGTAAAATAAAAGGCATTTTTCCATTTTTTGTGGTTTTTTCGAGCGTGAATGTTTCACGTGAAACGTTTGGCGGCAGGCGTAAAAATCCCCGAAAAGCGAAACAGCGGCCGGATTGCTCCGAACCGCTGCTCCGCTTGTGGATGTGGGGTGTGAAAGAGAAGGATATGGATATTTAAAACGGGAATGGCGGCAGGGGTGGCCGCCGTCCCACGTTTTACAAAAGGGAGAGCCGCACAAAGCGGCATTTCAGTAAGCCGATACCGGGCTGAAAATCAAGACAAAATCGCGCTGCCTGCGCGATTCGGCGCACGGCGAATGCGGGTAGTTAGCCCGCGGGAAAAACAAGTTTGTTGCCCGACCGCGTGTGCGCCGGTATGGTGAATATGCGTCGTTTGCCCATGGGGAAAATCAAAATTGTTGCCCGACCGAAAGGTTTTCTTAATTTTAGGACAGCCGTAAGAAATTTTCACAGCCGCTTCCGGGTCGAGAGAGTCTAACAATAATCAAGCTATCTGCGCGATTCACTGCGCGTTGGCACGCGCCGTGGGGAACCCCCGGTGCCGCCGGGCACACCGAATTCGCGCAGGTAGCGTGAGATATGCTTTCCTTTCAAAGGCCGGAATCTGCTTGCTTCAATTTGAGGCACGGACACGGGCCGCCGGGCACTCCGAATCGCGGTGCGCACTGGCGCACAACAAATCGTGGCTTTTACTTCGTAATAAAAACAACTTGGTCCTCCCGACATCGGCCTCAACTGTTTTTTGTAGGGGCGGGTCTCCGTGCCCGCCCGCAAGATTTCAGCAAAGGTAATACCGGGTCGAGAAAGTTCAACAGAAATCAAACTGCCTGCTCGTGGTCGCTGCGGTCGGCACTACGAATCGCGAACATTCAGCAATGCGCTTCCGGGTCGAGAAAGTTCAACAGAAATCAAACTGCCTGCTCGTGGTCGCTGCGGTCGGCACCGACACCGGGCATTTTGAGTTGTTCGAGTTTCGGGATACGCACAACATATTCAATGTATTCCGGCGTTTCGCTTTTGGCGGCGTCCGCGTCCACGCCTGCACGGCGAATGGCGTCCACGGCGTGGTTCAGCGTGTTAATAAACACACGCACATCACGAATCCCGCGGTAATTGCAGCGCGAACGGTCGGTTTTGCTGCGCATCTGTTCAATCAATCGCTCGCTTTCGGAAACCGTCAGACGGCGGTCAATGATAATCCCGAGGGCGCGCTGTCGCAGCGTGTCGTTGTCTAACGTTAAGAGAGCCCGCGCGTGGCGCTCGGAAAGCCCCGCGCGCGAAATCTGGTAACGCATTTCCTCCGGCAGCCGCAAAAGCCGGAGTTTATTGGAAAGCGTGGACTGCGCCTTGCCAAGCTTTTTGCCGACCTCTTCCTGGCTCATGCCGTAATCGGTCAACAGACGGTCAATGGCTTCGGCCTCCTCAAAAAAGTCCAAATCCTGCCGCTGTAAATTTTCGAGCAGCGAGAACACCGCCGATTTCTTTTGGTCGATGTCCACGACGATTGCCGGAATTTTGGTGACGCCCACCAGCCGCGCCGCACGCAGGCGGCGCTCCCCGGCAATCAGCTCGAATTTCCCGTCCGCCGCGGGGCGCACGGTAATCGGCTGTAAAATGCCGTTTTGGCGAATGCTTTGCGCCAATCCCTCCAGTTCGTCATAATCGAACCGCTGACGGGGTTGGTTCGGGTTCGGGAGAATCGACTCCTGGGGAACCAACACAACCTGTCCGGCGGGTTTTACTTTTGGACTTTTCATAAAAAACAACCTCCGCAATGCTTGTCCAGTGGCTTTCACTGCCTAAAGGATAGCACGCGAAGGTTCTGTTTGTAAAGAAAAACCGTTCGCCCAAAAAGGCGGGTTTTCGGCGGAATTTCCTTTTATTTTAAGGGATTTTTAGCGATTTTTGCAGAGGGACGCGGATATTTTGGCGGGGTTTGCGATATTTTCTTTATGAAAAGCAGGCGTCTGGGCATTTCGGGCGTAAGGGAAAAGACTTCATCACGCTCAATTTTGCCGCCGAGCAGGTGCAATGCATTTTTCGCGGCGGCGATTTCTTCGTCGGCGCCGGCGGATTTCATCGAAAGGAAATACCCGCCCGCCTTCACAAACGGCAGGCAGTATTCCGCCAGATTGCGCAAATCGGAAACCGCGCGCGCGGTGGCAAAGTCGAATTGCTCGCGAAAAGCCTTGTCCTGTCCCGCCTCTTCAGCGCGGCGGTGGAGAATTTCGCCCGAAAGTCCGGCGTTTTGCAAAACGCTTTCAATAAAGCCAAGCTTTTTGCGGGTGCTGTCCAAAAAGGTGACTTCCAAATCCGGGCGGGCAAGCTTTAAAACAAGCCCCGGAAAGCCCGCGCCCGTGCCGACGTCGATGATTTTCGCGTTTTGCGGGAAATCCGCAAACGAAAACAGCGAAAGGCTGTCGGCAAAATGCTTGACCGTCATGTCCGCAGGTTCGGTAATCGCGGTTAAGTTAAACTGCCGGTTGGTTTCGACCAGCTGTTCTGCGAAGGCGTCCAAGCGCGCAAAAGCTTCGTCCGAAAGCGTGACCCCAAGCGGCGCGAGGGTGTCCAGAAGCAGTGCTTTTTCAAGCATCAGACGCCCTCCTTTGCAAGATAAATCAGCAAAACGGATATATCTGCGGGCGAAACACCGCTGATGCGCGACGCCTGCCCGACGTTTTGCGGGCGGATTTTGCCGAGCTTTTCCCGCGCTTCGAGACGCAGCCCGTCAATCGTGTCATAACAAATATCTTCGGGAATCTGTTTGCTTTCAAGCCGGCGCATTTCCCGAATCTGCGCCTGCTGGCGCTTGATATAGCCTTCATATTTTAGTTCAATTTCGACCTGTTCAAACACTTCCGGCGGATAATCCGGGCGCGTCGGGTCGAACGGCGCAAGGCATTCGTAGTCGAGCTGCGGGCGTTTGAGCAGTTCTTCCAGTTTCACGCCGGATTTCAGCGGCGATGTTTCACGTGAAACAAGCAGCGCATGCAACTCGTCAGAAAGCGGGACGGAGGTCGCCTGCACACGACGGCGCTCGGCTTCAATCTGTTCGCGTTTTTTCACAAAGCGCGCATATTTCTCGTCGCCGACAAGCCCGACTTCGCGGCCGATGTCGGTCAGGCGCAAATCGGCGTTGTCCTGCCGGAGCAAAAGGCGGTATTCCGAGCGCGAAGTCATCATGCGGTAAGGGTCGGAACAGCCTTTTGTGACCAGGTCGTCAATCAGCGTGCCGATATAAGAAGAAGCGCGGTCTAAAAGCAGGGGGTCTTTCCCCTGTGCGCGGCGCGCGGCGTTGATGCCGGCAATTAACCCTTGCGCGGCGGCTTCTTCATAGCCGGACGAGCCGTTGAATTGTCCCGCGCCGAAAAGCCCGGGCAAATCCAAAAATTCCAACGACGGCTTGAGCGCCAACGGGTCTACGCAGTCATATTCGATGGCATACGCCGTGCGCATAACCTCGACGTGCTCCAAGCCTTTGATGGTGCGCAAAAATTTTAACTGCACGGCTTCGGGCAGCGAAGAGGACATACCCTGCAAATACAATTCTTCGGTATCGAGCCCGCAAGGCTCGACAAAAAGCTGATGGCGCTGTTTGTCGGGAAAACGCATGATTTTATCTTCAAAGCTCGGGCAGTAGCGCGGCCCTACGCCGTGAATTTTGCCGCTGTAAAGGGGCGACGTATGGATATTTTCCAAAATCACACGTTTGGTTTCTTCGTTGGTGTAAGCGATATAACAATCCGCCTTGTTTTCGGGCGGGGTTTCGGTGTCGAAAGAAAACGGCACAGTCGCTTCGTCGCCTTTTTGCACTTCCAGAACCGAAAAATCGATGCTGCGGCGGTTGACGCGCGCGGGCGTGCCGGTTTTAAAGCGGCGCAGCGGGATTTGAAGCTTATAAAGCGCCGCGGAAAGCGCGGTTGCGGGGAACATACCGTCCGGTCCGCTTTCATAGGAAACGTCGCCGATATAGACGCGCCCGCCGAGGAACGTGCCGGTTGCAAGTACCACGCATTTCGCGGTGTATTCGGCTTCCAAGCGCGTGGTGAGATGCCAAAGACCTTGGTCATCGCGGGTCAAATCCATGATTTCCGCCTGTTTGACGTCGAGATTTTCCTGCTTTTCAAGCGCGTGTTTCATATATTTCGAGTATTCGCGGCGGTCAATTTGGGCGCGCAGGGAATGCACCGCCGGACCTTTGCCGCGGTTGAGCATACGCGACTGGATTTCGGTTTTGTCCGCCGCCTTGCCCATTTCGCCGCCGAGCGCATCAATTTCACGCACCAAATGCCCTTTGGAGGTGCCGCCTATAGACGGGTTACAGGGCATATTGCCGATCCAATCGAGATTGATTGTGAAAACGATTGTGCTGCACCCGAGCCGCGCCGAAGCAAGGCCCGCTTCAATGCCGGCGTGCCCTGCGCCGATGACGGCGACCTCATATTGTTTTGCAAAATACTGCATAATTTACCTTCTTCACCCCGCGCGGCTTATTTGCCGACGCAAAAACGGGAAAAAATTTCGTTGACAACCGATTCCGTCGCGCGTTCGCCGGTCAAGGTGTCGAGCGACTCAATCGCGGAATCCACACAAACCTGCACCGCGTCACGCGTCACGCCCGAAGAAAGCGCGTCGTGCGCTTCGTTTACGGCGTCGAGCGCCGCCGAACAGCAGGCGAGCTGGCGTTCGTTCATCAGCGTTGCCGCACTTGAATCAAATGCTGCCGTACCTAAAACTTCGGCAATCGCCTGTTCGAGCGATTGGAGTCCGTTATTTTCTTTTGCGGAAATATAAACCACTTTATTAAACACAGTGTCTAATATCTTGGTGTCTAATTTGGTCGGCAAATCGGTTTTGTTGACGATGGCAATGGCGTGCTTTTCTTTGCAAAGCGGGAAAAGCGCCTTGTCCTGTTTTTCGAGCGGCGCGGACGCGTCAAACACTGCTAAAATCAGCGTCGCGGTTTCGAGTTTCTGTTTCGCGCGCGCAACGCCGATGCTTTCGACTTTGTCGTCGGTTTCGCGCAGCCCCGCGGTGTCGCAAAGGCGCAAAACCACGCCCCCGACCACAGCGGTTTCTTCTACTATGTCGCGCGTGGTGCCGGCGATTTCGGTGACAATCGATTTTTCCGTGCCGGTCAACAGGTTCATCAGCGTGGATTTGCCGACGTTCGGTTTGCCGACAATCGCGGTATCGACACCTTCCAAAACCGCGCGGCCGCTGTCGAAACGCGCAATCAAATCGGAAAGCGACGACGCGGCGTTTTCCAAAACGGAAAGGATTTTATCGTCGGGCAGGTCTTCAATCTCTTCGTCGGGGTAATCGACCCACGCCGCAAGGGACGCGGCAAGGCCTTTGAGCTCGCCGGAAATGCCGGAAATCTTGCGGTATAACAGCCCGTCCAATGTGCCGAGGGCGGCGGCTTTTGCCTGTTCGCCCTGCGCGGAAATAATCGACATGACCGCTTCCGCTTTGGTCAAATCCATTTTGCCGTTTAAAAACGCGCGCTTGGTGAATTCGCCGGGTTCCGCCGCGACGGCGCCCGCCGAGAGCGCGGCGCGCAAAACCTGGCGGGTGACATAAAGCCCGCCGTGGCAGGAAAGCTCCACGACGTCTTCGCCGGTGTAGCTTTTCGGCGCGCGGAAAACCGTAGCAATCGCTTCATCGACCGGTTTTTCCTCTAAAAATACCGTTCCGAGCGCGGCTCTGTAGCCGCTCAGTTCATTCAATTTTAACCCGGACACGCTTTTAAAAATTCTATCGGCTACATTCAGGGCGTTTTCGCCGGAAATTCGGACAATTCCGATGCCGCCGGCCGCCTGACCGGTGGAAATGGCCGCTATAGTAGACATCAAGCCGTCTCCTTTCCCAAAATATCAGAAACAAAAAGCAGGCAAGGATTCCGCCCTGCCTGCCGCTTTGAGGGCGAGCCCTCTTATGCTTCGGTTGTATCGGACGCTTCTTCAGCCGCGTCCTTTTTCACTTCGATTTTGCCGTAAAGCGAAACGCCGGCAACATCGTTTTTCTTTTCGCGGTCTGCGGCGATGTCGGGCACATAGGGTTCGCGTCTCGGACGGTCGCCCCGGCCGCCTCTGCCGCGGCGGTTGTCGCGACGGTCGCCGTGTGCATTTTTCGGCGCGTTTTCGGAAGCGATAATCACGCGGCGGTCCAAATCGACGCCGGTGGAATAGGAGGTGACGCCCTCAATTTCCTGAATCGCGGTGTGAATGATGCGGCGTTCATAGGGGTTCATCGGCTCCAGCGTTAAGCTTCTGCCGGTGCGAAGCACTCTTGCCGCGTCTTTCTTGGCGAGCGCCTGAAGTGCGGCTTCACGTTTTTCGCGGTAGTTGCCGACATTGATAGAAACGCGTTTATAGCCTTGTGTCCCTTTGTTTTCCACCATGCGCGCAAGGTACTGAATCGCGTCGAGCGTTTCGCCGCGGCGGCCGATGACAATGCCGTAATCTTCCCCGCAGGAAAGCTCAAACAAAACTTCGTTTTCGCCGTCATAGGCTTTGACTTCGCATTCTTCAATGCCGAGGGCTTTCACAATAGAAACAATGTACTCTGCGGTTTTCTGATGCCCGTCGGAAGGGGTTAAACTCGCACGGCGCTCGGCGAAGGACTGCGCGGGTTCCGCTTCTTTTGCGGGTTTTTCCGCTTTCGGCGCAGCCTTTTTCGGCTGTTGTTTCTCCTTCGCCTTTTGCGGTTTTTCCGCTTTTTCATTCTTTTCGGGTTTATTTTCTTTTTTCTCTTTGCGGGCTTTCTTCGGGGTTTCATCGGGCGTTTCCACGGTGATTTTTACTTCCGCCGGAGAGCCGCCGAAAAGGCCGAGCACTTTTTTGGTCGGCAGCTTTAAAACTTCCATGTGGAAATCGTCTTCGTCGGTAAGCCCGAGTTCGAGCATAGCCGCCACACGCGCCGCTTCTACGGTCGCGCCGGTTTTAATCGATTCTCTAGTCATAACAGTCAAGCTCCTAATTTCTGAGGTCAGTCTTCCTCATTTTCAGTCTTCTGCATTTTTTTGGTATTTTCTTCTTTGGAGCGGCGATAAATGGTTTCTTCCACCATTAGGCGCGCCAAGACTTTTTTCGGCGCATACACATGATTTAAAATCACCATTTGCAGGAAAGAAAGCGAAACGGACATAATCGAATACAGCCCGACGCTCACCGGGAACAAGAAGCCGAACCAAACCTGCATAATCGGGGTAATCAGCATCGTGCAGCCCATTGCGGGGTTTTTCGCCATTTCGGGGTTTAACTTGCGCTGACGCATAAGCGAATAAATGCTCATCAAAAGGGCAATCAGGCCCGAAAGAATCGGAATCGCCCAAAGCTCGCTGAAACTCTTGTAATCCGGCACAGAAGAAAGGTTCATGCCAAGGAAATTGAATTTGTCGCTGAACTGCGTGATGCGCGCAATCATGTCGTTTGTAAGACCGGAAATTGCGCCTTTGTCAATCTTGTCAAAAACGCTCAGGATGTGAATTTCCATCTGATAGTCAAGACGCGACGCGTTTAAGTTGGGGTTTGTCGCCTCGGCAAGAGGTTTTGCAGCCGCTTTGAGCGCATCCACGACCGAGTCGGGAATGCGCAAAACCATCGAAAGCGGGTGGTAGTTGACCTGGAAAAGACCGAGCATAATAATCAGCTGAATGAACGTCGGCAAACAGCCCGCCGTCATCGCGGAAGTGCCTTCGCGCGCATAAAGCGCCTGGGTTTCCTCTTGGATTTTGCGCTGGTCGCCTTCGTATTTTTTCTGAATGCGGCGAAGTTTCGGCTGTAAGCGCGCTTGTTTCGCCATACCTTTTTGCTGGCTTATCGACGCGGGCAAAAGGCAAAGTCGCACAAGAATCGTCAGGCAGAAAATCGAAAGCAGGTAGTTGTTCGTAATCCCGTAAAACAACGAGATAATCCACCCGAACGGGGCGCCTAAAATTTCATACAAAATCTGCATGTATGTGCCTCCAAATAAGAGCTGTTCTCTTATTCTGTCTTATTTTTTTCGTTTTTTACTTTCTTTTCGGGAACCGGGTCATAGCCGCCCGGGAAAAGCGGATTGCACCGCAAAAGTCGCCATGTTCCGAGTAAACCGCCCCTGAAAAGCCCGAAGCGCTCAATTGCCGTCAGCATATATTGCGAGCAGGTCGGGTAAAATCTGCACCGAGGCGGAAAAAGCGGGGAAATTCTGCGCTGATAAAAGCGAATGCATTTTATAGCAAAGTTCTTCATTTCTTTTCAATGGCTCCCGCTTTTTGAAGCATTGCGGACATGATGCCCATAATTTCGGTGCTTTTTTTGAATTTGGTTTTGCTGCGTGCGACAAAAACGAAATCGTAATTGCCGTTGATTTCCGGCAAAAGCGAACGGTAAGCCGCGCGAATCACGCGTTTGCAGCGATTGCGCTCCACCGCGTTGCCGATTTTTTTGCTGACGGTTATGCCGATACGACAAATTCCCGCACGGTTCTTTTGCAAATAAACAACCAGTGCAGGATTTGTAAAGGATTTTCCGCGGTTATAAAGCCTCAGAAAATCGCCGTTTCGGTTTAGTGTGACCGTCGTTTTCAAATGGCTTCCCTTCTTAATAAGAAAGCTGTTTTCTGCCCTTGCTTCTGCGGCGGGCGAGAACCTTTCTGCCGTTTCTGGTCGCCATTCTTTTACGGAAACCATGTTCCATTTTGCGATGCCGCTTTTTCGGCTGATAAGTTCTTTTCATGTTGCATCCTCCGTTCCTGTCCAATTTGAATCTGCGGAAAACAATTATATACTAATTTCTTTTGATTTGTCAATGTTTTTCTAGGATTTCAAGGGATTTTTTCCTTTTTGAAAGTTCTGCATGCTACAAATTGTGCGGTCAAAAAATTTTTTGTCTATATGTAGTTTTTTCGCAATTTTTCAAAACAAAAAATCCTTTTTGTCTTAAAATCGGCAAAGGAAGGCTTCTTATATATATACTATTTATAATATAGCGAATAATAGTTGAAAAATCTTTCGGAGTATGCTAATATAATAAGTGTATTTCTGAAAATATCGCCTTGAAGTGCCGTTTTTACCGTTTTACCCCGATTTCTTGCAAATACGCGAACGGCGCAAAAACAGCTTTTTAGGCATTTTAAACCAAGATTTCAAGTTTTTCCTTTTTGGGGGTGCAAAATGGATTCTCTTTCGGAAATGTGGGAAGCCGCCTGCCAATATATCAAAACCGAGGGCGGAATTACAAGCCCGGTTTTCAACCTTTGGATTGCGCCGCTGCGCGTGGTGAACTTCGACGGGGAAAAGGTCACGCTCGGCATTGACAACGATTTTAAATTCGGCGTGGTTGAAAAGCGGTTTAATTCGGTTTTGGAACAGGCATTTTTTAACGTTTTGGGTTTTGAAGTGCAGGTTGAAATTATTTTGCTCGAAAAAGAGCCGGAGCCGGAGGAAGCCCAAGCGGCGGAACAAAACGGCAACGAGCGAGGCTCGCTTTTAATCAACGACCGCAACAACAGCTTTGAAAACTTCGTCGTCGGTAAATCGAACAACTACGCTTACGCCGCCGCGAAAAAGGTCGCGGAAAACCCCGGCCGGGCTTATAACCCGCTGTTCATTTACGGCAAAAGCGGCCTCGGCAAAACGCATCTTTTAAAAGCCATTGAAAATTATATGCGCAGCAAAAACCCGGAAGCGTCGATTATTTACGTCACCAGTGAAAATTTCACCAATGATATTATTGAGCACATCCGCAATTCCAACACCTATGAGCTGCGCGAAAAATACCGGCGCGCCGACGCGCTGCTGGTCGACGACATTCAGTTTATTGCCGGCAAAAACTCGATAGAAGAGGAATTTTTCCACACGTTCAATTCCTTAACCGAAGACGGCAAACAGATTGTGCTTTCGTCCGATAACCCGCCCGACGAAATCCCGAAGCTTACAGAACGGCTGAAAAACCGCTTTGAATGGGGGCTTATTGCCGACATTCAGCCGCCGGATTTTGAAATGCGTATGGCGATTATCAAAAGCAAGGCGGAAAGCATTCATTTTGAAATGCCCAATAACGTTGTGGAATATATCGCTGAGCAGGTCAACCACAATGTACGTCAATTAGAGGGCGCCATTAAAAAGCTGCAGGCGATTTGCTCGCTTTTGAACACCGCGCCGACCATTGAAATTACCAAAGACGCGATTAAGGAACTGACGAACACCACACAGCCGGTGTCGGTTGTGCGCGAGAAAATTCTCGAAAGCGTTTCTTACACGACCGGCGTTTCGCTCGAAAATATCACCTCGGACAAGCGCGATAAAAACATCAAAGACGCGCGGCAAATGGCAATGTATATCATTCGCGAAATGACCGGCATGTCTTTAGAAGAAATCGGCAAATATTTCAACGGTAAAACCCATTCCACCGTTAAACATTCGATTGACGCGGTGGCAAATCGAATCGACCGTGACAAAGAGTTTAAAACCTTGGTCGAAAATATCATCAAAAACGTGCAGGAAAATTAGTGCACGCCGGTGCGTACCGACGCACGGCGAATCGCGCAGAAAGAAAGCTAAATCCAGAAATATTTTGCCCGACCGAAAATTTTATCAAACCGTAGGGGCGGGACTCTGTGCCCGCCCGCAAAGTTTAATCTTGGCAGATTTCGGGAGGATACGGCTGTTTTCAACGCCTAAGTAAAAGCCGCGATTTGTTGTGCGCCAGCGCGCACCGGGGAACCCCCGGCGAGGGTTCCCCACGCCAAAACAGTCCCCCGGACTGTTTCGTCTCCCCTCCTGCGCTTATGTAAAGAAAGAGATTTCGCTCCGTGCGCGGAGCGACCAAAGGTTTCACCTTTGGATTCCACCGCCTTTGAAAAGGCGGGCGAAATTTTACTTTCGGGCAGACAGTTTGCAAAGACATTCCGCTTTTTTTCCCGACCGAAAGTTTCAGTTATCCCTACAATAGAAATTCAGCAAAGCTGCTTTCGGGTCAGGCAAGCAAAGAAATAATCGCACGACCTGCGCGTATTTGCAGCGCGGCAGCCCGCGCCGCGATTCGCTGTGCGCCGGCGCGCACCGGGGAACCCCCGGCGAGGGTTCCCCACGCCGAAACAGTCCACCGGACTGTTTTGTCTCCCCTCCTGCGCTTTTGTGGAAAAAGAGATTTCGCTCCGTGCGCGGAGCGACCAAAGACGCTGTCTTTGGATTCTGCCGCCTTTGAAAAGGCGGGCGAAATTTTACTTTCGGGCAGACAGCTTGCAAATGACCTGCATTTTTCACCCGACCGAAAATTTTATCAAACCGTAGGGGCGAGGTTCCACCCTCGCCCGTAAGAATACAGCGAAGCTGATGTCGGGAGGACAAGGCTGTTTTCAGTACCAAGTAAAAGCCGCGATTCACTGCGCGTTGGCACGCGCACTTTTGAACAAGTTTTCGTTTTTAACAATGGGGTTTTGAACAGTCCCCGTGCAGTTAAATCTTAACTGTTAAAAACATTCGCTTTTTAACAAATTTTCAACAATGAAAAACCGACCCCGCGCCCTTGCTCTGAAAAGCAAAATGCCGGTTTTTAACATTTTCGCAACGCCCTACTTCTATTACTGCTAAATATTTATTTTATTATATTTTTCGGAAAGGAAAATTTTTATGAAACTGATTTGCGACACCCAAAAGCTCTCTGAAATTTGTTCAAATGTGCAAAGGGCTGTTTCCACAAAATCCTTCATTCCGGCGATCGAAGGCATTTTGTTAAATGCCGAAGAAAACCAGCTGAACTTAACCGGCTATGACCTCGAAGTCGGCGTAAGCACCAATATGGAAGCGAAGGTCGAAGAAGCCGGCAGCATTGTTTTAAATGCCCGTATTCTTTGCGATATTCTCAGAAGCCTTCCTGCGGAAACCGTGCGGATTGAGTCCGACGAACGGCTTGTCTGCCGGATTAAAAGCGGTGACGCGGAATTTTCGCTGATCGGCATTTCCGCAGCCGAATACCCGGAGCTGCCCTCGGTCGAAAGCGGCTTCCCGATTGTGATAGGCGGCGAGCTTTTAAAGGATATGATTCGCAAAACCATTTTCGCGACCGCCGAAAACGACGTCAAAGTCGTCCATACCGGCGTCCGCTTTGAAATCCGCGATAAAAAAATCCGCTTAGTCGCCGTCGACGGCTTCCGGCTTGCCATTCGCAACGAAGAAATCGATTACGAAGGCGAAGAAAAAGTCTTTGTCGCGCCGAAAAAGACCTTAAACGAGGTCGTCAAACTCATTACCGGCGAAGAAACGGTTTCGATGAACGTCGGCAAGCGCTTTATCGTGTTTGAAATCGGTTCTTACAGAATCGTTTCCCGCCTGTTAGACGGTGAATTTTTGAATTACCAGGCGGCGATTTCCGGCGCGGTGCACGCAACCATCCGCGTCAATACCAGAATGCTGATTAACTCCATTGAAAGAACGTCTTTGATTATCACCGACCGCGCAAAAAGCCCGATTCGCTGCATTTTTGACAGCGACTTAATCCGCATTTCGAGCACCACCGCACTTGGCACCGCAAACGACCGCGTGCCGTGCTCCGGCGACGGCGAGAAAATGGAAATCGGCTTTAATAACCGCTACCTTTTGGACGCGCTTCGCGTGTGCGATACCGACGAAGTCATTGTGAGCCTGAGCAGCCCGATTTTGCCGATTCTCATTACCCCCACAGAAGGCGAAGCGTTCTTGTTCCTCGTGTTGCCTGTAAGGCTTAAAACAGAATAATATGGCAACCAGAAAAATTCAGGCGCATGTCGCCAAAAAACAACAAAAACAAATTTTTATTCATACGGACTTTATCCGGCTTGACGCGGCGTTGAAACTTTGCGACGCGGTGCAGACCGGCGGCCACGCAAAACTGGTGATTACCGACGGCGAAGTCAAAGTCAACGGGGAAGTCTGCCTTTCGCGCGGGAAAAAACTGCGTGCGGGCGACACCTTTGAGTTTCAGCACGTGGTTTATACCGTTAAAAGCGAACAGTAAAAAGGAACGAGAGATATGCGCGTAAAACAGCTTTCCGTTCAAAATTTCAGAAACATTGAAAAAGCCGTTTTGAAGCCGGCGGACGGCGTCAACGTCATTTTCGGCGAAAACGCGCAGGGCAAAACCAATCTTTTGGAAAGCATCTGGCTGTTTACGGGCTGTAAAAGCTTTCGCTGCCGGCGCGACCGGGAAATGGTCGGCTTTGACAAACCGTTTGCGAAAAATGAATTGTTCTTTTTTGCAAAAGGTCGCGAGCAAAACGTCTGCCTTTATATTGATAAAAAGCGCACCGCGATGAAAAACGGCGTAACGCTTCGTTCGCCCGCGGAACTGATCGGTGATTTTTACGCGGTCATTTTCGCACCCGCGCATTTGTCGCTTGTCAAAGAAGGTCCGATTTTCCGGCGGCGGTTTTTGGATACGGCGCTTTGTCAGTTAAAACCGCATTATGCCAAAGGCCTCGCGCGCTATAACCACACGCTTGCCCAGCGCAACGCGCTTTTGAAAGATATTCAGTTTCACCCGGAACTTTTCGACACGCTCGACGTTTGGGACGAAAAACTTTCCGGCTACGGCGCGGCGGTCGTCAGCGAGCGGCTGAAATACACAAAGCTTTTAAGCGAAGAAGCCGGGCGGATTTATGAAGGGCTTTCCGGCGGGAGTGAAGAGCTGACTGTCGATTATATCCACAACACAGAGCTTTACAGCGACGACCCGTATGAAATCCGCGAGCTGTTAAAAAAACAATTAGCCGACACGCGGCGGGAAGATATTGCGAATAAAATCACAACGACCGGCCCTCACCGCGACGATTTGCGCATTCAAATTGATGCGCTTTCGGCGCGCAGCTACGGCTCGCAAGGACAGCAGCGCTCGGCGGCGCTGGCGCTGAAACTCAGCGAAGCGAATATCATTAAATCCGTAACAAACGAAGACCCGGTGATTTTGCTCGACGACGTGATGAGCGAACTCGACTTAAACCGGCAGGACTATATTTTAAACCACATCGGCAGCCGGCAGGTGTTTATTACCTGCTGTGACCCGACAACCGTTTTGCGGCTGTGCGAGGGGCGGACGTTTCATGTGGAAAAAGGCGAGGTGCTTTAATGTATTTGGAAATCGGCGGTGAAACGCTTATCCGCACCGAGTCTATTTTAGGCATTTTTGATTTGGACAACACAACGGTCGGAAAATCCACCCGCGAATATTTAAACGAGGCGGAAAAAACCGGATTTTCCAAAACCGTCTCTTATGATTTACCGAAATCCTTTCTGGTTACTGTCGAAAACAATGACCGCTATGTATATATTTCCCCGTATTCAACCGTGACCGTGTTCAAGCGGCTGAAAAACGGGAAAACAGGAACAGGCGAAACGAAAACGGAGGAAAAGACATGGAAAACGAAGACATCAAATTGACGCCCCTCGAAGACGACAACGAGGAGCAAATGAACACCGCGGTGACCGAAACCTATGACGCGTCGCAGATTCAGGTTTTGGAAGGGCTCGAAGCGGTCCGCAAACGCCCGGGTATGTATATCGGCTCGACAGGTCCAAAAGGTCTGCACCACTTGGTTTATGAAATTGTCGACAACTCCGTGGACGAAGCGCTTGCCGGCTGTTGCACCCACATTGAAGTGGAAATTCTGCCGGGCGACATTATCACCGTGCGCGACAACGGGCGCGGCATTCCGGTCGGTATTAACGAACAGCAGGGGCTGCCCGCGGTCACCGTCGTTTTAACGGTTTTGCACGCCGGCGGTAAATTCGGCGGCAGCGGCTATAAAGTTTCCGGCGGTTTGCACGGCGTCGGTTCTTCGGTTGTAAATGCGCTTTCCGAATGGTTCGAAATCGAAGTCAGCCGTGACGGGCACATTCACCGCCAGCGTTTTGAGCGCGGCAACATTGCCTCCGATTTGGAAATCGTCGGCGACACCGACAAAACCGGCACATTTATCCGTTTCAAAGCGGACCCCGAAATTTTCAAAGAAACCACGGTTTATGAATATGACGTGCTCGAGCGAAGACTGCGCGAACAGGCGTTTTTAAACGCCGGACTTTCGATTACGCTTACCGACAAGCGCGACGAGGGCGATATTCACAGCGAAGAATTCTGTTATGAAGGCGGGATTCGCAGTTTTGTCGATTATATCAACAAAAGCCGCGGGCTTGCGCCGGTGCATGAAGATATTATGCACTTCTCCACGGTGCAGGGCGACAAGAGCGCCGAAGCGGCGATTTCTTACAACGACGGCTACAACGAAATTATTTTGAGCTTTGCGAACGACGTCCGCACGATTGACGGCGGTACCCACGAGCAGGGCTTTAAAAACGCGCTCACGCGTGTGTTTAACGATTACGGCAAAAAGTTCGGTCTTTTGAAAGACGCCGACAAAAAACTTTCCGGCGAGGACTGCCGCGAGGGTCTGACCGCCGTAATCAGCGTAAAACTGACCGAAGCCCAGTTTGAAGGGCAGACAAAAGGCAAACTCGGCAACACCGAAATGACCGGACTTGTCTCCAAAATGGTCTATGACAAAATGATGACCTATTTTGAAGAAAACCCGACCGTCGCCAAGGCGATTTTCAACAAGGCTTTGGACGCTTCGCGCGCCAGAGAAGCCGCGCGAAAAGCGCGTGACAGCGCCAGAAGAAAATCCGCGCTCGAGAGCAACTCCCTGCCCGGCAAACTGGCGGACTGCACCGACCGCAACCCCGAAAATACCGAAATTTATATCGTCGAGGGCGATTCCGCCGGCGGCTCCGCCAAAGAGGGGCGCGACCGCAACATTCAGGCGATTTTGCCGCTTTGGGGCAAAATGCTCAACGTAGAAAAGGCCCGCGTGGACAAAGTCATCGGCAACGACAAATTGACGCCGGTTATTTTGGCGCTCGGCACCGGCATCGGCGATGATTTTGATATTACCAAACTTCGTTATCACAAAGTCGTCATTATGGCGGATGCCGACGTCGACGGCGCGCATATCCGCACGCTGCTTTTGACGTTCTTCTTCCGCTATATGCGTCCGCTTATCGAGCACGGCTATGTTTATATCGCCCAGCCGCCGCTTTACAAAATTTCCAAAGGCAAAACCCACGAATACGCCTTTTCCGACGAAGAACGCGACCGGAAAATCGCAGATATGGGCGGCAACTGCAACATTCAGCGCTACAAAGGTCTCGGTGAAATGGACCCGCAGCAGCTTTGGGAAACCACGATGGACCCGAATTACCGCACCATGCTTCGTGTGACGCTCGAAGACGCCATGGAAGCGGACGAGACGTTCTCGATTTTGATGGGCGACAAGGTTGAACCGCGCCGCCTGTTCATTGAAAAGAACGCAAAATACGTGCAAAATCTGGACGTGTAACAGAAGTAGTTAAAAATTTACTATGGAAGATAAACCGCAAAAGAAAGTCTTTCCTGTCCGAAAAAATATACGGCTTCCTGCTTATGATTACCGGGAAAACGGCAGTTATTTTGTAACAATTTGCATTTTTCATAAGCAGCCTTTGCTTGCACGAAAAAAAGTAAGTATTAAAGAGAAAAATGAAAAAAGCCGGCCGGTAGGGGCGGGGTTCCATCCCCGCCCGCAGACAGAGCATTTTTCAGATTCTCTGCAAAATCCGATTGTTTTAACGCCAATCGGAAAAATGGTTGCACAAACGATTCAATATGTCGGAAGTCATTTTGAGGGCGTACGCATAGAAAATGCCGTTGTGATGCCAAATCACATACATTTGCTGTTGGCTTTGGAAAATCCAGAAGCAGGCAACAGGTTATCGCTTTCCGATGTTGTTGGACGACTGAAGTCTTACACCACGAAGCGGTTTTTTGAAATGACGGGAAAAACGCAGGAACCGCTTTGGCAACGCGGTTTTTATGACCATGTAATCCGCAACCAAACAGAATGGGAACGCGCGTGGGAATATATTGAATATAACGCGTTGAAAATTTATCCGAAAAAAGATTTGTAAAATTATTTTTGTTATATTCTTGGATTGCAGTGCCCCTACAAAAAGTTTGCACGCAGCCGCTACCGGGTCAGAAAAGGAAAGCAGCAATCCTACTCCCTGCGCGATTTGCCGCGCGGCAGCACGCGCCGGGCGGGGGGTGGAAATTCTCCGAATTCAGGCACCCTTTTGTCTGCTGCGCAGACATTTCCCCTGAAAGGGGAATCACCCGCCCCTACGATGAATGGAATCGTAACCGCCGAAAGCAGCTTGCCGCTTGTGTAAAAAACGTGTGGTATCGGCGAAAATGGTTCGTTATCTTATCGGTGAAAGCCGAATCGAATAAAGAAAATCTATAAATCCTTGGCGAAAGCAAAAGAGGGCTGACAGAATGAAAAAACACCAAAACGAGCACCACGAGGAATATATCCCGTTTGACCAGCAGAAAATTATCAACGTGGAAATCAACCGCGAAATGAAAAAATCCTTTTTGGATTACTCCATGGCGGTTATCGTTTCCCGTGCGCTTCCCGACGTGCGCGACGGCTTAAAACCCGTTCACCGGCGCATTCTTTACACCATGTATGAAAACAACCTCTACCCCGACAAGGCGTACCGCAAGTGCGCGGACACCGTCGGCGCCGTGCTGGGCCGTTACCACCCCCACGGTGACGCGTCGGTTTATGACGCGATGGTCCGTTTGGCGCAGAGCTTCTCGATGCGCTATATGTTGGTGGACGGTCACGGCAACTTCGGTTCGGTCGACGGCGACCCGCCCGCGGCTTACCGTTACACCGAGTCGAGAATGAGCAAAATCTCGATGGAAATGCTCACCAATATCGACAAAGACACCGTCGATTTCATGCCGAACTACGACGACCGCCTGAAAGAGCCGACCGTTTTGCCGAGCCGCTTTCCGAATCTGCTCGTCAACGGCTCAACCGGTATCGCCGTCGGTATGGCGACCAACATTCCGCCGCACAACTTAGGCGAAGTGATTGACGCGATTAAAGTTTTGATTGACAACCCCGACGCGACGCTCGAGGATTTAATGGAGCATATCAAAGGTCCCGACTTCCCGACCGCGGGCATCATTATGGGCCGCGCGGGCATTCGCGCCGCCTACGCCACCGGCCGCGGCAAAATCACGGTGCGTGCGCGCACGGAAATTGTCGAAGATGAAAGAACCGGCCGGTTCTCGATTGTCGTCACCGAGCTTCCCTATCAGGTCAACAAGGCGCGCTTGATTGAAAGCATCGCCGATTTGGTTAAAGAAAAACGGATTGAGGGCATCGCCGACGTCAACGACTATTCCAACCGCGAAGGCATGCGCATGGTGATTGACTTAAAGCGCGACGCCAACCCCCAGGTCGTGCTCAACCACCTGTTCCAATATACACAGCTGCAAATTTCTTACGGCATTATTCAGCTGGCGCTTGTCAACGGCGAGCCGAAAACCTTAACCTTAAAAGAACTTTTGCAGGACTACATTCGCTTCCAGTGTGAAATCATTACCCGCAGAACGCGCTATGATTTAAAGAAAGCGCAGGACCGCGAGCACATTTTGGAAGGTCTTGCCCGCGCGATTGACATTGTCGATGACATCATCGCCACCATTCGCGCCTGCAAAGGCGGCATTCCCGAAGCGAAGGCCGCGATTATTGAAAAATTCGGCTTTGACGAGCCCCAGGCGGCTGCGATTGTCGCTTACCGCATCGGTCAGTTGGCCGGTCTTGAAATCAAAAAGATTTTGGAAGAGCGCGACGAACTGCGCCGCAAAATCGAGGAATATTTGGAAATTCTCGGTTCCGAAGAGCGCGTGCTTTCGATTGTGAAAGACGAATTAAGCGCCATCGGCGACAAATTCGCTGACCCCAGACGCACGGAAATTGTCAACGTCTCGGGCGAAGTCGATATTGAAGATTTGATTCCCGAAGAAACCTGCGTTTATACGCTGACAAACCTCGGCTATATCAAACGCCAGCCGGTCGACACCTACCAGACCCAGCACCGCGGCGGCAAGGGTATTAAAGGCATGACGCGCCGCGAAGAGGATTTGGCGGAAACCATGTTCACCTGTTCTTCGCACGACTATATTATGTTCTTTACGTCTCTCGGCCGCGTTTACCGCTTGAAAGGCTATGAAATTCCGGAGGGCAGCCGTTCGAGCAAAGGCATGAACATCGTCAACATTCTCCCGCTTGCCGCGGACGAAAAAGTCACGGCGATGATGCGCGTGCCGGACTTCGGCGCCGAAGAGCCTTATTATCTTTGCATGGTGACGAGAAACGGCGTTATTAAACGCACCGAGCTTGACGCTTATAAAAATATCCGCAAGAGCGGCATTGCCGCCATCAATCTCGATGAAGGCGACGAGCTTTGCTGGGTGAAGCTGACCGACGGCAACCGGCGGCTGATGGTCGCGACCAAAAAGGGTATGTGCATCACCTTTAACGAACAAGACGCGCGCTGCATCGGCAGAACCGCCCGCGGCGTTAAGGCAATCACGCTCAGTGAGGGCGACTGCGTTGCCGGTCTTTGCGTGCTTGACCCCGAAAAGAAAGTTTTGACCATTTCCGAAACCGGCTACGGCAGACGCTCCGACATTTCCAACTATCGTCTCCAGTCGCGCGGCGGCAAGGGTCTTATCAACTACCACACTAAGCAATATGGTGACGTGGCGGCAATTACGATGGTCGGCGAAGACGAAGACGTGATTTTGATTGCCTCCGACGGCATTTTGATTCGTATTCCCGCGTCGGATATCAGCGAGTTTGCGCGTCCGTCCAAAGGCGTGCGCGTGATGCGCGTTTCGGAAGGCGAAAAGGTTGTGACCGT
This sequence comes from Candidatus Fimenecus excrementavium, assembly GCA_018712805.1. Taxonomy (GTDB): domain Bacteria; phylum Bacillota; class Clostridia; order Oscillospirales; family Acutalibacteraceae; genus Fimenecus; species Fimenecus excrementavium. The sequence continues at coordinate 58,670 of DVGI01000030.1, read as the reverse complement.
TTCGGTGACCGAAAAATCCGAAGAAGAAACCGATGACGCGGCTGAAGCGTCCGAAACGCCGCAAGAAGCCGCAGTCGACGCCCCCGCAGAAGAGACGACCGCCGGCGAAGACGCTTAAAGCCCCGCCCGTCTATAAAAAATTATCAGATTCGTAACATTTCCTTTTCATTTTCGTGCTATGCTGAACACACTGAATTTATAAGGGAAAAGGTCGATTTTATGGAAAATAATTACAATCCCAATTCTGCGCCGACCACCGGGACCCCCGGGGAGCAAAATCAACCCCCGCAGAACCCGCCCCAAAACGGGCAGATTCCGCCGCGCGCGCCTTACGGTTATAACCCCTATACCGGCGCGCCCAACCCCGCCCCCGGCAGTTCTGTGCCGCCGCAAAACGCGGGGCAGCCCCCGGTCGGTGCGCCGCAGGGACAAAATCCTTATCAAAATCCTTACGAGCAGCCGCAATATAACCGCCCGCCCTATCCGCCGCAGCCCCCCTACGCGCAAAACGGCTATGGCGGCTATCCGCGCCATGCGTATTACACAGTGCCCCGGCCGGACCCGCTTTTCGGCAAAAAACAGGAAGAACGCCGCACGGTAAAAAGCATCAGCGTCGTGCACGGGCTCTGCGTGCTCGGGTTTTCCGTTTTGGCGCTGGTTGTAAGCTTTTTGTTGGTGCGTATTCCGGGATTTTACAGAAATTACACCGGCAACACCTATTTTTCCAACGCGTTTGACGCGCTGTTTTCGCTGTTTGTCATCGGCGTGCCGTTTCTTATCGGCTATGTCCTTCTGCGGCGGAAAAAACGCATCGGCGACCTGCCGCTCGGCACGCCTTATGACGGCAAAGCCGCCGCATTGCTTGTGTTTATCGGCCTTGCGGTGTGCATCGCGGGCAGTTACGTCACCGGCATTTTCGGCGCGCTCGTCGAGTCGATTTTCGGGATCACCTTTACCATGCCCGAAGACACGACGGTGCTTAACAATGCCCCGACGCTCCTTTTGTATCTGCTCGGCATGGCGGCAATTCCCGCGCTTGTCGAAGAATTTGCAATCCGCGGCGTGGTAATGCAGTCGCTTCGCCGTTACGGCGACAAATTCGCGATTTTCATGTCGGCGCTTGTGTTTGCGCTGATGCACGGCAACATGGTACAGATTCCGTTCGCATTTATCGCGGGGCTGATGATCGGCTACGCGGTGACGGTGACGGGCTCGATGTGGACCGGTGTTGCAATTCATTTCTTAAACAATTTTGTTTCGGTGATGATGCAGGTTGTGCAGGACAATTTGCCGATGTCCATGCAGAATCTTGTCCTTTTGGGCATGATTGCGGCGATTTTTCTCGCCGGCATTATCTGCACCGTGGTTTATTTCAAAACCTATGCGCGCGTGCCGCTTGCCAAAGGCGAAAGCGTGCTCGAATCCCGCGAGAAAAACCGCGCCTATATCGGCACCGTCCCGATGGTCCTTGCGATTCTCTATCTCGCGGTAGAGACCATTAACTATATCGAATTCTGAGTGCCTTTTTGGAATCCGCACGGATAAAACTCCGGGCGGATTCTGTGCGGAAAAGAGGGAAGTTGTCCGGCGCGGGCGGGCACAGAGTCTCGCCCCTATAAAAGAGTTTGCACAAAGCCGCTGTCGGGCTGAAAGCATCAAGATAAAATCGCGCTATCTGCGCGATTCGGTGCACGCCGGTGCGTACCGACGCACGGCGAATACGTGCAGAAAGAAAGCTAAATCCAGAAATATTTTGCCCGACCGAAAATTTTATCAAACCGTAGGGGCGGGACTCCGTGCCCGCCCGCAAAGTTTAATCTTGGCAGATTTCGGGAGGACAAGGCTGTTTTCAACGCCTAAGTAAAAGCCGCGATTTGCTGTGCGGCAGCCCGCACCGCCGGCGCGTGCCGGGGAACCCCCGGCGAGGGTTCCCCACACAAAAATATTCCACCGGAATATTTTTGCTCCCCCTCCTGCGCTTATGTAAAGAAAGAGATTTCGCTCCGTGCGCGGAGCGACCAAAGGTTTCACCTTTGGATTCCACCGCCTTTGAAAAGGCGGGCGAAATTTTACTTTCGGGCAGACAGCTTGCAAATGACCTGCCTTTTTCACCCGACCGAAAATTTTATCAAACCGTAGGGGCGAGGGTGGAACCTCGCCCGGAAGAATACAGCGAAACCGCTACCGGCCTTAGGAAGTAAAGATAATTGCAAACTACCTACGCGATTCACTGCGCGTTGGCACGCGCCGGCGGCACCGTGCTACAATTTGTGCAAAGCCGATACCGGCCTTAGGAAGTAAAGACAATCGCAAACTACCTACGCGATTCGGTGTGCCCGGCGGCACAAGGAGGCACTTATGGACAAAACCGAAATTATGCGGCAGTGCATTGCGCTTGCCAAAGAAAGCGCCGCCGAGGGCGAAGTGCCCGTGGGCGCGGCTGTCGTGAAAAACGGCGAAATCATCGCGACCGGCCGAAACCGCCGTGAACTGGACAAAAATGCGCTGTGCCACGCGGAAATTGAGGCGATTGACAAAGCGTGCCGCGCGCTTCACGGCTGGCGGCTTTGGGAATGTGAGCTTTATGTGACGCTTGAGCCCTGCCCGATGTGCGCGGGGGCGATTCTCAACGCGCGGCTGCAAAAAGTGACCTACGGCGCGCGCGACCCGAAAAACGGCGCGGTCGAAAGCGTGATGCAAATGTTTTCCTATCCGTTTACCTATATTCCGGCAGCAGAAGGCGGCGTGCTCGGCGAAGAATGCGCCGAACTGTTAACGTCGTTTTTCCGTGATCTGCGCAAAAGCAAAGAAGCGAAAACCGCCAAAAATCAAGCATAAATCTGCAAAAAAAGCAGAACAATAAATCCAACCCAAAGAAAGAGGAAAGAAACATGAGTGAAAGTTGTTCGGAAAACTGCGCTTCCTGTTCGCAGAACTGTGAAAAAAGAGATATGCTCCTGCCGCCGAACGAGTACAGCACGATTAAACACGTCATCGGCGTGGTCAGCGGCAAAGGCGGCGTCGGCAAAAGCCTTGTGACCTCCCTGCTCGCGGTCGCGGCGCAGTCGAAAGGTTTTCAGACCGCCATTTTAGACGCTGACATCACCGGCCCGTCGATTCCCAAAGCGTTCGGGCTGCACGACCGTGCCCAGGGCGACGAAAGCGGGATTTTCCCGATGGAAACCAAAATGGGCATTCGCGTAATGAGCGTGAATTTGCTGCTCGAAAAAGAGGACGCCCCGGTCATTTGGCGCGGCCCGGTCATTTCCGGCATGATCAATCAGTTTTGGCAGGAGGTCATTTGGGGCGATATTGACTATATGTTCGTCGATATGCCGCCCGGAACCGGCGACGTGCCGCTGACGGTGTTCCAAAGCCTGCCGCTTGACGGGATTATCATTGTCACCACGCCCCAGGATTTGGTCCAAATGATTGTCAAAAAAGCCTATAACATGGCGAAAATGATGAACATTCCGGTTTTGGGGCTTGTTGAAAACATGAGCTATTTTGAGTGCCCGGACTGCAAAAAGCAGTATCCGATTTTCGGCGAGAGCAAAATTGACGAAGCCGCGAAAGAACTCGGCGTGCCGGTGCTCGCGCGGCTGCCGATTGAGCCGAAAACCGCCGCGCTGGTTGACAAAGGCGCCGTGGAACTTGCCGATACCGACAAATTCAACGCGATTGTCGACAATTTGCCGAAATAAGTCAATTAACACAAAAACACCTGTCCGCGGACGGGTGTTTTTTCTTAAATATCTATTGAAAAACGGGCGTTTTCAATGGTATAATGATAGATAAATTAAAATGGGAGGAAATGTAAATATGGCTAACGACAAATTCGCAAAAGAAGGTCTTACTTTTGACGATGTTCTCCTGATTCCTGCGGAGAGCGACGTTTTGCCGAGCGACGTAGACGTTTCGACAAAGCTTACTAAAAACATTACACTGAACACCCCGATTTTGACCGCCGCGATGGATACGGTCACCGAATCCAAAATGGCAATTGCCATTGCGCGTGAGGGCGGCATCGGTATCATTCACAAAAATATGAGCATTCAGGCGCAGAAAGAGGAAGTGGACCGCGTCAAGCGCAGTGAAAACGGCGTCATTGTCAACCCGTTTTTCCTGCACCCGGAAAACACCGTGGAAGAAGCGGACGAGCTGATGCACCGCTACAAAATCTCCGGCGTGCCGGTTTGTGACGACGAGGGCAAGCTTGTCGGCATTCTTACAAACCGCGATATGCGCTTTATGACCGATTACAGCGTCCGCATCGGCGACGTGATGACCCATGAAAATTTAGTGACCTCCCACATCGGCACCACGCTTGAGGAAGCCAAAAAGATTTTGATGCAGCACAAAATCGAAAAACTGCCGCTGGTTGACGACAACGGTTTCTTAAAAGGCCTTATCACAATTAAAGACATTGAAAAGAGCGTCCAGTACCCGAACTCCGCGCGTGACGCGCAAGGGAGACTGCTTTGCGGCGCGGCAATCGGCGTCACCGACGACGTGCTCGAACGCGCGGCGGCGCTTTGCGAAGCGGGCGTTGACCTGCTTTGCCTTGACTCCGCGCACGGCCACAGCAAGAACATTCTCAAAGCGGTCGACAAGGTTAAGAGCCACTTCCCCGAAATTTCTTTGATTGCGGGCAACGTCGCGACGGCGGAAGCCACCCGCGCGCTGATTGACGCGGGCGCGGACTGCGTCAAGGTCGGTATCGGCCCCGGCTCTATCTGCACAACCCGTGTGGTCGCCGGCATCGGCGTGCCGCAGATTACCGCGGTTTACGATTCCGCAAACGAAGCGGCAAAGAGCGGCATTTCCGTTATCGCCGACGGCGGCATCAAATATTCCGGCGAAATCGTCAAGGCGATTGCAGCGGGCGCTTCGGCCATCATGGTCGGTTCACTGATTGCGGGCTGTGAGGAATCCCCCGGTGAAACCGAAGTTTACCAGGGCAGAAGCTTCAAGACCTATCGCGGCATGGGCTCCATCGCCGCTATGAACCACGGCTCGAAAGACCGTTATTTCCAGACCAACAACAAAAAGCTCGTGCCCGAAGGCATTGAAGGGCGCGTGCCTTATAAGGGGAAACTCTCCGAGACCATTTACCAGATGATGGGCGGCTTAAAAGCCGGTATGGGCTATTGCGGCTGTCACAACCTCGAAGAGCTCAAAACCAAGACCAAATTTATCCGCATCACCGGCGCCGGCTTGAAAGAAAGCCACCCGCACGACGTGTTCATCACGAAAGAAGCGCCGAACTACTCCGTAAACCTGTAATTTTAAAGCCCTTTGGGGCGGACAACCTATTTTTATTTACATAAAGGAGCAACAACATGTACGCAGATTTAATGGACACCATCGGGTTTGTTACAAAATATGACCCGGCTGTCGGCGAGGCGATGAACAAAGAACTTGCCCGCCAGCGCAGAAATTTGGAACTGATCGCCAGCGAAAACATCGTTTCCCCGGCCGTTATGGCGGCAATGGGCAGCGTGCTGACCAACAAATATGCCGAAGGCTATTCCGGCAAGCGCTATTACGGCGGCTGTGAATGTGTCGATTTGGTCGAGGACATCGCGATTGACCGCGCCAAAAAGCTGTTCGGCGCGAACTTCGCCAACGTCCAGCCCCACTCCGGCGCGCAGGCGAACATGGCGGCTTATTTCGCAATGATTCAGCCCGGCGACACCGTAATGGGCATGAACCTTGCCGAAGGCGGTCACTTGACCCACGGCTCGCCGGTCAATATGTCGGGCAAATATTTCCACTTTGTCCCCTACGGCGTAAATGCCGACGGCTATATTGATTATGATGAATTTGAAAAGAAAGCCAAAGAATGCCGGCCGAAATTGATTGTTGCGGGCGCTTCCGCGTATCCGCGCATCATCGATTTTAAACGCATTTCTGAAATAGCCAAAGAAGTCGGCGCATATTTTATGGTAGATATGGCGCATATCGCGGGGCTTGTCGCGGCGGGGCTTCACCCCTCGCCCGTGCCTTATGCTGACGTGGTCACCACCACGACGCACAAAACCCTGCGCGGTCCGCGCGGCGGCTTGATTCTTTGCAACGACGAAGAAATGGCGAAGAAAATCAACAAGGCGATTTTCCCCGGCACGCAGGGCGGCCCGCTGATGCACATCATCGCCGGCAAAGCCGTGTGCTTGGGCGAAGCGCTCAAACCGGAATTCAAAACCTATCAGCAGGCGGTGCTTGACAACTGCCAGGCGCTTGCAAACGGGCTGTTAAAACGCGGGATTCAGCTGGTCTCCGGCGGCAGCGACAACCACTTGATGCTCGTTGACCTTCGCTCCACCGGCATCACGGGCAAAGAACTCGAGCACAGACTCGACGAAGTGTATATCACCGTCAACAAAAACGCCATTCCGAACGACCCCGAAAAGCCGTTCGTCACAAGCGGCGTGCGTTTGGGCACCCCGGCGGTCACGACCAGAGGGCTCACGACCGAGGATATGGACAAAGTCGCCGAATTCATCACACTTGCCGCGACCGATTTCGAAGCGCAGGCAGACGCGATTCGCGCGGGCGTAACCGAAATTTGCAAAAAACACCCCTTGTATGAATAAAAATTCCCTGTAACTGCAAGGCGGAAAAAGAAAGGCAGGTCGCTTTCAGGGGGCGGAAAGCATGAGAGATGTTATCATCGCGAGCAAAAACCCCCGCGCCGCAGAGCGCGTGCGAAGCGTTCTGCAAAGCGCTCAGATATTTTCAAACTGCATTTGTGCGTCGGGTGCTGAGGTGCTCCAATATGCGAGCATCCGGCCCGACGCCGTCGTGGTTTGCGGGAAACTTTCCGACAATATGCCGCCCGTGCGGCTCGCAAAACTGCTGCCGAACGGCTTTGACGTGGTGTGGCTTTTGCACTCCGGCGAATCGCCGTCGGGCTTTTGCGGCAATTTGGTGCCGCTGTTCAGCCCCATCGGCCGTGCGGAACTTTGCGACACCGTGCGCATGCTTGCGGCGACCGGCGCCGAAACCGTCCGGCCGCGCCGCGAGAGAAAAGAGGAAGAAGAATCCCTTTTGCGCGAGGCGAAAGTGCGCTTAATGGAGCGTCACGCCGTTTCCGAACGCGAGGCGCACCGCCTTTTACAGCGCCGTTCCATGGAAACCGGGATGAAGCTCACCGAAGTCGCCCGGCTGGTGTTAGATGAATAAAATTTTCTGGGAGGCGAACCAAATGCGTTTTACCAAAATGCAGGGTGCAGGCAACGATTATATTTATGTCAACTGTTTTGAAGAAACGGTCAAAGACCCCGCCGCGACGGCGATTAAGGTCAGCGACCGGCACTTCGGCATCGGCGCGGACGGGTTAGTGCTTATCTGCCCGTCTCAAAAAGCCGATTTCTTTATGGACATTTACAACGCGGACGGCTCGTGCGCCCAAATGTGCGGCAACGCGACGCGCTGTGTTGCGAAATATGTGTATGACAACCACATGACCGACAAGCGGGAAATTGCATTGGAAACCCGCAGCGGGATAAAATATATTAAAGTGACCGTTGAGAACGGCAAAGTTGTTGCCGCAAGGGTCAATATGGGCGCGCCGGTGCTTGCCGGGCGCGAAATTCCGACCAAATTCGACGGTGATACGGTTGTTAGACAAAAATTAACTGTCGGCGAAAAAGAGACAGAAGTCACCTGCGTTTCAATGGGCAACCCCCACTGTGTTGTGTTCTGTGATGCGGTAAAAAACCTGCCGCTTCGCGACATCGGCCCGCAGTTTGAAAACCACCCGATGTTCCCCGAACGCATCAACACCGAATTTGTCAAGGTGCTTTCCGAAAATGCCCTCGAAATGCGCGTGTGGGAACGCGGTTCGGGCGAAACGCTCGCCTGCGGCACGGGCGCTTGCGCGTCGGTCGTGGCGGCGGTGTTAAACGGCTACTGCCCGCGCGGCGAAGAAATCACCGTCCGGCTTTTGGGCGGCACGCTGAAAATCGAGTGGACTGACGGCGGCGACGTCTTTATGACGGGGCCCGCGGCGGTGGTTTGCACCGGTGAAATCGAAATCTAAAGCGAAGGCTTTTAAAGAATAGAAAAAAGGCGCGCCTTTGCGCCGCCAAGGAGGAAAACCATGAAAGTCAACGAAAACTTTTTGAAAATCAAAAGCAGCTACCTGTTTTCGGGCATTGCCCGTAAGGTGCGCGAATACAAAGAGGCGCACCCCGAAAAGGCCGGCGAAATCATCAGCCTCGGTATCGGCGACGTAACGCGTCCGTTGGCGCCCGCGGTCATTGACGCGATGCACAAAGCGGTCGAAGAAATGGCGCACGCCGAAACGTTCCACGGCTATCCGCCGGAATACGGTCAGGATTTTTTGCTTCAAGCGATTTTGGAAAACGACTACCGCGCCCACGGCGTGGAGCTTGAAACCACCGAAATCTTTGTTTCCGACGGCGCGAAGAGCGACTGCGGCAACATCGGCGATATTTTCGCAGAAGATAACAAAGTCGCGGTCTGCGACCCGGTTTATCCGGTTTATGTAGACACGAACGTTATGTCCGGCCGTGCGGGTGACCCCACCGAACACGGCTTTACAAACATCTATTATATGCCCTGCACGGCGGAAAACAACTTCCTGCCGGCGCTGCCTGACGCCCACGTAGATATTATTTATCTATGCTTCCCGAACAACCCGACCGGCATGACCGCGAGCCGTGCGGAGCTTCAGAAATGGGTCGATTACGCGAACCGCGAGGGCGCGGTGATTTTGTTTGACGCGGCGTATGAAGCGTTCATCACCGAAGACGACGTCCCCCACACGATTTATGAAATCCCGGGCGCAAAAACCTGCGCGATTGAATTCAAGAGCTTTTCGAAAACCGCCGGCTTTACCGGCGTGCGCTGTGGCTACACCGTCGTGCCCCATGCGCTCAAAGCAAACGGCGTGGAGTTAAATCCCCTTTGGGCGCGCAGACAGGCGACCAAATTCAACGGCGTTTCCTATATCACCCAGCGCGCGGCCGCCGCTTGCTACACAGAAGAAGGCAAACAGCAAATCCGCGACACAATCGCTTATTATCAGAAGAACGCAAAAGTCATTTACGAGGGCCTTCGCGACTGCGGTTTTACCGTTTACGGCGCGGTCAACTCCCCTTACATTTGGCTGAAAACGCCCGACGGCATGGGCTCTTGGGAATTCTTTGATTTGCTGTTAAACGAACTGCAGGTCGTCGGCACGCCCGGCGAGGGCTTCGGTCCCTCCGGCGAGGGCTATTTCCGCCTGACCGCGTTCGGCTCGGCGGAAAACACCGAAAAGGCTGTGGCGCGCATTAAAGCCTATTTCAAAAAATAAGCATTCGGAGGAAGCAAATGCAAATCGACAGAGATTTGGTGATGTATCTCGAAAAGCTCGGGCGAATCGAGCTTTCTGAGGAACAGCGGACCGCGTCCGAAAAGGACTTGCAGGATATTTTGACTTATATTGACACCTTAAACGAACTGAATACCGACGGCGTGGAACCCGCGTCGCACTCGTTCCCCGTGGCAAACGTCATGCGCCGCGACGAGGTGACCAACGCGCCGCAGGTCGAGGCAATCCTCAGTAACGCACCGGAACAAAAGGACGGCTGTTTTGTCGTGCCGAAAACGGTGGAATAAAAGGAGGAGGCTGTCACGATGCAAATTACCGATATGACCGCGCTCGAACTTGCAAGCGCGATAAAAGCCGGGGAAGTCTCCGTGCGCGAAGCTACGGAAAGCTTTTTAGATGCGATCGAGAAGCGCGACGGGGCTTACCACTGCTATAACACCGTCTGCCGCGAAGAGGCGCTTCGCCGGGCGGACGAGGTGCAGAAAGGCATTGACGAAGGCGTTTACACCTCTCCCCTTGCCGGTGTGCCGATCGGCATAAAAGACAACATCTGCACCAAAGGGGTTAAAACGACCTGTTCGTCAAAAATTTTGGAAAATTTTGTGCCGACTTACGACGCAACCGTCATTCGCCGGCTTCGCGACGCCGGGCTTGTGATGCTCGGCAAGCTTAACATGGACGAGTTCGCCATGGGCAGCACGACCGAAACGTCCGCGACAGGCGTTACCCACAACCCGTGGAACACCGACCGCGTACCCGGCGGCTCTTCGGGCGGTGCGGCGGCCGCCGTTGCGGCAAAGCTCGCGCCCGTTGCTTTGGGCTCCGACACCGGCGGGTCTATCCGTCAGCCGGCGTCTTTTTGCGGCGTGTGCGGCTTAAAACCCACCTACGGCGCGGTTTCGCGTTACGGGCTTGTCGCTTATGCGTCATCACTTGACCAAATCGGGCCGTTTGGCAGAACCGCGGACGACTGCGCCGCGCTGTTTTCGCTCATAGAAGGCAAAGACGAAAAAGACGGCACGTCGATGGTTAACCCGAAATTTGACTTGGAAAAAGCGCTGAAAGGTGAAATCGCCGGCAAAAAAATCGGTATTCCCGAAGATTATCTCGACGAGGGCATTGCCCCCGAAGTGAAAGCGGCTGTGCTTGCCGCCGCCGAAGCATATAAAAAGCTCGGCGCTGTGGTTGAGACGTTTCCGATGCCGATTGTCCGCTATGCCATTCCGGCGTATTACATCATCGCCTGCGCCGAAGCGTGCTCGAACCTTTCGCGCTATGACGGGATTAAATACGGCTATAAGAGCCCGAACGCCGAAAACCTGATGGAAACTTACATCAAGTCGCGTTCCGAAGGCTTCGGCATGGAGGTCAAACGCCGCATCATGCTCGGCAACTTCGTGTTGTCCTCGGGCTATTACGACGCTTATTACAACAAAGCGCTCAAAGCAAAAAAATTGATTCAGCAGGCGTTTTTCGACGCCTTTGAAACCTACGATATGCTGTTAGGGCCCGTCGCGCCCACCACGGCGCTGAAAATCGGCGAAAGCCTTTCGGACCCGTTGAAAATGTATCTCGGCGACATTTACACCGTCATGATTAACATCGCGGGCGTGCCGAGCATGGCGATTCCCTGCGGGTTTGACAGCGAGGGGCTTCCCGTCGGCATGCAGCTTATCGGCAAGCCGTTCTGCGAAGCGGAAATCCTCGCGGCGGCGAAAGCATATCAATCGGTGACCGACTTCCACAAGCAGTCGCCGAAAGCGGAATAAGGAGGCGAGCACAATGGAATGGGAAATTGTAATGGGGCTTGAAGTCCACACCGAGCTTGCCACCAAAACCAAAATTTTCTGCGGCTGCTCGACCGCGTTCGGCAGCGAGCCCAACACGCACGTTTGCGAAATCTGCTCCGGCATGCCGGGCACTTTGCCGCTTTTAAACGAGCGCGTGGTGGAATTTGCCGTGCGCACGGGGCTTGCGACCAACTGCCAAATTACGCAAAAAACCAAATTTGACCGCAAAAACTATTTTTACCCCGATTTGCCGAAAGCCTATCAGATTTCACAGCTGTATCTGCCGATTTGCCGCAACGGCTATATTGAAGTCAAAGGCGAAAACGGCGAACCGAAAAAAATCGGCATTCACGAAATCCATATGGAAGAGGACGCCGGCAAGCTCATTCACGACGAATTTGAGGACTGCACGTTGGTCGACTACAACCGCTGCGGCGTGCCGCTTTTGGAAATTGTCTCCGAGCCGGATTTCCGTTCGGCTGACGAAGTGATAGAATACCTCGAAAAACTCCGCGCGATTTTACAGTTCACCGGCGTTTCCGACTGCAAAATGCAGGAAGGTTCTTTGCGCGCCGACGTGAACCTTTCCGTCCGCCCCAAAGGGCAAAAGGAATTCGGCACGCGCACCGAAATGAAAAACTTAAACTCGTTCCACGCCATTGCCCGCGCGATTGCATACGAATCCCGCCGCCAAATCGACCTTTTGGAAGACGGCGAAGCGGTTGTGCAGGAAACCCGCCGCTGGGACGACAACAAAGGCTATTCTTACGCGATGCGCTCCAAAGAGGACGCGCAGGACTATAAATATTTCCCCGAACCCGACCTGCCGCCGATTGAAATTTCCGACGCACGGATTGAGGAAATCCGCGAAAGCATGCCGGAACTGCCCGAGCAGAAAAAACAGCGCTACCGCGAAGAGCTGGGGCTTCCCGAATATGACACCGAAATTCTCACAGGGAACATGGCGTTTGTCACGCTGTTTGAAGAGACCGTAAAACTTTGCGACAGCCCCAAAGATGTCGCAAACTGGATTATGGGCGAAGTGATGAAACTGCTCAATGACACCGGCACATTGCCTGAAGATATGACGCTTGCGCCGGAAAAACTTGCGGTGGTCATTCAGATGGTGAAATCCGGCAAAATCAACCGCGGCACCGGCAAAACCGTGCTCGAAAAGGTGTTCGCCGACGGCGTTGACCCGGAAAGCTATGTCCAAGAAAATAACCTGGCGCAAATTACCGACCTTGGCGCAATTCGCCCCGTGCTCGAAGAAGTCATCGCGGCGAACGAAAAGAGCGTGTCCGAATATAAAGCGGGCAAAACGCAGGCGATGGGCTATATTATGGGCCAGGCGATGCGCGCGCTCAAAGGCAAAGCGCCCGCGCAGGAAGTGCAAAAAATGCTGCACGAGCTGCTTGACTGATTTTTACCCGATGCCCCTTGAAAGTCCGCTTTTAAGGGGTTTTGTATTCTTTCGGAGGGTCTTATGTACGAAAGTTTTACCAAATTGAAAGAGGACTGCCTTCAGTGCCGCGCCTGTTCGCTTTGCGAAACGCGGACGAATGTCGTGTTCGGCGCGGGCAACCCGGACGCACAGATTTTGTTTGTCGGCGAAGGTCCGGGCGAAAACGAAGACCTGACCGGCGAAGCGTTCGTCGGGCGGGGCGGTCAGCTTTTGGATAAATATCTTACGCATATCGGGCTTTCGAGAGAAGAAAATGTATATATCGCAAACATTGTAAAATGCCGCCCGCCGCACAACCGCGACCCGAAGCCCGAAGAACAGGCAAGCTGTGAACACTGGCTTCGCGAGCAGGTAAAACGCATCCGCCCGAAAATCATCGTCTGTCTCGGGCGCATTGCCGCGCAGAAAATTATCCGCGAGGATTTTCGCGTCACGAAAGAACACGGCGTGTTTTATGAGCGCAAGGGCTGTTATTTAATGGGGACTTACCACCCGGCGGCGCTTTTACGCAATCCGGCGCAAAAAGCCGACGCGCTTTCGGATTTTATTGCACTGCGCGAAAAAATTTCTGAAGTCTTTGGGGGAACAACGGACAATGGCCTTTATTCCGTATAACGCAAGAGACCGTTTTTATAAAAATATTCCCGGCGCGGTGAAAACGGACCAGCTTTTCCGGCTGTGTCTTATTTTGCCGCGCTCTTTTTCGGTGACCGGCGCCCATTTCATGCTCAAAAAAGACGGCGAATCGGTCGTCGATTACCCGATGTATTGGGCGGGTATGCACGGCGACGACTGCGAAGTGTGGGACATTTCCATGGCGGTAACGTCGCCCGGGCTTTATTTTTATCATTTTGACTACGATTCTTCCTGGGGGCGCGGCAGCGTCCAGCAGGTAAGCGAGGGTGTCGGCGCGATTGCCAACGGCTTGGGGACACAAAGCGACTGGCAGCTGACCGTTTACGACAAAGATTTTGAGACGCCCGACTGGCTGAAAGGCGGTATTATCTATCAGATTTTCCCCGACCGCTTTTACAATTCCGGCACGCCGAAAAAGAATGTGCCGAGCGATCGCATTTTGCGCACGGACGTAGAAAACGACCCGTTTTGGCGCCCCGACGCAGAGGGAAAAGTGCGCAACAACGACTATTTCGGCGGCGACCTTCGCGGCGTTATCGAAAAACTGCCCTACCTTTCCGACCTCGGCGTGACCTGTATTTATTTAAATCCGATTTTTGAAGCACATTCCAACCACCGCTATAACACCGCGGACTATTTGAAAATCGACCCGCTTTTAGGAACGGAAAAAGACTTCAAAACCCTTTGCGCCGAAGCGAAAAAGCGCGGCATTCGCGTCGTATTGGACGGCGTTTTTTCCCACACCGGCGACGACAGCGTTTATTTCAACCGCGCCGGTCGCTACAAAACACTCGGCGCCTACAATTCCAAGGAATCGCCCTATTACCCGTGGTATTCGTTTACGGAATTTCCCGACAAATACAAAAGCTGGTGGGGGTTTGACACGCTTCCGGAAGTGAATGAAGCGTGCCCCGAATATCTCGACTTCATCACCGGCGAAAACGGCGTTGCGCGCAAGTGGTTAAAGCTCGGTGCTTCCGGCTGGCGACTGGACGTTGCCGACGAACTGCCCGACGTGTTTTTGGACGCGTTAAACCGCGCGGTCAAGGCGGAAAAGCCCGACGCGGTGCTCATCGGCGAGGTTTGGGAGGACGCGACCACCAAATGGGCTTACGGTGTGCGGCGGCGGTATCTCCTCGGCGGCCAGCTCGACAGCGTGATGAATTATCCGTTCGCGCGCGCGGTGCTGAATTTTGCGCGAAGCGGTTTGGCGGAGGGATTCCAAAGCGCGGTGCTCTCGATTGTGGAACATTACCCGAAACCCGCGCTCGACGTGATGATGAATCACATCGGCACCCACGACACCGAACGCGCGATTACCAAAATCATGGGCGAAAGCGCCCAGTACCACGGACGCGAATGGCAGTCGCAGCAGAAACTGACGCCCGAAGAATATGAAAAGGGCATTACACTTATGATGTTCGCCGCGGTGCTCCAATACACGCTCCCCGGCGTGCCGTCGGTGTATTACGGCGACGAAGCAGGGCTCGAGGGTTACAAAGACCCGTTTAACCGCGGTTATTACCCGTGGGGCAAAGAAAATAAGCCGCTTTTGGCGTTTTATCAAAAACTCGGCAAACTGCGGCAGTCACTCCCGTGTCTTCAAGACGGTGAAATCCGCTTTTTGTCGGCGACGCTCGGCTGCGTAGCATATACGCGCGCGTCGGAAAAGGGCGAAATTTTGGTGATTGCCAACCGCAACGAACAGGAAATTTCCTATAATCTGCCGGAGCGCTGGTTTAATAAAACCGAGCTTTTGCACGGAAATCCGGTGACCTCTTTTGTCCGCGTTCCCGCGACCGGCTGCGTGATACTTAAATTTTAACTATCGCGTGAAAAGGGAAATTTGCACGGCAAAAAAAACAGAATAAGATAAGAAAAAAGGACGGTGTTATCACCGCCCTTTTTTATTTATTTGATTTTAGTTTCTTTCGGGTTACGAAAGTAAAGAAATAATCGCACTATCTACTCGTAATCGGTGCGGTCGGCACCGCCGGCGGCACAAAAAGAACGGGCGGGGATGGAAATTCTCCGAATTCAGGCACCCTTTTGTCTGCTGCGCAGACATTTCCCCTGAAAGGGGAATCACCCGCCCCTACAATATTTGATTTCAGCCGATACCGGCTCTAAAAAGTAAAGATAATCACGCACTACCTACGCGATTCGGGGAACCCCCGGCGAGGGTTCCCCACGCCAAAACAGTCCGCCGGACTGTTTCGGCTCCCCTCCTGCGCTTTCTTACGGCAAAAGATTTCGCTCCGTGCGCGGAGCGACCAAAGGTTTTACCTTTGGAAACCACCGCCTTTGAAAAGGCGGGCGAAATTTTACTTTCGGGCAGACAGTTTGTAAAAAATTTTCTTTTTCGCCCGACCGGGAATTTTCTAAATCATGCAGACAGCCCTTGCAACTGTCCGCAAAATCCATATTAGGACGATTTCGGATAAAAATATGGGCGGTGATTACCACCGCCCATATAAATTTGATTTCAGTTTCTTCCGGGTTAGGGAAGTAAAGAAATAATCGAACTATCTACGCGATTTGCCGCGCGGCAGCCCGTGCCGCGATTCACAGCGCGTTGGCACGCGCTGCTTATAATGTAGCGGCGAGTTTTTTCAGATAGGCTTTGAAATCTTCGCCGATTTCCGGGTGCTTGAGCGCGATTTCGCAGTTCGCCTGCATAATGCCGAGCTTGTTGCCCATGTCATAACGCACGCCGTCAAAATCGACCGCGTTAAGCTGACCGCGGCTTGCGAGGTCGAGCATTGCATCGGTGAAATAGACTTCGCCGCTCTTCGGGTCGGCGGGGGTCTTTTCAATCAAATCGAAAATTTCGGGCGGCATAACCACACGGCCCAAAATCGAATAGCAGGACATAATCTGGTCCGGCGTGGGCTTTTCGATGATGTTGTGCACCTGCATGATTTTGTCTTCGAGCGGGGTGACGTCGAGCGTGCAGTATTTCGGCACGTCTTCGCGCGGCACTTCCTTTACGCCGACAACGCCGCAGCCGTATTTTTCATAAGCGCGGCAAAGCTGACCGATAACCGGGTCTTCCGAGATGATAACGTCGTCACCGTACATAACCGCGAACGGCTCGTTGCCGACGAAGCTCTTGGCGCAAAGCACCGCGTGACCGAGGCCTTTGGTCTCTTTCTGGCGGATATAATAGATGTTGGCGAGATTGGCGCAGGCTTCGACGCTTTCCAGAATTTTCGCCTTTGCCGGGTTGCCTTTGAGCTTGGTTTCGAGCTCAAACGAGTGGTCAAAGTGGTCTTCAATAACACCTTTGCCGCGGTTGGTGACAATTAAAATGTCGGTGATGCCGGCGGCAACCGCTTCCTCGACGATATACTGAATCGCGGGTTTGTCCACAATGTTCAGCATTTCTTTCGGAACGGCTTTGGACGCGGGCAAAACTCTGGTGCCCAGGCCCGCTGCGGGAATAATGGCTTTTGTGATTTTCATAATGACGCCCCTTATAAAATAAATATCGAACAGTAAAACTGTTGCTTACAAAATTAGTTTACGATAAAAGATGAAAAATTGCAAGACTGACAAGCGTTGACGCCGCGTAATAAATGCCGATGGACAAAAGGCAGAGCAGCAGCGAAACCCCGCCGCGCCGGAACAGCTTAAAGCGGTATTCCTCCTGCGTTGCGCATTCTTCGCGCAGCCGTTTCACGTCTTTTTTCGTTTTTTGCAAATACAAATAATTTGCGAACAGCCCCGAAAGCAAATGCAGCGCAAAGGTAATTCCGAAATACGCCGGCACTTCCGGCATGGAAAACAACTGTTTGTAGGTTTCCATATAGCTTGCCTGCGCCTCTTCCGGGGAAAGCTCGCCGGCGTAAAACTGCTCCATCGTCGTGTTCGCCGCATCGGTCGCTTCCAAAACGCGCGGCGTGGAGGTAAGCCCCGACGCGAGCGTCAGAAGCACCAAAACCACCGCCCCGACGGCGTAAAGCTTGCGGTAAAAGAACCAGTAGGGCGCGAAAAGAAACGCCGCCCAGTTCCACGAAACTTTTTTGCCGGACTTTTCCATCGCGTAAAATTTCGGGATATAACGCGCCGCACCCGACTGGACAAATTCCGCCGTGTCGCCCACGGCGTTTTCGCCGATTTTGTCGTTCGGCGAAATCGGAACGGGACCCGCGCGAAATACGCGGTGGGTCATGTCGGGCAGCTGCACCTGCGGGGGATAAGGCGAACGGTATTGCGGGTTGTTGTAAAGCCGCGTGCCGCAGTTTAAGCAGTTCGGCTCTTCCGCCGGGTTCTGCGCGCCGCAGTTGGGGCAGAACACGATTTTGTGCCCGTCGTCGGACGTCTGCCCGTAGGGGGGCTGCTGCCCGAACGCGGGCGGCACCGTATTTCCCGGCTGTGCCATCGTCTCCGGCGCGGCCGTCGGCGCCCAAACAAAGCCGCTTTGGTGCAGCGCCTCGTTCGCGCAATGTTTATTTTTCAAATAGCATTTTCTGTGGTGCGGCGTGCCGCAGTCCGGGCAGACGACAATATCGTCGTCCTCTTGAAACACCTGGTTGCAGACGGGGCAGGTTTCACCTGTATACCGCATATAAACACTTCCTTTATTTCGCCCGGTTTGAAAAGAACTTTTCCCCCGAAAAACGGTTAAACCTTGATTTCGACTTCGAGCCCGAGCAGGTCTTTGTATTTTTCCAAAATCGGACGCACGTCGTTTTCCAAAAGCTCGGTCACCTGCGACGGGGCGCGGCCGATGAAGTTCGACGGCACCATTTCCGCGCGGATTTCCTCAAGCGTTAAGCCGAACGCTTCGTCCGAAGCAATGCGCTCCGGCAAATCGTTGGGCTTGCCCTCAACTTTGACGACGCTGCCCGCCGCCATGGAGTGCTGGCGGATACGCTCGTGGAGTTCCTGCCGGTCGCCGCCTTTTTTGACCGCGGCCATCATGATGTTTTCCGTAGCCATAAAGGGAAGCTCCTCGTTTAAGCGTTTTTCAATCATCTTCGAGTAAACGACCAGGCCGCTTACGACGTTAATATACAACTCCAAAATCGCGTCCACCGCAAGGAAGCCCTCGGGAATGCTGATGCGCTTGTTGGCGGAATCGTCCAGCGTGCGCTCAAACCACTGGGTCGCGGCGGTGATCGCGGGATTTAACGTGTCGGCAATCACATAGCGCGACAAAGACGCGATGCGCTCGGAACGCATCGGGTTGCGCTTGTAAGCCATTGCGGAAGACCCGATTTGGTTCTCTTCAAACGGCTCTTCGATTTCTTTCAAATGCTGTAACAGGCGCAAATCGTTCGAGAATTTGTGCGCGGACTGCGCAATCCCCGCAAGGGTATAAAGCACCTGGCTGTCTAATTTGCGCGGATAGGTCTGGCCCGAAACCGGGAAGCAGCGGTCAAAGCCCATTTTTTCGGCAATTTTGCGGTCGAGCGCCTTGACCTTTTCTTCGTCGCCCTCGAAAAGCTCCATAAAGCTTGCCTGCGTGCCGGTCGTGCCTTTGGAGCCCAAAAGCCGCATTTGCGACAGCTGGAATTCCAGCTGCGACATATCCATCAGCAAATCCATCAGCCAAAGACTTGCGCGCTTGCCGACGGTGGTCGGCTGGGCGGGCTGGAAGTGGGTAAACGCAAGGCAGGGCATGGCTTTGTATTCGTCGGCAAATTTCGCGAGCTTGTCAATCAGGTTCACAAGCTTTTTGCGGACGAGTTTCAAGCCCTCAGTCATAATGATCACATCGGTGTTGTCGCCGACATAGCAGGACGTCGCGCCCAGGTGGATAATGCCTTTTGCTTTCGGGCACTGCTTGCCGTAGGCGTACACGTGGCTCATTACGTCGTGGCGGACTTCCTTTTCCTGCGCCTCGGCAACGTCATAGTTGATGTCGTCGGCGTGGGCTTTGAGTTCCGCAATCTGTTCGTCGGTAATCGGGAGCCCCAACTCTTTCTCGCTTTCGGCAAGGGCAATCCAAAGCTTGCGCCAAGTGCGGAATTTAAAATCCGGCGAGAAGATATATTTCATTTCTTTGCTCGCGTAACGGGAATTCAGCGGGCTTTCGTAAATGTCTTTCATTTTGCTTCCTCCAAATTATTTTTCGGGCACGGGGCGGCACAGCTTGATGTGCACTTCGCGAAGCTGCTGTTCGGAAACGGTGTTCGGCGCGCCCAAAAGCATATCCTGTGCGTTGGAGTTCATCGGGAACGCGATGACCTCGCGGATATTTTCTTCGTCTTTCAAAAGCATAATCATGCGGTCTACGCCGGGCGCCATACCTGCGTGCGGCGGTGCTCCGTAATGGAACGCGCGGAACAGCGCGCCGAAGCGTTTTTCCACTTCGTCGGCGGTGTAGCCCGCAAGCTCAAACGCTTTAATCATAATGTCGGGGCGGTGGTTTCGAACCGCGCCGGAAGAAAGCTCGACGCCGTTGCAGACGATGTCGTACTGATACGCCTTAATCGTCAGCGGGTCTTGGTTTTCGAGCGCGTCCATTTCGCCCTGCGGCATGGAGAACGGGTTGTGGGTGAAGTCAAGCTTGCCCTCTTCGTTCTTTTCATACATCGGGAAATCCGTAATAAAGCACATCTCGAACCGGTCTTTGTCAATAAGATTCATGCGTTCGCCGAGCGCCGTGCGGATTTGCCCCGCCAGGAGGTTGACGACTTTAATCGAGTCGCAAATGAAGAACAGCGTGTCGTCGGTCTTTAAAGACAGCATTTCGGTGAGCGCCGCTTTCTTTTCGTCGGAAAGGAATTTCGCAATCGGGCCTTTGAATGAACCGTCTTCGAGCACGGTCAGATAGCCAAGGCCTTTCATGCCGATGGACATCGCGTATTCGAGCATTTTTTCAAAGAAAGATTTGCTTTGTTTTCCGCAGCCGGGGGCGACAATCCCGCGCACGGGGCGCCCTTGGAACGGTTTAAACTCGACGTCGCGGAAATAGTCGGTCAAATCGACGATTTCGAGCGGGTTGCGAAGGTCCGGCTTGTCGGTGCCGTATTTGAGCATGGCTTCTTCAAACGGAATGCGGCGGAACGGGGCTTTCGAAACCGGCTTGCCGCCGCCGAATTTTGTGAAGGTGTCATACAGCACGTCCTCCGCCACGGCAAAGACGTCTTCTTGTGTGGCGAACGCCATTTCAAAGTCGAGCTGATAAAATTCGCCGGGCGAACGGTCGGCGCGCGCGTCTTCGTCGCGGAAGCAGGGCGCAATTTGGAAATATTTGTCGAAGCCCGACACCATCAAAAGCTGTTTAAACTGCTGGGGTGCCTGGGGCAGCGCGTAAAACTTGCCCTCGTGTTTGCGGGAGGGGATAATGTAGTCGCGCGCACCTTCGGGCGACGAGCAGGTCAAAATCGGGGTCGTGATTTCGGTAAAGTCGAGCGACTCCATTTTCTCGCGCAGAAAGCGGACAACTTCGCTTCGGAACAAAATGTTGTCGTGCACTTTCTTGTTGCGCAAATCTAAGAAACGATAAGTTAAACGCACGTCTTCGCGCGTTTCGGTCGATTCGCTCACGTCAAACGGCAGGGGGCTTGTGCACGCGCCGAGCACCGTCAGTTCTTTGACGTGGACTTCCAATTCGCCGGTGGCAAGCTTGGGGTTGACGGTTTCTTCGTCACGGCGGACCACTTCGCCGGTCACGGAAATGACGTTTTCTTTGTGCATGCTCGAGAGCATCGCTTCGTCGTGGACGACAATCTGCGTGATGCCGTATTGGTCGCGCAAATCGACAAACGCCACGCCGCCGTGGTCGCGGACGGTGTCCACCCAGCCGGCAAGCGTCACGGTCTCGCCCAAATTTTTCAAAGTCAGTTCATTGCAGTTGTGTGTTCTGTCTGCCATATTTCTCCATACATTCCTTCCGAATTTTTTGTACTGCGTATACTTCGCCAATAATACAATTAAGGATTATAGCACATTCGTTTCGTGATTTCCACAGGTTTTTTGAAAAAAACATTGTGTATTGTGCGCGTTTCGTGTAAAATGAAGACGACCGTTGTAATTTTCTTGACGGAGGTATTTTATGAACAACGACAACCGAAAGAACCCGAAAGGCGTCGGCGACGATTTTGAGGATATTTTCAGTTCCTCAAAACCCGACACCTATGAAGATATTTTCAGCGACAGCAAACCCGCGCGCAAAGACGATGAAAAAGACGAATATCAGGACATTTTCAGCGGCCGCGACGACGAAGAGACGCCGTCTGACGACGACCCGTTTCATTTGGACTTTTTCACCGACACGCCCGAACGCGGCGAAAGACAAGAGCCGACTTACCGCGCGCCCGTAAACACCGCGCCCGAAAAGAAGCCTTACAGCTACCACTATGACCGTTCGGGAACGCCGCGCCGCGCGCGCAACGGCGACGAAATTTTTTCCGGCAAGGAAATTTCGGACAAGCCCCGCAAAAAACATAAACACGTGGTTTTAAAAGTGATTGCCTGCCTGTTGGTTTTGGTTTTGCTTGTGACGGGCGGCGGCCTTTGGTATTTTTACAGCAAAGTCACCGGCATTTTAGACACGGTGGATTACCGCCCGCTTTCGCCCAACAGCTATATTTCCTCGTCGGAGCTTCTGCATTCCGACGATGTGCGCAATATTTTGTTCATCGGCGTGGACGCGCGCGAGGGCGAGAACCCCGAAAAGACCCGCTCCGACACGATGATGCTTGTGTCGATTGACACGAAAAACAAACAGATTAAGCTGACCTCGTTTTTGCGCGATTTGTATGTGGAAATCCCCGATTACCGGACGGACAAGCTTAACGCCGCGCAGAGCCACGGCGGCACACAGCTGCTTGTCGATACGATTGAATATGATTTCCATGTGGATATTGACAACTATATGCTTGTCAGCTTCGATATGTTCACGACGATTATCGACCGCTTGGGCGGCGTAGACGTCGCGGTCACCGAAAAAGAAGCGGATTATATCAACAGCCAAAAGAAAATGACCGATGCGGAAAAAGCGGCGTTCCCGACGGAAATTACCGCCGGCGACAGCGTGCATTTCAGCGGCATGCAGGCGCTTTGGTACAGCCGGATTCGGTATCTCGACAGCGATTTCCAGCGCACCGGCCGCCAAAGAAAGGTGATTACCGCCCTGATTAAAAAAGCCGCCGGGCAGTCGCCCACCGAGCTTTTGGCGCTGATGGAAGAGGTCGTGCCGATGGTGATTACCGACCTTACGACCGACGAGATGACCGAAATCGGCATGAGCGCGCTCGATTACCTGAAATATGACATTGTGCAGCAGCAGATTCCGGCGGAAGACGCTTACAAGAGCGCCAGACGCCGCGGCATGTCGGTGCTGATTCCCGATATGGACGAAAATCTCGACATTCTCCACAAGTTTATTTATGAAAAAGTTGCGGTTGAAGAAGAGTCGACTGAAAAAGCTTCATAATTTTTCAAAAACCCGTTGAAAATTTGCGCGGGTTTATGCTACAATGCAATATTATAATCAACAAATCGGAAACGGAGTGTCCGAAAGCTATGAAAAAGGCAAAACTGCCTCTTTCCCGGTCGTTTCAGATTGGGAAAATCGACAAACGTATTTACGGCTCGTTTATTGAGCATCTCGGCCGCGCGGTCTACGGCGGCATTTACGAACCCGGTCACGCGACCGCCGACGAAGACGGCTTTCGGCAGGACGTCCTTTCCGAAGTGCGCGCGCTGAATGTCCCGATTGTGCGCTATCCCGGCGGCAACTTTGTTTCCGGCTACAACTGGGAAGACGGCGTCGGCCCGGTTGAACAGCGCCCGAAACGTTTGGAGCTTGCCTGGGGCGTTACCGAGCCCAACACGTTCGGCACCAACGAATTTCTGAAATGGTGCAAAAAAGCGGGTTCGGAATGCATGATGGCGGTTAACCTCGGCCTTCGCGGGGCGGACGCGGCGCGCAATTTGGTCGAGTATTGCAACCATCCGCAAGGCTCGTATTACAGCGATTTGCGTATCAAACACGGCGTCAAAGAACCGCATAATATCAAGCTTTGGTGCTTAGGCAACGAAATGGACGGCGACTGGCAGATCGGCCACAAAACCGCCTATGAATACGGCCGCGCCGCGGCGGAAGCCGCCAAGGTCATGCGCTGGGTTGACCCCTCGATTGAGCTTGTGCTCTGCGGCAGTTCCAACGGTCACACCGACACGTTCGGCGACTGGGAGCTTACCACGCTCGACCTCGCTTATGACAAGGTGGATTATGTCTCGCTCCACCAATATTATGACAACAAAACCGACGACACCGCAAGCTTCCTCGCGAAGAACATGGCGATGGACGAGTTTATCAAAACCGTGATTGCCATTTGCGACACCGTCAAAGGCAAAAAACATAAAAAACACACCGTCAACCTTTCGTTTGACGAGTGGAACGTCTGGTACCATTCCAATGACGATTATGTTGAGCGCTGGTCCACCGCGCCGCATCAGCTTGAAGATGTTTACAACTTCCAGGATGCGCTGTTGGTCGGCCTTATGCTCATTTCCCTTCTGCGCCGCGCCGACCGCGTGAAAGTCGCGTGCCTTGCGCAGCTTGTCAACGTCATTGCGCCGATTATGACCGAAACCGGCGGCGGGCTGTTCCGCCAGACGATTTTCTATCCGTTTATGCATATGTCAAACTACGGCCGCGGCACCGCGCTGGTTTCTCAGATTGCCTGCGGCAAGCACGACAGCAAAGAGTTTACCGACGTGCCCGACCTCGACGGCATTGCGGTTTTGTCGGACGACGAAAACGAGCTTACCGTGTTCGCGGTCAACCGCGATATGGAAGAATCGTATGCGCTCGAGCTTGATTTGCTTGATTTCCCGGACTTCGTGCCGGTGGAACATATTGAAATGGCGGGCTTTGACCGCAAGGCGGAAAACGCCTTGGTTTCCTGCCCGGTTAAGCCGTCAAATGCGGCGCTGCCGGAAGTGGACGGGCGCACCGCGACCGCAGAACTGCGTCCGCTTTCGTGGAACGTCCTGCGCTTTCAGAAAAAACAAAAGGATTAACATAAATCTTTAGAGAGGTAGGAGATTTATCATGGCAATCAAATGCCCGAATTGCGGAAAAACGCTGCACTGGTATGATTTCCGTGCGGAATGCAAATACTGCGGCGCCAACATTCCGAACTATGACTGGGAGGGCTCGCTCGAGCGCGACGCCGACATCGCGGAGACGTCGTTCGCCCGGCTTCACTATCATTTAGACAACTTCAAAAGCGCAACGGTCGGTTCGCCTTTGCGGATTGTCCGCCTGGTCTGCACGCTGCTGCCGCTTGTGGCGTTGGTCGTGCCGCTTTTGAACGCGACGTTTGCGTTTCCGTTTTACGCCGAGACGAAGTCGATTTCCTTTTTGACGTTCGTGCTCGACTACCTCACGAAATTTGACATCGGCTCGGTTTTGTCGCTTGCCGGCGGCGAAATTTTGGGCGGCGTGATTACAAGCCTTCTGCTCGCGTGCCTGTTTGCATTGCTCGCGGTGGCGGCGGGCGTTGTCAACTTCTTTGTTGTGCTTTTGGGCGCTATCAATTTGCGCTGGCTGCCGAATGTCATATTAAATCTCATCAGCTTGGCTTCGTGGTGCCTTTCCGCTTATTTTCTCAATCAGTTTACCCTCGGCGCGTCGGAACTTTCCGTTCAGGTGTTCTCCGGCACGGTTTCGATGTGGATTTTGCTCGGCGTCGGGCTGTTCCTTTTGGACCTCGTGATTGACGTTGTTGTCGGTGTCGGCCTTCGTAAACAGCGCAAGACCCAGCCGACGATTGACGAAGCGGTCGAAAAAGAGCTGAAAGAACTGCGCGAACAGGCCGAAGAAGCCGCCGCGGAAATCGCGTAATTATTCCCGTTTTACTCCCAAAATCAAAATTGGAAATTTTTGTAAATCAAACCGGTTTGTGCCACGTGCGCAGGCCGGTTTTTTTCTGTTCCGGAAAAATGGAAAAAGTGCCTGTACTCTAAGAGCATATTCCGAATTCGAAAATAAAATTAGACACCCGAAACCCTTTTGTCAATTTGTTCAAAATTTCGGCTAAAAAAGCCAAAAGAATACACGCTTTTTTCCCGAAAAACGATTGACAGAACTATAAAAAGAAAGGTATAATTTTCATATCTATTTAGACTACCCGAGGTGTCGGAATTTTTTCTTTTTCCGGCGCAGGCATTATCAGATTTTTTCGGAGGTTTTCGTCTTGGCAGACATTCAAAAAATTACCGTGCAGGCCGTGTTTAACGGCGCGGCGCAAAACCTTTACCGCAACCGCAAAACCAAGTTTTCGGTTGCCTACATAACCGGCTCCAAAATGAAGTCGCTTTACCCCGCGGGCGGGTTTTCCGTCGTCGGGCAAATCGGCCGCGGCCGTGAAGAAGCCGGCACGCTGCAAAGCGGCGACAGCTCAGAGCCGCTTTACAAGGTCACCAAAATGCCCCATTCCCGCGTTGCGGGCTATGTGCAGGTCGGTGAGCATGAATTTGTCGCGGTTGTGCGCGACACGCTCCTCTTCTGGCTTTTGGGCATTTTGCTTTTCGCGCTGTTGTGCGTGTTGCTCGGCTTCCTGCTTCGCAACTTCGCGTTCGGCGGGGAAGAACCCCAAACGACCACACCCGCCGGCGTGATTGACGCGAACGCAGAGCTTGGCGAGGGCGAGGTTTCCGTGCCGGAAAAAACCGAGACCAAAGGCAAAAGCATCAAGGTCAAC
Source organism: Candidatus Fimenecus excrementavium (assembly GCA_018712805.1). Classification (GTDB taxonomy): domain Bacteria; phylum Bacillota; class Clostridia; order Oscillospirales; family Acutalibacteraceae; genus Fimenecus; species Fimenecus excrementavium. The sequence continues at coordinate 32,765 of DVGI01000030.1, read as the reverse complement.
GGCATTCCGACGATGAACCTCAAAGCGGGGCAGCGCGAACAGAATTATGTGTTCTCGAACCCTGAAGAGAACCCCTGCTATTTCAAAATCGAAATTGCTCTCCGCGACACCGGCGAGGTGCTTTACACGTCAGACCTTCTGCCGCCGGGCTATTCGATTTCGAAATTCTCGTTAAACCGCGCACTTGACGCGGGCACTTATAACGTAGTTGTCCATTTTTATTGCTTCAGCTTTGACAAAGAACAACGTCCGCTGAACAATATGGAAATAAAAACTCAAATTACGGCCTCCTGAGCCGAACAAAGGAAAGGAGAGATAAATCGTGAAAAAGCACGCAAAAAAAGCGCTTCGGAGCGTTTTGGCGTTTGCAATGGCCGTCGTGTTGCTGGCCACTTCGCTGCCGATTGCGTTTGCGGCGGGAACTTATGACCCGACGCCGGTCTTTTCTAAGGACGCGACGTTGTGGGCATGGGTAACCGACAACGGGGACGTGCAGGTCATTTACCCGCAGGCAACCCCGAACACCGAGTACATTTCCGACAAGCACATCGCGACCTATTACATCACGCTGTATGATTTAGGCCCGCTGACGGAAGTGCACAACGACCCGGCGACCGAAACGGTCCCGCAGGCACAAATTGTCGTGGATGCATCAACTGCAACCTTTGCGTCGGACGGCACCGGAACGGTGACCTTTACCGCGGCCACGCTTGCAAACAAGGGCGTCACCTTAGACGACACCCACCGTTTCAGCGTGGAAGTCCTTGCGCAGGACAGCACCGGCTGGGTTTCCGAGCCGCTGACCACAATCGTTTCCGACGTTCCGCAGTTCGTGTATGATGAAGAGCTTTATAAACCCCTGTCGGAAAACTCGACCTCCGTTCGAGAAATGATGTTGTTTGAAGCGAGGAACAACGACAACAATGATCAGTTCTCAACCGACGGCCTCAGCGGCGCGAAAGACTATATTCAGTCCGGCGACACGCTGAAAATTCTCGGACCGATTGACCAGGCCGGCGAGGAAAATGTTTCTACCGGTGTGGACAGCAGAGCTTACGGCTTCCAAATCAGCGCCGCACCGAGCAACGGAACCACACAGAGCTTCTCGACCGCATGGAGCCGTCAGCACTGGATGGGTACCGATGCGGAGGAAGTCTGGTATTGGCTGGATCTTTCTCAGGTAGAACTTACCGGGCTTTCGTTTGATTTAAAGGCAAACGGAAAACGCTACGGCGAATTCTACTGGAAAAACGAAAGAATGTTTGGCGGCTATGATACCGGCAGAACATTTAACAACACACCGGCAGATGATGCATACAGTCTTGTAACCTATTCCACACGCGGCACGGCGGCGGATACATATAAAGGCGAAGCGCCTTATGTGTATATTCAGCAAGACAACGGTGCGTGGGAAAAGGTCATGCTGAATAACGGCACCATTGACCTCGGGCATTATAAAGGCTATGTCCGTGTGCCGATTGAATTTATGTGCTCCACGAAAGCAACTTACGCGGAAGCGCACAACGACAATTTCAACATGGGCAGCACGGCGTATGACATTGACAGAGCCGAGGAAAATGTCAAGAATTTCTTTGACACACAAGTTTTGTTTAAAAACGGTCCGGTTTTGGTTGATGAGGCAGGCACGCCGATTTCCGACGCGCTTCTGATACAATACCGTGTGTTCCAAATTGACGTTGAAACCGGCTGGAACCTGAGCGGCGGCAACGAAAGCAAATACAGCTTGCCTTACGAAAACGATTATCCGTCTGTGGGCGCAAACCACTATGCACATTTAGAACAGCCCACCTGGGGTGCTTCCATGTTGGCGGCGGGCTATGATCAGACAGATGTAGACGCCAATTTAACGGTCAACAGCGATTCTGACCCGGACAATGACAAGGCTTATGTTGACGCCAACGGCGTTGTGCAGAACCGTGAAAACGGCTATAAGGCAATCGATGATATTTTCGGCGCGGGCTTTTCCTACACCGGCGTAAGCAGCGACAGTGTTCGGAGAGATTTCTTTATTGACAACGTTTTATTCTATAAAGAAACCGGTTCTTATCCTTCGGATATGACCGAAGGCGAAACGGGTGCGCCGGTCACAAACTATTATGACCAAAAAGTGGAAACCCCGCGGATTATCCTCAGTCAGATTGACCAGTTGATTACCACACCCGACCTCGGCGACTTCCGCGCGGTACAGTATATTGACGAATTGATTGCCGGTTACCGCAAAGCTTACAGCGACGCCGGCATGTCAACTGACTTCCTGTCAGAAGAGAACATGGCAACCGTTGCCGCAAGCCTCGGCATGAGCGGCGTGTGGCAGCGTTATTTAGATGCGCGGAAGGCGTGTGTTGACGGCGGTACGATTGCATATGACAAAGACAGCGGCACTTACACGTATTTGCCGAACAACGAGGCGACCGATTTGGTTCCTAAGTTGATTCAGTCTTTGGAAAAACTGCCCGACCCGAGTCAGGTCACGTCTGTCAGCGACACGCTGCGCGATGAAATTGTCCGGCTGTTTCAGCTGTATCGACGGCTGAACCTGACGCAGCTCGACGCAATGAGCGAGTCTGAAGAACAACGGATTCTGGATTATGTTGCGCTTGTGCGCGCGGCGGGCGGAGATGAAATGCTTGTAGGCACTTCGCTTGCGACCAATAAATTCCTGTCCTTTAATGATTTTGAATCGCTCCCCGAGGGAACGCATGCTTATGATTTGCAGGATTCCCCCTCTTGGGATCAGGGGAAAGATTACCGCTATTCCAAGGGCTTCGTTTATGGCAGCATGTCCTTCCGTGACTTCGCAGCGCACTCGACGGCTGCGGTCGGCGACTGGATGGGCGATGTGTCACAGGATTCCTACTCAAACGGTTTGTATGACGCACTGAACCTTGCTGCGGCAGACGCCGTTATCACCGATGAAGTCGGTGCCGGCGGCACGAAAGGCGCGCAGGTAACCATTGACAGCCGCTTCTTCTCGGGCGATGAAGGCGACCCGACCGGCTATGTGAACGCGGTCAGCGTTACGCGCGACTTCAATTCCACGACCGGCGACTACCACGATCTGCAAAGCATCGCTGACTGGCAGCTTAGCCGCTATGCAGAAAGCTGGAGTGCTTCCGATGGCAGAGACTATCCTGTCGGACTTGTATTTTATGTAGATTTTAGCGAGCTGAAGGATATTGATTTCCTGCTTTCTCTCAATATTGCGACCTCTTATGACGGGCATGCCGAAGGTTATAACCTGGATATGGATATGTCCGGTTCTGAGCAGGCATATAAGATTATGGATATGGAGACCGGTGAATGGGTCACCATTACCGGTACCGGTTCGCCCTACGGCTTTACTTCCAAGGGCGGTTCCAGCTCTATCGGCACGCTTGCCGATGGTTACAAGGGCTATGTCTATGTTGCGCTGAACAAGTTTGAGTACAGCACGGGAATGGGCACTGTTGACCTGTGCGCCATGGGCGAACAGATTGACAATATCCGCCGCGTAGACATCGGCATTATGCCGCTGAACAGCACGGCTGCCGCGCAAATGGACGGCAGAAGCTTTGTTGTGGATGACATCGGCTTTGCCTATGGCGCCGACACCTATGACGCAGCGATGAGTGGCAGCTTGAACCACCCGTCCTTTGAAGAGGTTAAGGGTTATAAGTCTACAGCGGCGCAAAACTTCGAAAACGCCGTCAGCGCGATTGAGCTCAACGACGATACCAACTTCCCCAGCAGAGTTCAGGCAGCGCGTGCGCTTTATGATGCGCTTTCTGACTATCAGAAAAACAACACCACGTCTGTCAAACAGGCCTACGCACAGTTGGAATTCTATGAAAAGATTGTAAACGGCGAGCTTTCGGCAGACGATTATAAACCGCAGATGACGGTTGCGGATTTCTCCAATATGGTTGGCTCGCTTTCGAACGAGCTGAAAAATGCTTCGGTGACCGGCGACCACGATTTGCCGTATCCCGGCGTGAAAGACACAGACGGTGACGGCAGAGCGGACGCGGTCAACTACGAAGGCTACAAAGGGCTGACCAAAGAACTTGCGGCGCAGATTATTGAGTATTACAACACTTCGTATTCGCGCTACACCGAAAACGAGAAAACCGCGCTCGGCATTACGGCGCAGCAGTTCCTCAACGCTTACAACGCGGCTTCCCGCTGCTATAACACGCTGGAGGGCTTGCTCGCGGACAGCAACACGTTCTTAAATGAACTTTACAACCCGGCTGACGCGTCCACTTCGTTGTTCCGCACGCTTTCTGAAATTTACTATGAACCGGATGCAGAGGAAGTTTTCCTCGGCACGGCGGGCGACGGAAAGGTGTATGATTACAACAAAAACACACCTTACGGAACCCACACCACTGTGGACGGCGTGAAAGTGAACGAAGGCAACTACATTTCGATTACCGACACGAAGGCGCTCGACCATATCAGCAAGACCTACCGCAGCCAAATGAACTATTACGCAAAGCATCTCCTTGTGGCAGGTCAGCTGCAAGAGGGCGTTAAGAACATCCCGAACGCGGTCCGCAAGCTGGTTTACAACTCGTATTCAACCGATCGCCACGGCGACCCGTTCACCGGCGGTATTTGGACGTTGTATAACCGTTATTTGACGCTTTACAACAATGCCAAAGCCAAAATCAACGCCGGAAAGGCGCTGACTGACGAGGAACTCGCTGACCTGAAACTTGCAACGGATGAATACGAAATGCTGCTTCCGACTTATCACAACGTCGCGGAGCTGTATGACCTCATTCAGCAAATCTACGACCTGTTCCCGGCAATTAAGAGCACGTTTACCGCAAACGGCACCACATCTTCTGCGCAAACGCACGAAATGATGCTTCGCTATGACGGCAGCACCGGCCCCTTGGAAAGCAAGGAAGATCCGGTTTACACGCTGACCCAGTTTGAGCAGTATCTGACGAATCCGGACGGACAGGGCAAACTGACGATTACCTCTGAAAACGGCGGAACGCTGAAATCTTCCGACGGCACAATCAGCCTGCCGTACACGCTGACTTACAACGGCACGGCGGCAGACCTGTCAACCGTTACCGAGGTGGGCAACTACGCCGCCCCGATGACTTCGGGCGTTGCACTCCACGTCAAGATTGACAACCCGCAGGAATACCCCGTGACGCTGACCGACAAGGTGACGCTGACCTTTACCTATCAGTACACCGACCGTCTGGGCATTCTGCGTGAAGTCACCGACCAAAAGACGCTGAATATTCAATATTCAACGAACGATATGTATACGGTGACCATTCCGGCGGAAGTCGACATTCCGTGGGGTACTACGGCGGTTTCAACGGCGTTTGAAGATGCGTCCGGCAACAACGGAACAGGCTACAAGGTAACCTGCAACCTGAACGCCGGTTCTTCGGTTTCGGTTCAGCCGACGCTTGCAACCACTTCGTTCGCTCTGATTCATGACGGCACGAACGAGAGCATCGCCTGCACCGGTACGGACACCGCGGCTGTTCAATATGAAGGCCAGATGATTAACACCCAGGGCGCCGGTCCGAGCATTTCGATTCCCGCTGACGAGTGGAAGAACATCCCCGTCGCCGCTTACCGTGCGGAGGATCAAATCACCTACACGGTCGATTACACCGACGGCAGCGCGACACCGTAACCCGTTTTTAAAAGGGAAACCTTTATAACACATTATAAATAAAGAAAAGGAGCTGTTGTAAATGAAAAAAGTAGTTACACTTGTTTTGGCTGTTCTGCTTGTCGTTTCCTGCGCTCTGCCTGCGTTTGCAGATTCTATGATTATTTCCACCCAATCTTCTACGGCCGATTACGAGCTTTCGTTCCCGGCCGACACCCAGATTCCGTGGGAACAGGAAACAACGGCAATCGGCGAAGTCAAAGCCACAAAGCTGTTGCTTGACCCCGGCAAAGTCGTTGCCGTAGAAGTCGAATCGGCAAACAGCTATGCGCTTGTAAACACACAGGATGCGCAAAAGAAAATCCCCTACACGCTTTCCGGCGCGGACAGCATCGTCTTTACTGCGGGTGATATTGACAAAACCTTCCCGCTGACCGTCGGTGTTACGGACGAAGCTTGGCGCGTTGCCGCCGCAGGGGAACACACCGACACCCTGACCTTTGTAGTTGAATACAAAGACGCTTAATTGAGGAAAGGAGCTTATTCAAATGAAAAAAGTCATTTCTATGTTGATGACAGTCGCGATGCTTGCGGCGCTCATGGTTCCCGCTTTCGCGCTGGATCAGAACACCCCCTCGGGCGACACCATCGTTAAAACCAGCACCACCATGGAAGGCGGTCAGGACGCACGCCGTTATACCGTAACCATTCCGGCGGATACCGTTATCGCTTGGGGCGCGGAAAAAACCGAACTCACCGGCTACACCGCCGAGGCACACCTCGCTTACGGTGAAAAACTTTCGGTTACCGTTTCCGGCAATGGCAATATGGTTTATGAACCGGAAGCGGGCACTACGCTTGCGCTTCCCTACACGCTTGAAGGCGACACCGCTTATGAAAGCGCCGGTCCGGTTGTTTACCCGGTCGCAACCCTTGCGCTTTCCGTGAACATTGCAGCGGATGATTGGAACGCTGCGGTTGTCGGCGAATATCAGGATACCCTGACCTTCACCGCTGCAATTCAGTAATAAGGTTCGCAGAGGAGAGTTTTTATTATGAAAAAAGTAATTTCTGTTTTAATGGCCGTTGCGATGCTTGCGGCGCTTATGGTTCCGGCGTTTGCCCTGACCGAAGCGGACGGCAACCCCGCAAGCGACACCGCTGAAGTGAAAACCAATTATGACAATTTGGAAGCAACCGGCGGCTATTACACCGTAACCTATCCCGCCGAAACCACAATCGCGTGGGGCACGGTGGACACAACGATTCAATATAACGTCACCACCCAGCTTATTCCGACCGCAACGCTGAACGTTACCGTCAAGCAGGATAACGCGGCGATGGCGAGCGCTACCGGGAAGCAACTGCCTTACACCCTGTCGGGTGCAGGCACCAACGTCACCGGCATCGGTCCGTTTGTGGACACGGATTATGAGCTGAACATCAATGTTACCGCTTGGGGCGACGTTCCCGTGGACAGCTATTCGGACACTTTGACCTTTGAAGCGACGATTGTCAACCCGTAAGGCTTTTGACCGATAGGAGGAAACACAATGAAAAAAGTAATTTCTGTTTTATTGGCGGTTATGATGCTTGCGGCGCTGATGATTCCGGCGTTTGCCGCGACCTTAGATCAAACCGGCGGCAACCCCGCAACCGGCGGCGCAACCGTGAAAACCGATACTTCAGCTGTGACCGGTGACGGTGCTTACACCGTGACCTATGACGCGGAAATCTCCGTGCCGTGGAATTCGACTGCTGCAGTTTCCAGCAACTACACTGTGGAAACCCACTTGAAAACCGGTAAACAGCTTCTGGTTACAGCGACCAGCGACGGCATTATGACCTATAACGCGCTGGAGCTGCCCTACACCCTCGGCGGTGACACCGCTTACACCGCAGGCGCTGCGGAAACCGCAACGAAAGCCATCACCGTGACTGTCGCACAGAGCGCTTGGGACGAAGCCCCGATTGCGGAATATACCGACACAATTACTTATACCGCGGAAATTGTCTGATTTCCGGTTTTGTAAATTTCAGAAAAGGAGAAACCTGCAATGAAAAAGATAATTTCTGTTTTGTTGGCAGTTGCCATGCTCGCGGCGCTGACGGTTCCGGCGTTTGCCGCGGATATCACAATCAGCAAAGATGAACCCGCCGCGGGCCCGGACGGCGCCCAGAAAGCAACCGTTGATGTGGTGACCAAGACCACCAATACCGAAGGCGCCGACGCTTATACCTATTCTGTGACGTTCCCCGCTTCGTTTGAATTTGCCTGGGGTGACACCAATGCGAAAAGCGCCACCTACACCGTGACTTCTCAGCTTTTGCTCGGCGCTTCTCTCGATGTTTCTGTTGCGGCGAACAACGGCGGCGAAATGACCAACGAAAACACCGCAAGCACCCTGACCTACACGCTTACAAACGGCGGCAGCACACACTTCACGGAAGTCAACAACAGCGCAGCCCCGACAGCAGCACCGTCGGTTTCGATTGCTAAAGAGGAATATGACGGCGTACCGATCGCGGCATATACCGGCACGCTGACCTATACCGTCACCTACAACGCGCCGACTCCGTAACACACCATAGAATTTTCAAAATAAAGAAAGGGGTGGTTTCATGAAAAAAGTCGCCAGCGTGTTTTTGGCGCTTCTGCTTTGCTTCGGGATTCAGCTCGGCGCATTTGCAGACAGCGCGACCTTAAAGACCGTTGTTCCGGACACCCATGAAATTACCGTTGCGTATAACGACGGGGGCTATGTCCTCCGTGACGGTTCTGTGGTGCAAAACGGCGCCGCGTTTTCGGTGGCGCGCTTTGACAGCCTTCGTTTGGACGTCATTGCGAAAATGGACAGTCACCTGAAATCGGTGCGCATCAACGGCCAGGACGTTACCGACCAACTGGCTTACGGCCAGCTGACCATTGCGAGCGTCAACACCGATATGCACATTGTTTTCACTTTTGAAAAATGCGCAGATGCGGAAAACCCGACCGACCCTGATGAGCCGACCACCGACCCTGATGAGCCGACCACCGACCCTGATGAGCCGACCACAGACCCTGATGAGCCGACCACAGACCCTGATGAGCCGACCACAGACCCTGATGAACCGACCACCGAACCCGGCGGCGGTGACCATCACGGCGACCCGTGCATTCGCATGGCAATGTCCGGCCACGTTTATCACGGCGAAGATGACCCGATGCCCGGCGCGAAGCTGGTTTTCGACCTCGGCGAGTTTGAAGCGACCGCCGACGAAGACGGCGCTTATCGCGTAGATGTCATTAAAGACGGCTACCACACCGTTTCGATTTATGACAAAGACGGCAACCTTGCCGGCGAAGAGGGCTTTTCGGTCACCGTGAGCGACAGCGCAACAGAAATGACCGTCGTTCGTTTGGCGAACGGCACACAGCTCGTCACCGTTCCCGCGGGGACGAAGCAAATCTATTTGAACTTTGTCGTCCAAGACGACGGCAGCATTCTTCTTCAACCGGACGAAGCGCCGACCGCGCCCGTCCCCGAAGAACCCACGACCACGCCGGATGACGGCGGTAAGACGGATACCAACATTCCGATTATTTCTCAAACAGGCGCAATCCTGCGGGAAAACCCGGTTTTGGCAGCCGTGCTGTTCGTGTTTGCCGCGTTCCTGATCCTCCTGCCGATTTTGCGCAGAAAGAAAGACGATGAAGCCGAAGACGAAACTGCATAAATTTTAGCTGAATAAGACCCGGTGCTTTTGCACCGGGTCTTTTCGCTGTTTTGGTTTTGTCGAAGACTTCCCGTAAACCTGTGTTAAGTCTGTGTTAAGTCGGTTGTCCGATGCCTTCCGATATGTTATGCTTGCGAAGTAAAGATTTTATATGATACAATGAACAAGGAGCGCGACCATGAAAGAAAAAGCGAAAGCGTTTGTTGAAAAACACAGTGAAATTTGGAAATTTATAAAATTTACCTTTACGGGTGCGAGCACTTCGATTTTGGAAATGGCGGTTTACGCCGTGCTGCAATACGGTGTTTTCCGTTCGTTGCAGGGCGTTCCCGTGGAAAACAGCCCCGTGCTCGAATTCCTCGGGATTGAATATAAAGGTTATTTGTATTCGTATTTGATTTCCGCCATCATCGGCTACGCCGCCGCGTTCTTAATGAACCGAAAGCTGACCTTTAAAGCCGACGCCAACCCCTTAGTTTCGAGCATTTTATATGCGATTATGGTCATTTGCACCATCACGTTTAACACCTGGTTCGGCGCGTTCCTCGGCACAATCGTTACCAACAACGGCTGGAGCAATTTCTGGGTGGATATGCTTTTAAAGCTCGTCGTCATGACGCTCCCCACCGTTTGGACCTATCCGTTAAGCCGTTTTGTCATTCACAGAAAGAAGAAGGATTCGTAATTTATGAAAAAAAACACCGCGCCTGCCGCCGAAAAGCCGACCTTTGCCGTGCGGCACCCGGAATGGTGGAAGTTCATAAAATTTAATATTTGTATCGTCGTCACCACGGCGCTCGACGTCAGCATTTATTTGTTTTTGCAATATTTTGTGTTCGACGAGCTCAACGCCGTGCCGGTCACCGACAACGCGCTGCTGCGCTTTTTGCGGATTGAATATCGCGGCTATCTCTATTCTTATGCGATTTCGACAACCGCGGGCTACGTCGCGGCGTATCTGATCAACCGCAAGCTGACCTTTCACTCCGACGTTAACGCGGCGCTCAGCAGCTTTTTGTATGTGATTATGGTCGTGTTTACCATTTTGTTCGACACCTGGCTCGGCGGGGTGGTCGGCACGATTATGCAAAACAACGGCTGGAGCACGCCGGTCACCGAACTTTTGATGAAATGCCTGATTATCAACGTCCCGACCATTTGGACCTATCCGCTGGAGCGGTTCGTGATTCAGCGCCAGAGAAAGAAGGGTTGACATGGCGGTTCGATTGTTTGCAACGGATTTAGACGGCACTTGCATTCACTCTTCGGGGGAAATCAGCCGCGAAAACCTCGACGCCCTCGCCCGGGCGGTGGCGGCGGGTTGTTTTGTCACGCCCGCAACCGGGCGAAGCTTTTATGAAATGCCGGAAGTTTTGCGCGTGGAAAAGCCTTATACCCATTGCATTTGCTCCAACGGCGCGACGCTTTACGACGCGGCCGGCAACTGTGTTTGGAAAAGCTGTTTTGCGCCCGAACTCGTGCGCGCACTGCTTGCGATTTTGTCGGAATATGACACAATGATAGAAGTTTATACCGGCGGCGTGCCGGTGACCGACGCCGCAAAGCTCAACGCGGCTTCTTATGACCATTATCGGATCGAGCCTATCTATCGCCCGGTCATTACGAAAACCCGCAAAGGCGTTGCCGCACTTCCCGCCTTTTTGGCGTCACGCGCCAACCGCGCCGAAATGTTCAACGTCTTTTTCAGCGACCTAAAAGAACGCGAAGAAGCGTTCTCGCGGCTTCAGACGCTTTCGAGCGTGGAGCTGACCACTTCCATGCCGAACAACATGGAAATTTTGCAAAAAGGCGTCAACAAAGGCGCGACGCTTTCGCGCTTGCAGCGGCATTTGGGGCTTGAACGCGCCGAAACCGCCGCAATCGGCGACAGCCGCAACGATTTGACCCTGCTTTCCGCGGCGGGCGTGCCGCTCGCGGTCGCAAACGCCTGCGACGCGCTGAAAGAAGAGGCGGTGGCGGTGCTTTGCTCCAACGATGAAAACGCAGTCGCCAAAGCGATTAAGACTTATGTTTTGGGAGGAGGCGCACAAGATGCGCGGACAAAACAAAATTCACTTCTTGAACACCGGCCCATCGGACTGCATCCTGCTCGAAAGTAACGGGCATTTTGCCTTAATCGACGCCGCCGAAGACAACGATTTCCCCGCCGACAAGCCCCATTTAAAGCGTCCGGGCTATGAACAGGCGGTTGTCGACTACCTTTTGGAACACGCACGCGGCGAAGACGGGCTCGTCACGCTGGATTTTGTTTTGGGCACGCACGCCCACTCCGACCACCTCGGCGGATTTGACACGGTGATTTTACACCCGGAAATCCGCGTAAAAAAAGGCTATTTGCGCCGCTACGACGGCGAGCGCGTGTTTATTTTGGAACGCAAACGCTGGGACAACGAAGAAGTCCACGACCAAATGTATGACGCGCTCGAAAAAGTCGGCGCGCAGATTGTCGAAGATTTTAACGGCGAAAAAACAACGCTCGGCGCGTTTGCGCTGACGTTTTTCTATTACGAAAATCAGCCGCGTTTCCCGAAATACGGCGAAAACGTCAACTCGGTGATTGTGCTCGCGGAACTGGGCAAGGTCCGCGCGCTGCTTGTCGGTGATTTGAATTACAAAACCGGCGACGAACGCCGCGTTGCCGACCGCGTGGGGAAAGTCGATTTATTAAAAGTCGGTCACCACGGTTATGTCGGGTCCTCGTCGGCTTATTTCCTAAAAAAGCTTGCCCCGCGCTATGCCGTCGTGCCGAACGTGAAATGGCGCATTTACCCTGACGTCAAATGGAAACTGCGCCACGTTGCCCACGCCGAGTTGCACACCACGGTGGACGAAGACGGTGTAATCGCCGAATTTGACGACAACGGCGAAATCGAAATCCACTCCGGTGCCGCCGGGCACGCCGAACACACGTAGGGAGCGAGTTTTAAAATACACCATCTCGACCCGGAATCGGCTTGGCACAAATATTGCAAACAGTCGCCGGGCACGCTGACCTCGCGTAGGCAGTTCGTGAATGTTTTGACTTTTTAGAGCCGGTATCAACTTTGATGAATATTTCGGTCGGGCAAAAAAGCGGAATGTTTTTGCAAACTACCTGCCCGAAAGTGAAGTTTCGCCCGCCTTTTCAAAGGCGGCCCAATCCAAAGGCGGCGCCTTTGGTCGCCATGCGCACAGGGCGAAATCTCGTTCCTATGAAAAGCGCAGGAGGGGAGATAAAACAGTCCGGCGGACTGTTTTATCGTGGGGAACCCTCGCCGGGGGTTCCCCGGTGCCGCCGGGCACGCCGACCTCGCGTAGGTAGCGTGAATAGAATCTTTACGTTTATAACCCGGAATCGGCGTTGCATAAATCATAGGAACAGCCGCGTGCGTGCCAACGCGCGGTGAATCGCGGCGGTGCCGACCGCAGCGAATACGCGTAGGCAGTGAACTGTAACCTTTCGCTTTGCCGCCCGGAATCAGCATCGAGCAAATCGTAGAGACCGCCGCTGCCGCCGGGCACACCGAACGCGGTGCGGGCTGCCGCACAACAAATCGCGCAGGTAGTGCGCTGTGACCTTTCGCTTTGCCGCCCGGTATCGGCTTTGATTAAATTATAGGTTAGCGAATCATAGTAAAATTTCCATACAAAAAAGCACAGCGGAGAGACTTCTTTCTGCTGTGCTTTTTCCTTTTATATTGCAATAGTTAAAATATATCTACGAGGCGCAATTTTCTATGTGCCCGGGGGCGCGCAGTTAAATGCTTTCGCTTCCGTCGGTGCTTACCACGGCGCCGTCTTTTAACACAATTTGGCGGTCACAGCGCGCGGCGAGCTGTAAATCGTGGGTGACAATTACAACCGTGCGCCCGCTGTCGGCAATTTGACGGAACAAGTCGAAAATCGAAGCGGCGGTTTTGGAGTCGAGCGCGCCGGTCGGCTCGTCGGCGAGAATATATTGCGCCTGATTGACAATCGCGCGGGCAATGGCGGCGCGCTGCTTCTGTCCGCCGGAAAGCGCGCTGACCGAGCGGTCGGAAAGTTCGGGAATACCGGCTTGCTCCAACGCCTTTTGGCAAAGCGCCCGCCGTTTTTTCTTCGGCACGCGCGCAAAAAGCAGGGGGATTTCCACGTTTTCGCGGACGGTGTTGTCCGGCAACAGCAAAAAGCTTTGAAACACCGTGCCGACCTTGCGGTTGCGAAGTACGGCGAGCTTCTTTTCCGAAAGGTTGCCGACCTCTTCGCCGTCAAGGTGGTAACTGCCCGTGTCAAACGAAAGCACCCCGCCCAAAATGTGCAAAAGCGTCGATTTCCCCGCGCCGGAAGTCCCGGTTACGGCGACCATTTCTCCGTCGGCAATGGTCAAGGAAACGTCATGTAACGCCGCAAGGGCATTCTTTTTCCCCGGGTTATAGGTTTTGGAAAGATTTTGCACTTCAAGCATATTGCTTTCTCCTTTTTCGTTTCGATGGTTCAAGCTGTCGGGCGAAAAGGCAGGCGACGGTAATCAAAGCAAGCAATAAAAACACCGCCGCGAAACCGCCGACCACCAAGAACCCGACTTTGGTGAACGCATAACACCAGTCAAACCAGTTGAGCGTTCCGGCAACCGGCAAAAGAATACAATACGGCAAAACCGCGAGCAAAACGACGAACAGCAACGCCGTAAAGCAAACCGCGGCGTTTTGCCGGCGTGTTGCCCCGCAAAGGAAATACACCTTTAAACAATACCGGGCGTTTTGCACGAAGATTGCCGCCGCACAGCAAAATCCGACAACGGCAATGCCCAAAACGCAAAGCATTTGGGGCAGTTCTTTTTCTTTTAAGGAAGCAAGCCTCTGATTGTCAAAAGAGGTTTCGCTGTTCAGGATACTTCCCGACCGGCGCAGGAGGGTGAGGTTTTCTTCCATCTGCTCTTGTGAAACACCGTCAAAAAACAACAGCCGCGACGAAGTGTTTACGGGTTTGTCACGCAAAACGGAAAGCACTGTTTCGCTGTCCGTCCAAAGAATTTCAACACCGGAAAACTGCACTTCCGGCTTTTGCGTCAGTTCCGCCAATGCAGAAAGCCCCAGCTGTTCGCCGCTGACATTTTGTTCAAAATCAAAGTACGGGTCGGCGGCGATGCCGACCACCTGAAACTGCGCTTGCACCAGCCCGTCCGAATCCCGAAACAAGAGAATCTCGCCGAGTTTTCGCGAAGCGTCGGAGGTAACACAAGGCGCCGCGCGAAGCGAGGCGTTGTCCGCGCCGCTTAACCAAACGCCCCGGCGCATGGGAATATCTAGTTTGTCGCTTAAAACTTCCGGGTAAACGCGCAGCTCGGTTTTGGTTTCGAGCGATTCGAGCGTATAGACGTTTTCCACGGCGGTAAGACCTTTTAGCTTATTAAAATCGGCATACGGGTCGGCGTCATTTTCCATTTGCGTGCCGTACACCATAGCATAGCTGTCATATTGAATCGGTGAGAAATAGGCGAAATTCTGCGCGGTCAGCCCCGCTAAAACGCGCCGGGGATATTCGATTTGATAAAGCCGGTTTGCGCAGTCGAGCGCAAAGAACAGGAAAAAGACAAATTGCAATACCAAAAGCGAAAACAACAGCTTGTTTTTAAAAATAATTTCTCCGGCAAAACGAAAGGTCTTAGCCATCTTCGTCCACCTCCGTCAACGGATTTGCGGCAAAGGTGCGCCAAAGCGCGGGCAGCGCGACAAGCAGGCTCATTACAAGGCACACGGCGAGCGAAAGGGAAAGTCCCTGCCACAAAAAGCCCGCGGCGGACGACTGGCGCGGATAAAGCAAAATCCAAAACGCCGCCCCGCCGAGCACACCGCCCAAAGCGGCATAGCTTAAAAGCTCCGCGCACGCAAGCCCCGCCAGTTGAATGCGGCGTGCCCCGCAGAGATAGAACACGGCGTAAACCGATTTTTTCTGTTTTAAAATGTAGCAGAAAATAAAAAGCAGATTGCAGGCGGCAATGCCGGCAATCCAAACGCCGGTGCGGATTTCATAAAGCAGCCCCGTCAAAAGCGAACTGTTTTCGGGAGAAGTGACCTGCGCGCCGGGAAACGCCTGTTCCAATTCAGCGGCAAACCGCGCAGCAGCGCGCGCGGATAAAATATAGTCACGGCAAAAATGCAGTTCTGTAATTTGCGTATTTTCCGGGAGCGCTTCGGGCAAAACCTCATCATAAGAAGCGCTCGGCCGCACGCCGCAGACGGTAAAGACTTTGCCGTTTCTTGTGAGCGTGTCACCGATTTCATACCCTTCGGCTTTGCTCTCGCCGCCGATTAAAATTTCGCCGGCATTTTGCGGGCTCGCGCCGGCGCTGAACGCTTCCCCGCCGCGAAAATAGGCACGCAAAGCGTCACCGCCGGTCACACAATAGACCGCAGTGAGGCTGTCATTATTTTCCAAAACGGTTTGCGTTTGCTTTTGGAGCGCGGCGGAAAACGGCGCATACACTTCCGCCGTAAAATCGGCGGCGTTCTCGCCCAAAATCAACGCTTCCTGCCGCGTGCCGTTAAACTGAAACACGGCAATATTGGCGGAAAACGCGGCGCAGGTCATTAGAAAGACCATGCAAAGCAGCAGCAAACGGTGGTGCCGCAGGGTGCTTACAATACTGCATTTGAGCATATCAGGCTTTCCTTTTCCAAATGCGGACGAGCGACGAAACGAAATAAACCGCGAAAATGATTTCCAGCAAATAAATCATAGCTACAAGCGGCAGAATGGTTCGGGTTGCACTCGCTTCGGCGAGATTTTGCATCGCGGCGTTGTAGCCGGCGTTGATATACAGCGCCGCGCCGCTGTCTGAAATTGCTTTTGTGAGCACTTCGTCGGAAATTTTTTCGCCGCCGGTCGTGGCAATGCGGAACGTCACGCCCTCTTTGGAATAGAGATTGTCAGATGGCTGCCCGCTGAAATTCGCCGGCATATAGGCGGGCAGCGGGTTTTGTAACAGGAAATAATCTTCAAGCGGCGCGTCGGAATACGCCGAAAGAACGTCCTGTTTTCCCGCGTGGGGCACAAGCCGCTCGGCGCGCACTTTGCCCACCACCACGGCGGGGAGCAAAACGCGGCGCCCATCCTTGTCTGAAAAACCGGGCGCAACGAAAACAGTACGCCCGACCGAAAACGGGCTGTCGGCGCCGACCATCAGTTCCAAAGCGCCGTCCTCGCGCGCGGCGTCGGGGTCAATCCAGCGCCCCTCGGTTAAAACCGCATAGCCGCTTTCCTGTATGGCGGAACAGAAAATCTCCCCGCGGTGATAGGTGTCGTTCTTTAGGGCATTGTCCACGAAAATCCCTGTCCAGCCGTCTTCCGCATAGCGGATTTCGGGCTGTTCGCCGCCGCAGTCAAAAATTTGCGCGTCCGAAAAGCCGCTGTCTAACACCAGCGCCTCGAAATTCGGGTCGGCGGAAAGCGCGCTTGCAGCCACCCGGTAGCCCGCCGCCGCATTTTCGGCGGAAAAGGTCAGCGCGTCGCCGTTAAAGCCGATATACTGCGCCGCGGTCAGGTCTTTTATGGCGTCACTTGTCGCGGGCACGGCAAACAGGAGCCCTGTTGCAGAAACGAAAAGAAACGCAAGCGTTAACACAACAGTTTTTAAGATCCTTTTCTTCATTTTCTTTTTCCTTTCTTCCGAAATAATATCTTAAAAGCTCTGTCTGTAAATAAAGCTTAATATTTCATCAGTAAATAATTGTGTTCTCCCTTGGAACAGAATTGAGGTTGCATGCCTGTGTGCAGAACACTTTTTACATTTATATTTGTGACGTTCGCGCTTGCTGTTGCTGTAGTTAGAAAAGAAGAACCATCCTTATGGACTGTTATAGCATTTACACCGGCCATATTAAAAACAGCGGTTCTAGCATAACAGCTTTTTCCTGCGCCAAAATTGAAATGTACGGTAGTTGATGCTTTTTTACCGTCTTGTGTACAGCCCATTTGTACATGGGAACGGGTTATAGAAGTATAAGTACCGCAACCGGTTTCTTTGACATTTTGACAGATAACTGTTTTGGGTTGCGCGTTAAACAACGACGAAAGAACATCGTCTTCTGTTGCGTAATAAGCCCCAAAAACGGTTACGGGCATCATAAGAAATAGAACAAGGACAAAAGATATACAATAGATTTTATGTTTCATATGACCTCCTCAATAAATTACAGACAGAGCTTTTTAGCAAATAAAAAAGCTTTTGCCTATACGGCAAAAGCAAAGCTCACCCAAAAAAAGTCCGCCGCAAAAGACTTCTTTTTTTATTCTACACATGTTTAATAAAGAAAGCTATTGACAAAACAAACAAAAACAGCCGCCCGTTTTTCGGCAGGGGAAAGGGCAAAAAAGACCCCCGTACCAAAAAGTACGGGGGTTCGCTTTTGCTTTGCTTTTTTTATATCGCTTTGCTGTCGGTGTTCGCGGGCGTGTTTACGCTGTCGGCGGAAGTTTTATCCGCTTGCTCCGAAGCCGCGTTGTCTGTGCTTTCGGCGGCTTTCGGCTGCGCTGAAGCGCAGGCTTGGCAATTCCCGCCGCAGCCGGCGAAATACGCTTTGCCCTCTTCGGTGTCACGGAAATACTGGGTGTGGGTGTCGCGGTGCTTGCGGCTTTGCCAAATGCGGTCCGCCTCGGGTTTCCAGGCTTTCGCGAAATCCACACATTTGTCGCAAAGGGTGTCGACGTCTTCCGGGCAGATTAAGTCAGACGACTTTGCGCCGGAACGCTTGACCATATCGCGCAAAAGCTCCGGGTTTTCAAGCATCGGGCACGGGCGCAGGTGGTTGTCGTTGAACGGCTGACCGTGGTAATACTCGGTAAACAGCGGGCTTTTGAGCGCTTCTTTGAGCGTGTGGGTGCGAATGTTGGTGTCGGAATAGTGAATGAACACGCACGGCTCAATGTCGCCCGCGGAATTGATGTGGAAATAGTTTCTGCCGCCGGCAATACAGCCGCCGACATATTCGGCGTCGTTTTGGAAGTCCATGACGAAAATCGGTTTGCCGGTTTTCGAGTTGCGGACTTTCCGAAGCCAGTTATACATGAATTCGCGCTGCTCGGGGGTGGGGATCAGTTCTTTGTCCGCGTCGTGCCCGACCGGCATGTAGTTAAAGCAAAGCGCATATTTCGCGCCCTTTTCAATAATCATGTCGATAAACGCGTCGCTGGTGACATATTCGAGATTTTTGCGCGTGTAGCAAATCGAAACGCCGAACAGGCACTTGTTTTTGTGGAGCAAATCCATTGCGTCAATTGTGCGGCGGTAAGCGCCTTCGCCGCGCCGCCAGTCGTTGGATTCCTCGGTGCCCTCTAAACTTAACGCAAGGCCGATGTTGCCGACCTCGTTCATATCGTCACAGAATTTCTGGTCGACGAGCGTGGCGTTGGTGTAAATGACAAACGCACAGTCGTTGTGTTTGCGCGCAAGGGCGATAATGTCGTTTTTGCGAATCAGCGGTTCGCCGCCGGTCAGCATATAAAAATGGGTGCCCATTTCTTTGCCTTGGGTCACAATCGAATCCATTTCTTCATTCGTCAGGCTTTGTTTATAGCCGTATTCCGCCGCCCAGCAGCCTTTGCACTTTAAGTTGCAGGCGCTTGTCGGGTCGAAAAGAATGATAAACGGCACGTTGCAGTGCATTTCCTCACGCAGCCGGCGCACGGTTTTGGTGCCGTAAAGCCCGGCGTCCACGCCCAAAGACATCAGCATTTGTTTGACCACGCGCGGGTCTTCGTCGCGCAGAATGCCTAACGCATACTGCGTCCAAATGTTGTCGGGGTCGGCGGCGGCTTCTTTGAACTTTTTGAAATTCTCCGGCGGGAAAATACCGGAGAACAGCTTGCCGACGCGGTCCGCCATTTTCACAAGGTTCGGGTAAGGGTCTTTGTAAATGTATTTCAGCACGCGGTCGAGCGCCAATTCGATGGCGGCCCGCTGCACTTTATGGGATTTTTGCGCCATAGTAAAAATTCTCCTTTCACCGATCAAAACAAAAGTTTTAAACGCGGCAAAATCTTGAAACTCTAAGAAAGTATCATACCACGAGATTGTTCATTTGTAAACAGGCGGGGTTGTGAAATTTCCGTTAATTTCAAATCGACATTTTGAAAGATTTCGCCGAGAAACAGACATGCCGTATTATTTTTGCCAAAAATCGCCGCATGATTACAGCTTTTTACGGGAAACCTTTAAAAAGAAATATGGCTTTCATAAAGGATGGCGGCTTATGAACAAAGCACCTGTAAGAAAATTAAAACGACTTTTGGAAAGTCGGCTATATACAATCACAAAGTTTGACGCGGCGAAAAGCGACGGCGTATTTTCGCAAAACCGCGGCTTTCTGCTTTTGCAAGGTCGCGCGGCGCGAAACGATTTGCGCGCGCTCCCTGCGCTTCGTGCGGGGCAAGAGGGGCTTCCGGCGGTGTATTCGACGGTTTATACCCTAACCGAAAACGGCAAGCTCCCAAGTTTAGAACAGCTTGCGGCGGCACTTCGGGCAATCGGATGCCGCGGGATCGAAACCGACTACTGCGCGCTGTTTTTGAAAACTGCGCTTGTCTGCCATGCTGCGGAAAGTATCGAAAATAACGAAGAAACGCATAAAAATGCGGTGGAAGCGTTGCGAAAACTGCCGGAATATCCGTTTGAGCGGCTGTATCCGGAAGTGTGCGGCGCCGAACAGGAGTTACTCCGGGACGAAGGCTACCGCGTGTCGGATGAAACCAGCCGCGGGGTCTATCGTCATTTGCTCGCACAAGCAGCGGTTTTGCGCGGCGAGACCGAACAGGAAACCGCACAAACGCTTGTCAACACCGCCGAAGCGGAAAACTCGAGTTTGTTTCGTGCGCTTTTAGAAACATGCCGCAAAAAGCCGCGCCGTGCCGTTTTGCGGGTGCTGTGTTTTGTGCCGCTGCTGCTTTCCCTTGCAGTCGGGGTAATTTGTCGAAGCGCGTTTGTCGGGCTTTTCTTGTGGCTGCCGCTGCAGGCGGCGCTGTCGGGCCTGCTCATAAAATTTTTATTGCACGGAGAAAGACCCGTGCCGGTTTTGCGGTGCGACCGGGAAGAAGTCAAACAGGCAAACGTAAAAACGCTGATTGCGGTTTCTGCATTACTTCCGAAGCCCGATGCGCTCGACCGTTGGCAGGCGCATTTGGAGGACATTTACCTTTGCGCGGGAAGTGAAAATGTGCGCGTCTGTCTGCTTGCCGATTACAAGGCGGCGAAAAGCGCCCAAACGCCGGCGGACGAAGTCGAAGCGAACTGCGCGGCAGAAAGGATTGACGCGCTGAACAGAAAATATAAGGACGCGTTTTGCCTTCTGCTGCGCGAGCGCAGTTACTCGAAAACGCAAAGGGAATATATCGGCCGCGACCGAAAACGCGGGGCGATTGTCGATTTGCTTGCCGCTTTGCGCGGCGACTTTTCGGCGTTTCCGTTTCGGCGGGGGAAAACGGACGATTTTGAAAGCTTTTCTTATCTTTTAACGCTCGACAGCGACACCGAATTGACCCTTGAGAGCCTTGACACCTTGCTTTCGGCGGCGCTGCACCCCGAAAACAAAGCGGTCATAGACCCGGTGCGCCGCGTTGTAACGCGCGGCTACGGTGCGTTTGTGCCGCGGGCGGAAGTGTCGCTTGAAAGCGCTTTCAAAACACGCTTTTCGCGCGCGATTTCCGGCACGGGCGGCGTTTCGTGCTATGACGTGCCGGTCGGCGAATTTTGGCAGGATTTCACCGGTGCCGGGCTTTTCACCGGCAAAGGACTTTTTCATATCGACACCGCAAAACAGGTGCTTCCCGGCGCATTTTTGCCCGAAACCGTGCTAAGCCACGACATTCCCGAAGGCGAACTTTTGCGCACGGCGTTTGTTTCCGACGCGCAAATCACCGACGGCGTGCCCACGACCGCGCGCGCTTATTTTGCGAGACTGGAACGCTGGGTGCGCGGCGACGCGCAAAACCTAATCTTTTTCAAAAAACGCCTGCCCACCGTTTCCGGCAGCCGCGAAAATCCGCTTTCCGCCGTTTCCAAATGGAAACTTTTAAAAACGCTCGCCAACGCGCTTGTGCCGGTTTGCACGCTTTCGCTTTTGCTTGTCGGCGCGTTTTTGCCTTTTCCCCAAAGCCTTTTTGCCGTGTTCGGTGCGGCGCTGACCTTGACGGCGCGCGACCTTTGGGCGTTTTGCCGCACGCTTTTTAGCGGGGGATTTTTGCGCGTTTCCGAGCGGCGGTTCGGAAAAGCCGTGCCCGCCGCCGAAAAAGGGCTTTGCGACGCCGCACTGCATTTGGCGCTTTTGCCTCTTTGCGCGTGGACGAGTTTTTCGGCGCTTTGCCGCGGGATTTTCCGCCGGTTCCTTACAAAACGGCATATGCTCGACTGGGTTACCGCCGCCGACAGCGAGCGCTTTGGCACAAAAGGCATTTCTTTTGCGCGGGATTTGTTTCCGCTTCTTTGCGCCGTACTGTTGTTTTTCGCGCCGTTTACCCCCGCGCGCTTTTTTGCGCTGTTTTTCCTGTTTGCGCCGGTTTACTGCCGGCTTTCGGAAAAGCCTTATAAAACGAATATTGCAGCGCCGGACGAGAAAGACGCGGAAATTCTCACCGCGGACGCCGCCGCGATGTGGCAGTATTACACGCGCTTTTGCAACGAACGCAACCATTTTCTTCCGCCCGATAATGTGCAGGAAACACCGGTTTTGCGCGTGGCGCACCGCACCTCCCCGACCAATATCGGGATGATGCTTTGTTCGTGCCTTGCCGCGCGCGATTTGTCGCTGATTTCCTCCGAAACGCTTTGCGAAATGCTTGAGCGCACCTTAAACAGCGTGGAACGACTGCCGCGCTGGCACGGGAATCTGCTTAACTGGTATGACACCGAAACGCTCGAAGCGCTGTCGCCGCGGTTCGTTTCGTCCGTGGACAGCGGCAATTTTCTCTGCTGCCTGACCGCGCTTTCCGAAGGACTTTCGGAATACGCCCCGCAGTGCCCGAAATTGTGGGACGTGCGCGCGCGGGCGGACGCTTTGCGGGCGTCTTGCGACCTTTCGGCGCTTTACGATTGGCGGCGGAATCTGTTTTATATCGGTTACGACCTCGAAAAAAACGTGTTCAGCGACGCGCACTATGACCTTTTGATGAGCGAATCGCGCATGATGAGCTATTACGCCGTCGCCTCGCGGCAAGTGCCCAAAAAGCACTGGGGCGCGCTCTCGCGGGTGATGTCGCGCTCGGGCGGCTACACCGGCGCGCTCGCGTGGTCGGGGACGATGTTTGAATTTTTCATGCCCTATCTTTTTTTGGAAAGCCGCGAAAACACGCTGAGCTTTGAAGCGCTCAAATACTGCGTTCATTGTCAGCGGCAGTTCGCTGCCGAAAAGCATATCCCGTTCGGCATTTCCGAAAGCGGTTATTATCGGTTTGACGAACAGCAAAACTATCAATATAAAGCGCACGGCGTGCCGCTGCTCGCTTTGCGCAAAACGAAAGGAGACGAGCTTGTGGTTTCGCCGTATTCTTCGTTTCTCTGTCTGCCGCTTGCCTCCAAAGCGGCGCTCAAAAATTTAAAAAAGCTGCGGGAAATGGGCGCCGTGGGAAGTTTCGGCTTTTACGAAGCGGTCGATTTTGTGAACGGTAAAAATGCAGGACAGGGCTTTTCTTTGGTGCGCAGTTACATGGCGCACCACGTCGGCATGAGCCTTTTGTCGGTGGATAACGCGCTGTCGGGCGGTGTGATGCAAAAGCGCTTTCTTCGCGACCGGCAGATGCGCGCCGGGCGGTCGCTGTTGGAAGAAAAAGTGCCCGCCGCACCGGTATGTTTGCGAAAGCACGCCCCGACCGACACGGAAAAGCGCGAAGAACTGCCGCGCCCTGTGCGCACGCAAAGCCGCGCGCCCTCTCCCCTTTCGCCGCGTGTTGCGGTTTACGGCGACGGCGTGTGGACAAGTGTTTTGACGGACGGCGGCGCGGGGTACAGCCTGTTTTGCGGGCTGCCGGTCACGCGTATAAGCCGCGATTTATTAAACGCCCCGCAAGGCGTGTTCGGCGTGTTTCAGGCGGGGGAAACCACCCTGCCGCTGCAAGCTGTATTGGACCGCCGCCCCGGCGCGCACTATAAAACCGTGTTTTCGGAAAATGCGGCGGTGTATGCGGCGCAAAACGACGTTTTACGCGCCAAAACGGTGGTGACCGTGCGCGGCAAAGGCCCTGTGGAACTGCGGCGGATAACCGTGCAAAACCGGACGAATGCACCTTTGCGCGGACATTTGCTTTTGTATTTTGAGCCGTCTATGCAAAACCTGCTTGCCGAACAGGCACATTTGGCGTTTCGCAAGCTTTTGGTCACCGCTTCACGCACAAAAGAAAACGACGTGCTGTTTACCCGCCGCCCGCGGCAGGGGGAATCGGCGCTTTATTGCGGCTGCGGGATTTTGGAAGACATCCCCTACGCCTGCGCGCTGACCAGGGACAAAGTTCTCACGCGCACCAAAGGCGTGTTTTCGCTTTCGGACGCGGATTTTACGGAAAATGACCGTTCGGGGATTGCCGACGTCTGCTTTGCGGCGCGAATTCCCATGGACCTCTCGGCGCACGGCGAAAAAACCGTGACGCTGTTTCTTTGCTGCGGGCGCTCGCAAGCGGAAATTGCTTCCGTTATCGGCTCTTTGCGCACCGAAGGCGCGCCGCCGGCGAAAAAAGCCGCCCGCGCCGCGTTTTGCGACGACACCTCGAAAAGCGCCGCGGCAAACGCATTTTTGCCCGCCCTGTTTTTCAAAGCCGAGCCCGCGCCGGTGCAAATAAACGCGATGCGCGAAAACCGGCAGGGGGTTGAAGCGCTTTGGCGGCTCGGGATTTCCGGCGACCGCCCGATTTTGACCGTCACGCTGACCGCGCTTTCGGATTTTGCGGCGGCAAAGCCGTTTATAGAGGCGTTCGGGGAACTGCGCGCCCGCGGGGTTGCCTGTGACCTTGTGCTTTGCTTTTCCGGCTCCGAAACCCAAGGCGAAAGCCTAAAAAAACAAATCGAAACGGTACTTTTCAAAACAAGCTGCCCGGGACTTCACTCGGACACGGGCAATGTGTATGTTCTGCGGCGCGAAAGCATATCGCTTCCCGACCGAACCACCCTTTTGGCGCTGTCGGACGCGTTGGTGCCGCTGGGAAGTCCCGACGAGGGCGCGGCAGAGAAAAAAGCATTTTCACAAAGCTTTGTTTTCGATTGTGTTAGCGCGTCCGCCCCGAACCGTTTTTCGGAGCAGGGTAGCGAAATCAGCCGAAAGCCGGTTTTGCCGTGGTGCTATATGCTCGCGAACCCGACGTTCGGCACACTTCTTAGCGACAGCACGCTCGGCACGACTTTTGCCCAAAACGCAAGGCTTAACAAATTGACGACCTTTTCCAACGACCCGATGCTTGACAATTTGGGCGAACGGCTGTTTTTGCGCGTGAACGGCAAGACTTTTGATGTTTTGCGCGCGTCCTGCGTCCTCTTTGGCGACAACCGCGCCGAATATGTTTCTTCCGCCGCCGGGATTCAGGTCACCGTCACGGTGACCGTTCCCCGAAAAGGTATGCGAAAACAGGTGGAGGTGCTTCTCGAAAACCAAAATGACGCTGAAAAACAGGCGGAGGTTTGCTATTATACGCGCCCGGTGCTCGGTGAAGACGACCGCCGCGCCAAAAATCTGCAATCGCGGTTTTTCGGCGGCGCGCTTGAAGTGCACAGCCCGCTTACGCCCGCGTACCCGGGCACAATGCGCCTTTTTGCGGAAGGGGAAAATACCTTTTTTACGGTGCATGACGACGATTTTGCCGCAGGCAGATGGGACAGCGGCGGCGATTTGCCGCAGGTGTTCGGCTGTGCCGCGGTGGGCAAGAAACTCTATTTGCCGCCGCGCCGTAAAGAGCGGGTCAAGTTTATTTTAAGCTTTTCCCGCTTTGCCGAGGGCGCCGCGCGCCTTGCGAAAGCGGATTTGCCGCCGATGCATTTTGGCGACCGCATTCGCGTCAAAACGAATGATAAGGCGTTTAACACGCTGTTCAATGCGTTTTTGCCCAATCAAATCGAAGCGGGCCGCCTGTTTGCGCGCACGGGCTTTTACCAGTCCGGCGGGGCGTTCGGCTTTCGAGACCAGCTTCAAGATGCCGCCGCGCTGCTGCCCGTTCGTCCGAAGCTTTGCCGGCTGCAAATTTACCGCTGCTGCGCCGCGCAGTTTTCGGAGGGCGACGTGCTCCACTGGTGGCACCCCGCCGCAAAAGCCGGCGCGGGTAAGCGCGGGGTGCGAACCCGTTACAGCGACGACCTGTTTTGGCTGCCGCTCACGGTAGCGCGCTATGTGCTTTCGACCGGCGACCGGGAAATGTTAGAAAAGCAAATTGCGTTTTTGGACGCGCCGCCGCTCGAAGAAACCGAGGACGAGCGCTATTTTGCCGCGCACGCAGGAAAAGAGAAAGCGAGCGTTTTGGAGCACGCGAAACGCGCCTTAGAAAAAGGCTTGCAGTTCGGCGAACACGGGCTTTTAAAAATGGGCGCGGGCGACTGGAACGACAGTTTTAATCAAGTCGGCGTAAAGGGAAAAGGCGAAAGCGTCTGGCTTTCGCAGTTTGCCGCCGTGGTGCTCGACGCGTTTTCCGCCCTTTTGGAAGCCCTCGGCGAGGGCGCGGACGTTTACCGCACTTTGGCTAAAAATTTGCGCGAAGCCGTGGACCGTTCGGCTTGGGACGGCGACCATTATTTGCGCGCTTATTTTGACGACGGGCGAAAAATGGGGGCGAACCTTTGCGAAGAATGCCGTATCGACAGCCTTACGCAAAGCTTTGCCGTGTTCGCGAAAATGCCCGATAAAATGCGTGTGCAAACGGCGCTTCAAACCGCCTACACGGCGTTGGTGGATTCCGAAAACGGACTTGTGCGCCTGTTTTGGCCGCCCTTCTCGGGGAAAGACCGCTCGGCGGGCTATGTGGCAAGCTATCCGCCCGGGGTTCGGGAAAACGGCGGGCAATATACCCACGCTGCGGTGTGGTTTTGCCGCGCGCTGTTTGAAAGCGGCAACCAAAAAGAGGGCGAAGCGGTTTTGTCGCTGTTAAATCCGCTTAATAAAGACGAAGCGGTCTATAAAACCGAGCCGTATTATTTCGCCGGCGACGTCTATGCGGCGGTCGAGCCCGGGCGCGGCGGCTGGAGCCTTTATTCGGGCTCGGCGGGGCAGTTTTACGCCCTTGTGACCGAGGTGCTTTTAGGGCTTCGCTTTATTAACGGCAATTTGTATTTTCATCCGAACCCGCCGAAAAGCTGGGGCGCGTTTCAGTTTTTCATTTATCTCGGCGGCGCGAAGATTGAAGTCACAGTCGCGGAGAATGCCGCCGGACGCGTGGAAATCGACGGCGAAGCGGCGGCATTTCTTCGCCCCGACGGGGAAAATCATATTGTAAAAATATTTTGAATATGTGGAAAATTTTTCCGCAGTATGCTAAAATAAGCCTATTGACTTTAAAAAAGGGAGTAATTCAATGTCGGTTCAACCAGAGGTAACGCAAATCGGCGAAAAGCTCCGGCTTTTGCAAGTGCGTACCGAAAACACAAAAACGACCTGTATTTCTGTTCTTTTACTGATGCCGCTGCTCGAAAACACCGCGGAAAATGCGGTGCTCGCGTCGTTTCTTACGCACGCGTCGGCAAAATACCCGACGCTTTCGAAGTTAAACGAGCGGTTAGAGGAGCTTTACGGCGCAATCCTTTCCGCCGACGTTTCCAAACTCGGCGAGGGTTATCGCCTGCGGTTTTCGATTACCTGTATCCGCGACGATTTGGCGCTTTCGGGCGAACAATTGAGCGTGGAAGCGCTGCGGCTGCTTTTGGAGCTGTTGTTCTCGCCCCACGCCGAAAACGGCTTGTTTGACCGCGCCCAGCTCGAAACGGAAGTGCGCCTTTGCGCCGAGGATTTGGAAAGCGAGTTAAATGACAAACGCGCTTATGCGTTGTCGCGCTGCCTTGAAATCATGTGCGCGGACGAGCCTTTCGGCGTTTCCAAAGCGGAACTTTTGGAAGCGGTACGCGCCGTCACACCGGAAAGTATGTTTAAAGCTTGGCAGCAGTTACTTCGCGAAGCGACGGTCAGCGTGCAGGTGATAGGCAATGTGGATTTTGCGCCGTTTGAAAACATGCTTCATAAGGCGCTCGAACTGCAAAACGGCGACCGCGCCCCGGCGGAAATTCAGACCGTGTTCGTGGAATCGGCGGAGGACGTCACTGAAGTCACCGAAGAAATGGACGTCAACCAAAGCAAGCTGGTTTTGGGCTTCCGCACCGGCATGCGCGACCGCGATGACGGCTATTTTGCAATGCGGCTGATGACCGATTTGTTCGGCGGCGGCCCGTATTCAAGATTGTTTATGCACGTCCGCGAAAAGCTGAGTCTTTGCTATTACTGCTCGGCGCGGCTCGACCGCAACAAAGGCATTGTGATGGTGCAAAGCGGGATTGAGCGCAAAAACAAAGACGCGGCGCTTAGTGAAATCAAAAAACAGTTGAAAGTCATGCAGAACGGCGAATTTACCGACGAGGAATTTGCCGCCTCGAAAGCAGCACTGTGCGACGCGTTCCGCGGGCTCGGCGACACGCCGGAAGGGCTTGACGTCTATTTTGCCCAGTCGCTCGACGGCGCGGTCTGCACGCCGGAAGATATGGTGAAAGGCCTTGCGGCAGTCACGCGCGAAGACGTTGTGCGCGCGGCGAAATCGCTTACGCTCGACACCGTATATCTGCTTGCCGGAAAGGAGGAAGCGGAAAATGCCTGACATTCGTGAAGTGAAAAGTGAAAGACTCGGCGAGAGCTATTTTGAAATCGACCACCCGTCGGGTTTGAAAATTTTAGTCTACCCCAAGAAAAACTACGCCGCGACCTATGCGGTGTTCGGCACGCGCTACGGCTCGATTGACACGGAATTCCGCTTAAACGGCGAGGAAAAATTCACCTGTGTGCCGGAGGGCATTGCCCATTTCTTAGAGCACAAGCTGTTTGAAAGCGAAGACTTAGACGCGTTTGAGCGCTACGCCAAAACCGGCGCGAGCGCCAACGCTTACACGTCGTTTGACAAGACCTGTTATTTGTTCAGCTGCACCGGCAAATTTCAGGAGTCGCTGGAAATTTTGCTCGACTTTGTGACGCACCCCTATTTCACCGAAAAAACCGTGCAGAAAGAACAGGGCATTATCGGGCAGGAAATTCAAATGTGCCGCGACGAAGCGGGCTGGGAAGCGCTGTTTTCCCTGTTGCGGGCGATGTACAAAACCCACCCGGTGCGCATCGACATTGCCGGCACGGTAGAATCCATTGCCGAAATCACGCCGGAGCTTTTATACAAATGCTATGAGACGTTTTATAACTTTTCCAATATGGTGCTTTGCGTGGCGGGCAACGTCACGCCCGATGAGGTGCTTTCCGTCGCTGACCGGCTGTTAAAGCCGCAAAAGCCAATCGAAATTGAACGAAAATTCCACCGCGAGCCGCGCGAAGTCGCCGAAAGTTATACCGAAGAGACGCTTTCGGTGGCGTTCCCGATTTTCAGCCTCGGCTTTAAAGAGGCAGTCGAAACGCCCGAACGCTCCCTGCGGGAAATCCTTATAAGCGACATTATTTTGGAAGCCGTCGCGGGCAAAACCTCGGCGTTTTATTCCGAACTTTTGGAAGCGGGGCTTATCAACACCTCGTTTGAAAGCGAATATTTCTGCGGCTACGGCTATGCGGCGTGGATTTTCACCGGCGAGTCCCCCGACGGGCGCGAGGTGCAAAAGCGCATCACCGCGCGCATTCGTGCGCTGCAGGAAAGCGGCATTTCAAAAGCCGACTTCGAGCGCATCCGAAAAAAACTTTACGGCAGAAGCATCATGCAGTTTAATGACATTGACGGCATTGCAAACGCGATGGTTTCGGCGTATTTCTGCAAAGAAGGGCTGTTTGACGAAACCGAAATTTTACAGTCTTTAACGCTTGACGAAGTCAACGCGCGGCTTCGCACCGCGCTGCAGACCGACTGCGCGTCACTTTCAGTTATCAAGCCGGAAGGAGAATAAACCATGCAGTTTTTAACGGATTACACCGCGGTAAAATTCACGGGTCTTGACCACATTTTCAACGTGTATTCCACGCTTTGCGAATTTACGGTGTTCGGCCACGAAGTTACCGTTAAATTCTACGGCGTGATTATTGCGTTCGGCTTTCTGCTCGCCGTTTTATTCGGCGGGCGGATGGCTTACAAATGGAAGCTCGACTTAAACAAAATGCTTGACATTTTGCTGTTCGGCACAATCGGCGGGATTGTCGGCGCGCGACTTTACTATGTTGCGTTCGAGTGGGATTATTACAGCCGCCATTTGTCGGAAATCCCCCAGATTTGGGAGGGCGGCCTTGCGATTTACGGCGGGCTTATCGGCGGGATTCTCGCCGCGTTTCTGGTCTGCCGGCACAACGGCCTTAACTTCTTAAAGCTTTTGGATTTGGCAGGCATGAGCTTTTTAATCGGCCAGGGCATCGGCCGCTGGGGCAATTACGCAAACCAAGAGGCGTTCGGCACGAACACCACGATGCCGTGGGGCATGACCAGCGACAAGGTGGCGAGCTATATTTCCAGCCACCAGTCGGAATTTGCCGAAAAAGGGATTACGATGGACGCGTCCGTTCCCGTGCACCCGACGTTCCTTTACGAATCGCTTTGGTGCATTGCGAGCTTTATTATCATTTATATCATCTGCAAAAAAGCCTATAAATTCAGCGGCCAGCTGATTCTCTGCTACGGGATCCTCTACGGCGCGGAGCGCGCGGTGGTGGAGGGGCTTCGTACCGACAGCCTTTACATAGGCACAACCTCCTTACGCGTGTCCCAGGTGCTTTCCATGGTGCTGGTGCTTATCTGCGCCGCGATTTTGATTGCGAAACTCGTGGAACTCAAAAAGCACCCTGTTCCGTTTTCGCCGGTGGAAACGCTCCCCGCGGAGCTCGATTATTCGCTTGAAGACGAAAAGGCGGAGAAACGCGAAAAAAGCCGCCAAGTGAAAAAGGCGAAAGAAGCGAAAAACAAAATGCTCGAGAAAAAGCAAAAGGAGGAAGGCAAAAATGGCAGTGATTCTTGACGGCAAAGCCGTTTCCGCAAAAGTCAAAGAAGAAGTCAAAGAGGAAGTCGAAGCCCTAAAGAAACAGGGTGTTTCGGTGGGGCTCGCCGTGATTATCGTCGGCAACAACCCCGCGTCGCGCACTTATGTCAACAACAAAAAGAAAGCCTGCGAAGCGGCGGGGATTCTTTCCGAAGAATACGCCCTGCCCGAAGAGACAACGCAGGAAGAACTGCTCGCGCTTGTCGAGGAACTGAACCACAAAGATTCTATTAACGGCATTCTCTGCCAGCTGCCGCTCCCGAAACAGTTGGACGAAGAAGCCGTCATCGCCGCGATTTCCGGGAAAAAAGACGTCGATGCGTTCAGCGCGGTCAACGTCGGGCATATTATGATCGGCGACTACAGCTTTTTGCCTTGCACACCTGCGGGAATTATGGAAATTCTCCGCCATTACAATATTGATGTCGCGGGCAAGGAGTGCGTGGTCATCGGGCGCAGCAACATTGTCGGAAAGCCGATGGCCATGCTGCTGTTGCACCAAAACGGCACGGTGACGATTTGTCACTCCAAAACCAAAAACTTAAAAGACGTCACTTCGCGCGCCGATATTTTGGTCGCGGCGGTCGGGATTCCGCATTTTGTCACCGCGGACATGGTCAAAGACGGCGCGGTTGTCATTGACGTCGGCATGGACCGCGACGAAAACGGCAAGCTTTGCGGCGACGTGGATTTTGCCGCAGTCGAACCGAAAGCGTCTTATATTACGCCCGTGCCCGGCGGCGTCGGGCCGATGACGATTGCAACGCTTTTGAAAAACACCGTCACCGCGGCAAAACAGCAAAACGGCATTAAAGACGAACCGAATTAAGGAACAAGAAATCAAAAGCCGTCGGCAAAGTGTGCCGGCGGCCTTTTTGTGCGGCAGGAACCGTGTTTTAAAAACAAAAAGAACAGAGAAACGGGCCTGCCTTTTTGCTAACGCCATATAAGGCAGTAATTTGAAAACAATATTGAAATACAGCTTATGGGCGTTGCAAAGGCCAAAAGACAGCGTAGAAGGCAGAAATGCTTTTTATGCTGTCTTTCTTTATGTTCAAAAATGAAATCGCACATTCGTCAAACAAGACCTTCCTTGCTACAATGTGAGTGAAGGAGGTAAGCGGATATGCGAAATCAAAAACACTACATAGCGATTGATGAAAGTGAACGGAGAATTATTCTAAATGCTCTTAATGCGCTGCGGAACAATCTGCTGGCAGAAGGCAGATATACGGACGCAGTAGATGATGTTCTAATCAAAGTAGTCAACGCACCTGTCAAGAAATTCAAAATCAGAATCACGGAGGTTTAAGGTTATGAAAAAGACAATATTTGAACAGATGGGTGGCACATACGAACAACAGGGAGATTATCTTATCCCCTGTCTCGCCCTTCCTGCCAAAGACGTAGTGCCGATAGGATTGTGGGGGCAAAGACACCTTCAATACATTAAACAACATAGAAAAATATTTTATACTAATTTGATTACAAGTGGTGATTTATATAGCTATCTTGCTGATATTGACGAGTTAGCAAATAGCATCTATGAAAATATGGTACCGCTATATAAATCGTTATACCAAGTTACTGAAGAACTTAAAAAATCCAATCCTTTTGAATGGGTGCACAGAAACAACGACATTATAGATGTTATTAATGAAATTATATATAATGATGTGATATTCCGATAAACTAGTAAATGGCGAGGTGTTTCACCTCGCCATTTTCGCTTAATAATTAGATTTTCGGAATCATACTCGCGGAATTAGGAGCATTGGCTTGCATATTCCAGATAGCTATTTTCATCTTTTTAATACGCTTACCATCACCAAAATCAAGCAAATCTTCCCTTTTATAAACATTCAAAAGTTTATTTAACGATCCCAAGTCCGCAGATGTCATTAAAAACGCTTCTTCCGGATCGATTAGTTTGCAGTATACCCACAGTTGTCCTAAATCACGCAGAGTTAAACTTGTCTTTTTTGCTTCAATAAAAAACAGTTTGAACTCATCTGCCTTCTTTACTATGCCGAGAACATCAATTTGAATATCTACACCGATAGCTTCTTCTTGAATGATACCGTACTTTCTAAGAACTCTATCCAATCGTTCGCTGTGTGAGTCAACTACGATTATTTCCTCAGCAGATTTGTATTTATCTTTCAGGTATGCTTTAAGCCATAGCTGCATTGGTGGGTATAAGTCAAATTCTCTCATATCTTTATTCTCCATATCCTAAATCTTTGG
>DVGI01000001.1 GCA_018712805.1 Candidatus Fimenecus excrementavium | reverse complement strand
AGGGATACAAAGCGGAACTGTTTTTCAAAGAATCAAAAAAATATTTTTTGAAATTCTGCAACCGACTTTGATAACCTATTTTCAATTTAGGAACGCATTATTTATCGTCCTACTAAAGTATAGCCCTCGGGCTTGAGCTCCACCGCCGCCACCTTTTCGCCAAAGGCCGCCGCCCAGGAATCGAAGTGAATCAGGCCGTGTGACTCCAGCATTTCGTATTGCAGATAGCGCATCATGGTGTAAAGCTCCACCATGGAGTTGCTGACCGGAGTGCCGGTGGCGAAAGTGACGCCCCTGCCGCCGGTGATATCGTCCAGGTAGCGGCACTTGGCGAACATATCGCTGGACTTCTGCGCCTCGGTCTGGCTGATGCCGGCCACATTTCGCATTTTGGTAAATAAATACAAGTTTTTGTAGCTGTGCGCCTCGTCCACGAACAGCCGGTCCACACCCAACTCCTCAAAGGTCACTACATCGTCCTTCTTCTTATCGTGCAGGCGTTTGAGCTTGGCTTCCAGGTTCTTGCGGGTCTTTTCCATCTGCTTGATGGTGAAGTTTTCCGCTTTCTCCCGTTTGGCCTCGTCAATGGACTCCAGAATCTCGTCCAACTGATTTTGGATGGCGGCCTCCTGCCGCTCCGGGGATAGGGGGATTTTTTCAAACTGGCTGTGGCCGATGATTACCGCGTCATAGTCCCCGGTGGCGATCCTGGCACAAAATTTTTTGCGGTTCTTTGGCTCAAAGTCCTTCTTGGTAGCGACCAGCACTTTTGCGCCGGGATAGAGGGTGAGGAAGTCGCCGCCCCACTGCTCCGTCAGATGGTTGGGCACGACGAACAGGGATTTCTTGCACAGTCCCAGCCGCTTGGCCTCCATGGCGGCGGCGGTCATCTCAAAAGTTTTGCCTGCGCCGACGCAGTGGGCCAGGAGGGCGTTTCCGCCGTATAGCATCCGGGCTACGGCGTTGCGCTGGTGGGGCTCCAGCTTAATCTCCGGGTTCATGCCGGTAAAGCGGATGTGGTCGCCGTTGTACTCCCCGGGGCGGGTGGAGTTGAAGATGTGGTTGTAGGTGGCGCAGATCTCCGCGCGGCGCTCAGGGTCTTTGAAAATCCAGTCCTTGAACGCCTGGCAGATGGCCTCCTGCTTCTGCTGGGCAATGGTGGTCTCCTTCTGGTTAAGGGTGCGGGTGCCGTCGGCATGGGTATCATAGACCCGCGTGTCCCGCTGGTTCAGGGCGTCCTCGAAAATCTGGTAGGCGCTGCGCCGCTTGGTGCCGTAGGTGGCATAGACGCGGGCGCTGTCCCGCCGGTCCTCACGCTTGCCCTGGATATTCCACTCGCCAGTGCGCTTGTCATAGCGCACCCGGATTTTACCGTTCTGGAGATAGGCCGGGACCTGGAGCAGTTCAAAGAGGAACTGCTGATAATACCTGGGGCTGATCCAGTCCACGCCCACGCGCACCTCAATCTCGGCGGCGGTCAGCTCCTTGGGCTGCACCTGTTCCAGTGATTCTACATTGATGGCAAATTCATGGTATTCCTCTGCGGCCTTGCGGGCCTGGGCCAGCTTCTCCCGGACATTGCCGGACAGGTATTCATCCGCCGTCTGCCAACCCCTGGACCAGCCATCGCCGCCGGCCTCCATGTCAAAGGGGCCGGTGGCAGGGTCCTTATAGATGACGCCTTGCAAGTCCGCCACAATCTGCGGGATCTTCTCAGGACCGCCCATCAGGCCGGCCATATACTGCAAGTCCACACAGGCGCGCTCCCCGATGGACACCGCCAGCGCCTCTGTCGCCGTGTCCACGCTGGTCGCAGGCTCATGGTGCAGGATGGTCCGCTTGGTGAACATATCCGCCTTGCGCTTCAGCCTGCCTTCATCGTCCAGCACTTCCAGAGAACAGAGGAGCGGATAGGAGGAATCCTGGGCAAAGGCCAATCGGTTGCCGGCGTTATTCAGCAGGCCGTACTTCTTCGTAAAGGCATCATAGAGGCGGGAGAGGTTGGACTGTTCCGCTTGCAGCTCGGCATCGCCCGCGCCATTCAGCTGCAAGTCGATGATCTTCCGGGCACTGTCCCGGATGGCGACCATGCCCTTGACACGGGCAGTGGGCGTCTTGCCCAGCTCCATCCGCTTCATCCGGGAGTTTTCACGGAAATAGATTTGCCCTTTAGACAGGACGAAACTGAAATTGCGGGCGGACGGGTCGGCGGGGATGCTCTCCTCTCCCTTGCCGTCCTGCTCCGCCACGCTCATGGCCAGTAGTTCACGGTCAGGCTGGGCGATGTGGGGAATGGCCTCGGCCAGCTGCTCCTTCAGGTCCGCCCCCTGGATGGGCAGGCAGGCGGTCTCCGTTTCATTGCCATACATCCCTTTCCAGAAGGACATGGTGCCCAGCACCATCTCGGGGTGTTGGAGAAAGTAGCTGTTCAGGGGCACGCCGTCATCGGTCTGGCCGGTCTGCACCCACTCGGGCAGCTTTTCCGGTGCGCCGGCCCGTTTCTGGAAAAAGAGGATGTCCGTGGTGACTTCTGTGCCGGCATTGGCCTTAAAGGCGTTGTTGGGCAGGCGGATCGCGCCCAGAAGGTCGGCCTTCTGCGCCAAATCCTGTCGCACCTTGCTGTTCTGCTTGTCCATGGTGCCCTTAGTGGTGATAAAGGCCACCACACCGCCGGGGCGCACCTTGTCCAGCGCCTTGGTGATGAAGTAGTCATGGATGAGCAGGTTCTGGCGGTCATAGCGCCGGTCATGGACCTTGTACTCGCCAAAGGGCACGTTGCCCATGGCAAGGTCAAAGAAATCGTCCGGGTAATCGGTGTTCTCAAAGCCGTCCACGGTGATGTCCGCCTTTTGATAGAGCTGCTTTGCGATCCGCCCTGTGAGGGCATCCAGTTCCACGCCGTACAGCTTGGCCCCCTGCATCCCCTCCGGCAGAAGGCCGAAGAAGTTGCCAATGCCGCAGGAGGGCTCCAAAATATTCCCCGGCTGAAGTCCCATCCGCTCCACCGCCTGGTACATGGCCTTGATGACCATGGGATTGGTGTAGTGTGCATTGAGGACGGTACTGCGGGCGGATTCATATTCCTTTGGGGTCAGCAGCTCCTTGAGTTCCGCATATTCCTTGGACCACTTCTCGTTGTCCGGGTCAAATGCCTGTGCCATGCTGCCCCAGCCCACATAGCGGGAGAGGGTTTCCTGTTCCTCGGGTGTGGCAAGGCGGCCCTCCGCCTCGATCTGCTTCAAGGTGCGGATGGCCGCCACGTTGTTCTGGTATTTGGTTTTCTGGCCGCCCACGCCCAGGTTATCGTCGGTGATGCGGTAATTGTACCGCTCCGGGCCGGTGCGAAGCTCCTGGAATACCACGTCAAACGCGCCGGTGTTGACGGTGCCCGTGGTCCTGACCGTGTGGCCCGGCAGCTGGCCGCCGTCCATGGATACCGGCTCCCGTATCAGCGATGGGTCCTTCTCCAGATAGACCAGCTCATCAAAGGTCATGTCCCGCAACTCATGGTCGATCAGCTCGTCCAGGCTGGGATAGGCTGTTCTCTCCGCCGGAACGCCGTCTACATATTTTGTGACGGTGCAATCCTCCAGATTGGCCGTGACCTGGATCCCATGCTGCTCATCCTCGGTGGTGGTGTAGGCCAGATTCACTTTTGTCAGGTCGGAGAAGTCGGCTTCGACCTCATCCCCATATTCCTTTTCGTAAAACTGCTGAATCAGGTCCTTGGCCCGGTCCAGTGCGCTGCCCGCAAGGGGTTCCTGGGCCTGTTCCTCCAGCTCCCGCCGCTGCTCATCCTCCACAAACTGGCGGACGAAGGGCACGGATTCCGTGCGGAAGATAGGGTACCAGCCCCGCAGCTCCAGATCCTGCAAGTCCACAGTGCCGCTGTCATAGTTGACGCTGTGAACCTTCATGCGCCGGCCCTGCACCGTCAGCTCCATGCCGATGGGGATATAGTCAGATGCGTCCCGCTCCTTTATGACCTGATAGGGCGCGTCCGGGCCGTGCTCCGGGTCCTGTTCTGCCAGCACCACGCTGACGCCGTGCTCCATCAGCTTGTTCAATACCGCCTGCCACGCCAGATTGCTGCCGGTGACAGCGGTGGTTCCCAGGCCGTCAATGTCCCGCGTCAAGAGCATGGTTCCCAAGGCGGGCGCAGCGGCCTCCGCGTCCTTGCCATAGAACAGCAGATAACCGCCCACCCGGATGCCGATGATCCTATCCGGGTGCTGGGCTTTTAAGTTCAGGTATTCCTCCACATTGGGGGCAAGGTTCGGTTCCGGCCGTTCTTCCGCCTGGGACGTACCCAGCCCGGTCTGCTCCGGCAGAGCCTCCACCGTGGCCGGGGCAGCGGCTTCCGCCACCGGCGCTTCCTGTTCCAGCGGCACCTGGGCGGGTCCCTTCGAGCCATCGCCCTGAATCCACGCCGGGGCATCCGGCTCGCCCATGTGCTTCTGCACGGAATCCCGTGGGTCTATGTTCACGTCCTGGTAGTACCGCTCCAGCAGATCCTCCAACACCCAGTCCCGGAACAGGGGCAGGGTGTGGTACGCCTGGACCAGCGCGTGGTGCTGGCCCTCCAGCCGCTCCAGGTAAGCGTCGATTTCATCGCCCAGCTCCTCCCGGGCGCTGTCATAGTCCGTGTCCCGATCCCGCAAATATTCGTAAATGTCGCTCTCCCGCAGGGCGCGGTCTGTCAGGGCCAGCGCCTCCCGGTAGAGGGCGGGGCCGTCTGTCGGCGCTTCCGCCGCCGGGGTCGGCACGTCTGCTTCGTGCTGGTCGGGGTGGATCGAGAGCATGACGCGGATACGGCGCTTTCCGGTATCCTCATCCATATCGGCAACAGTGACATCGTGCCGCTGTTCCCGAAGCCGGCTTACACTCCGGTTTAACTTCTCGGCAGGGATGCCGCAGAACTCCACACGGCCCGCGTCCGGGATATTGCGTGTGTGCAGCCCAATCCCCAGCAGCGGCGCAGCAACCTTGGCGTCCTCGCCGTATATCTCATAAAAGTCGCCCACCTGATACAGCACAAGGGTATCCGGCTGCGTCTCCCGGATGTGGTTGTATTCCTCCAACCATGGGGCGCGGTTTTCTTCCTGAACAGGTTCCGAGCGCTGGGGTGGTGTGGAAAACACTGGGGTATCCTGTGTGGCCGAAACTGTCATTTCCGATGTGGCGGCCACCTGCCGTATCTGCTCCTTGACCTCCTCCTGGAGATGATCGTCATAGAATACGACCTCCCGGTTGGGGTGGATGTGGGCAATGGTCTTGTAGTCCCCATTGACTGTCTCCAGCCGGTTCCAGACATTCAGGCCGCTGCCCGCGTGGCCGTAGCCCAGGTCATATGATACAGCGGGCGGTTCCGCCGCCGCAGGGGCAGCCTCCCGCCTGAGCCGTTCCTGATACTCCCGCTCCAGATCCGGGGAGCGGATTACATCGACAACCACCTTTTTCCGGGGCGGAACTTCCTCCACATGGGGCTGGCTGGGCGCTTCTTGGGCTTCCGGTTCCTGCGGCGGCTCAGGCTGCATAAGCATATCCAGAGAAAGCTGTTCGCCGCCCATCTCCGCCTCTTGGGACTTCTGCTTTTGGGAGAGGGCGCGGACAGCGGCCGCCAGCGTATCGGCGGCTTCTTGCTCGGCGGCGGGCTTTCCTGCCCGCAGCGGCTTCCGCTCCTTGGCCTCAGCCTCTTTCCGCGCCTGCTCCAACTCCCGTTCCGCTTGCAGGGCCTTCTCCGGCAATGGGTCAAAGAGGGGGGACGCGCCATGGGCAAAGGCGGAGATGTCCCGGAGGGCCACCCGCATGGTGTGATAGCCCCGCGTATCGGGCGGGACAGCGGCAAAGTCACTGAGCATGGCGTCGGCCAGCTTGGATACCGCCGTGGGATCGTCCAAAAGCTGGCGCACCGCCTTGGCGGCGGCCCCTGCCTCTGCCTCCTTGGCATACGGGGCGGAGATGTCCGGGTCCGGGTGGTAGTCATAGAACTGAACAATACAGCGGGCCAGATAGTCCTTTTCATATTCCGGCAGGAACGCCTGTTCCTTCTCGTTTAGATACCGCCCATTTTGGACAAAGCCCCGGATGCGCTTTTCCACCTGGTTCCAGCTCAGGCGGACAGTATCATAGTCACCCTGGGAGAAATCGTCCTCCCGGGACAGCTTGATGCCCTTGCCGTCGTGCCACTCGTCAAAGCCGGTATAGCTGTGGCCGCCAGTGCCATACTCATCCCGCAGGAAGCGGACGCACTCGCTGGCATTGTGGCCCTGCATGAAATAGGAGTAGATGCGCAGCTTGCCCTGGGACACGCCGCTGCCCCGGAGGATGAGCCGGTCCAGCTCGTCCTCGGTGATGAAATTCCCTGACGCCGGGGCAAAGTCCTGGACAGCCTGGAACTGTGTCACCGGCCTGTCCAGCATGGATACCTTTTGCAGCAGCTCCCCCGGCGGCGTGGAGGGGCGGAAGCGCAGCAGGTTGGGGGCCGCTGCAAAAGCGGCGGCGAACTTGTTCAGTTCGCCCACCAGCTTGTGCCGGGCCTGGGCATCCCGCAGTACCTCAGTGATCCGCAGCTCGCTCTCCGGGGCATTGCTTCCAATATACTCTTTATTTACTGTTGGGAGGTAGCCCTGCCGGATGGCCTCATCGCTGAAATCCTGGCGGAGGAACCACAGCGCCTGCGCCAGCTCCTGGTACTCATTCTCCCGCGCGTTGTCAATCACGCGCTGGCTGGCATACTGTCCATCTTGCAGCAGACGCCCGATCCGGGCGGCTACCTGGACCCAGGGCACCGTGACCTCGCCTGGGCCAAAGGCGGTCCTGCCCGGGGCAATGTGAAAGCCCTCGGTATTGAACCAGATTGCATATTCCTTCCCGTCGATGAACAGCCCCTTGCCGCCGGTCCCGTACTCTTTTTCCAGAAACGAGGTGGCGGCAGAGCCGGTGGGGTCCTTTTGAAAGAAAGCCACGATGCGTTCCGCGCTGTGACGGGAGTTGCCGGCGCTGGTGAGCGCCCGCCCAATCACCGCGTCCGGCACTGGGCTGTCCGGCGCGTCCATGGACAGCTGGACGGCCTCAACCTGTGCCTCCGCAATGCGCTCCACCCGTTCCTCCACGGTGGGAAAGAGCTTGAAAGGCACTTTGAGCCCTTCCACAGACGCAGAAACGGCGGGCTCGCCGCCCGCCGTTTCGTTTTCTTCCAAATTTACTTGTAGACGATCTCCGCCAGCACCAGTTCCTCCGCCTGTGCCAGACAGGCGTTCACCGCCTGTACCCAGGCCATCTGGTCCCTGGCCTTCAGCTCCTCGGTCACGCCCCTCTGCATCTTGAGCTGGACCACCATCCGGTCCACCTGCTCCTGTGCCTGCCGGTCGATCTCCCGCAGGTGGGGTTCCAGCCGGCCCGTCAGCAGCATGGAGGTGTACGTCCCGTTGTGGTGTTCCTGCAAGAAGGTCTCCCGCAGCATCCCGTACTTGCCCAGGGGCATCTCCTCCATCTCGTCCGCGCCGTCCAGCATCAGGTCGGGAATCTGGTAGTCGCCCATCTTCCGGTAAGTCAGCTCCGCCATCTGTATCGCTCCTTTCGTCGCTTTCACGCTTTAATGCGTTAAATCTCTCTGTGCTTGTAGTATAACGCTCCGGCGTATATTTTGCAAGAGGTTTTTGAGAAATATTTTTCGATTCGCGTAATTTCTCCCGGTCATGGGCCTTGACCGCCCGTTCGATTCCTACCAGCAATTCCTTGGACACATCGCTGGCGGCGCTGCCCAGGTGGTGCAGGACGGCGGGGGTGGAGAACTCCATGATACCGGCAAGATCCTCGTCCTCCAGATAGTCGGACGGGTCCAGGCCACAGCGGGTGAGGAGGGTAAACTGGACGCTGGCGGTGAGCAGGTTTCGGAAGCGCACCTCCAGATTCAGCTCATCCAGCTCCTCCAGAAAGCTGTCCTTCGCGTCATAGGCGAGGTCTGTGAGATGGTCCCGGTAGGTCTCCCGCACCATGCGCCGGGCCGCCTCCATCAGTTGTTCGCCTAAATCATTTTCTGCTATGGGGCCACACCGCTGTTCCAGCGCGGTCAGCACCGCGCCCTGGTGTTCCTCCCGCAGCTGCCACAGGTACGGCTCCCGCGCCCCCTGCACCGGGCGGGTGTCCGCGTAGTCGAACAGGTACTCCAGATGGGGCCGGCCATTGTCCTTGCGGACAACCGCGATGCCGGTGGACCGGGCCTTGACCCAGCGGTGCATGGTGTTATTCCATAGCTCCATGTCCGCGCAGGCCACCGCATCCGGGCGCTGGGCGTAGATCAGAAGCTGGTCATCGTAGGCATACTTATAAAGGCGGGAGGCGGTGGTCAGGTATTTCTTCCAGCTCTCCACATCCTGCGTCACCGCGCTGGCAGTCTGGCTTGCCAGCTGGGACACATACCGCAATGTAGTCGCCATTCATGTCCTCCTTCACTTCAGGATAAAAGCGCGGGGCGGGCAGCTTCCAGCTGTCCGCCCCGCATGGGTCGTTACATATTAAACTGTGTCATCCGGGTCCTGCCATGGGGCAAGACCCATCTCCGCCCAGGTCACGCCGTAGGGCGCGCCGCCGGAGGTGTAGCCGGCGATATAGAAAAAGGTATCGTTGGAATCCGGGAAGCGGTCATGGAGGGCCTGGGCCGCTTTGGCTTCCCGATTCCGCTGCCGCTGGTCAAGGCGGCGCTGTTCAGCCTGCCGCATGGCGGCCAGCTTCTCCGGGTCCAGCGCCCCAATGGACTCCAGATCGTTCAGCGCACAGGTGTAGTCCACCTTAAACCGCTTCCGGTATGCACGGACGATGTGGCTGCCCTCATAGGTGAGCGCCCACTGGCGGGCTTTCCGCAGGCGGGCCTCTCGCCGCTCTGGTTTGGTCAGCTTTTTTCTCTTGGGCACAAGGCCGCCTCCTTCCTCCAATGGCTGCGGGAGATACTGTTTTACGAAAAGTTTGCCAGGGTCGCCGGGTTACTGCTC
Source organism: Candidatus Fimenecus excrementavium (assembly GCA_018712805.1). Lineage (GTDB taxonomy): Bacteria > Bacillota > Clostridia > Oscillospirales > Acutalibacteraceae > Fimenecus > Fimenecus excrementavium. The sequence continues at coordinate 4,491 of DVGI01000001.1, read as the reverse complement.
ACCGTTCGTGATGATGTCCAGCATTTCCCGTGGTGTCACGATAAAGGGGTCCTTCGGGAAGTGCTTCAGGTTGCCGGTCACCAGATAGGCGTCCGTCTCCTTGCGCTTCTCCATCACGACGGCATAGAAGATAACATCGTCCATATCAGGCAGGGTCACATCAACCGCCCCCGCCTCAACGTGGATGCCCCTGCTTTTGATGGCCTCAATCACCGCGCGGATGTCACGCTCTGCAAACGGGAATTTCTTCCGGTGCAGCACATCCTCATACTCGGCCAGGATGTCATCATCATACAGTGGGGCAATGCTCCCATCGGCGGCCTCGTCCAGTATCATTGCCGGGACGGAGCTTTTGTTCAGCAGCGCAGATACCAGCACGTTCGTATCGAGAACAGCGAAGTATCTTATTTTCCGTCCTCTGTCTTTCTGGCTCGGCGATCTGTCCGCGAGGCCGCAATCTCGGCGTTGATTTCGTCAAGGCTCATGCCGGACAGCCCCGCTTTCTCTGCTGATTCCCTCATACGCTCGATGGCCTTGATACCAGCCTCGGCCGCCGTGTCCTTCTTCTCGTTCAGGGTCATCCCAAAGGGCAGGCCATTCTCCCGCACGGAGCGTTTTAGGAAGATCCGCACCGCTGTCTGGAGGTCAATGCCCAAATCCTCATAGATGGCCGCAGCTTTCGCCCGGAGGTCCTCATCTACTCGCACTTGTAATACGCTCGATGCCATACTATTCACTCCTTTTTGCGTTCGTCTGTAATCTTATTGTATTCTATTGTATGCAAAAAGTCAACGGCTATCCGCTGGGAATACGAAGCAGAGGCACGGAGCTGTTTTACACCGGCGCATTCCCGTCAGTCTCGCCCCAACGCTTGGCGTTCATTTTCTCCAGCACCTCCCGCTGGGCCGGGGAGAGGATGCGGGGCGGCACCACGCGCAGCCACTTCTTGGGGAGCTGGATCGTGATGCTCCCATGGGGACCCTCTTTGGTCAACTGCACCTGCTCCGGGTACTGGCCGCACAAGTCGCGGAGCTGTTGCTGTAAGGCCGGGTTGTAGGTATAGACTTCCGCCTCCCGTTCCGCCTCGTTCCACAGGATGATGGTCTCCTTCTCCAGATTGGACAGCTTCATCCCGTCACCTCTCCAAATCGTGGGGCCGCTCATGGGACGGGCTGGCGGGCTGCTGCCCTGCGGCATCCTGACATTGCTTCAGCTGGTCCAGCAGGGAGGGCTTGGGCGGCTCGTTGTTGATGATGCCGTCGATCTGGTTGTAGTTCTGCTCCGCGCCCATCTCGGCGGTAGCCAGATAATTTTCCGGCGCGGGGCGCACCGGACGAAAGGCCAGCAGCTGTCCGGCCTCTGAATAGACCGGGCGGTAGAGCTGCCCTGTTTTCAAATAGATGCCATCCATCCCGACCCCGCCGATATAGCAGCCGGAGGCGTCCCGCTCCCGTTCCAGAAGAGCCGTCCCGTCCTGAAGCAGATACCCCGGCTCTATGCGCCCTTTCGGATAGCCATAGGGGACACTCTTCTGCCGGATGCCCACATCGGGGCCGCAATCCCGCTCTGTCAGGGGATGGAGGGAAACATAGAAGAACGGCGGTTCCCCGTCAATCTCGCCGGCGTTCACCTTTTCCATAATAAGGCCGGCATCGCCGCCGTGATGCAGGCACTCTGCCGCCTGCACCATTTCATAAGGATAGAGGCAGCAGGGGGCAAGGCTCAGGTCCGCGACCTGCCGTACCATCTCCGGGCCAAAGCGTTCCCGCACTTGGCAGAAGCCGGCATAGAAGCAGTCCAACCATCGTGCCATATCCGCTTCCTTGCTGCCCTGCGAAACAAAACCTGCATACTGCTCCGCGTCGATGCACTCGGCGGCAAAGTCGATCCAGACCTGAGATGCCTCCGGGGCGCAGCTGGTGAGGGTGTGCATGGAAGCAAAGAAATCTCCTCTTTTCATACCTCAGTCCTCCTGCGCCGCCCATACAGCGGAAATGACGGCGGCCACCGCGCTGTCAACCGCGTCCAGCACTGGGCCAGAAGTGTCCTCTGCCAGCTCCATAAGTTCCTCCACGGTATCCTCATGCAGCCCCATCTTTTCCGCCATCACGGCGGCGTCCGGCTGTCCGTCCGCGCCGTCCAGGAACCAGGCGTAGGGCAGGCCGAAGAAGGAGGCAATCTCCCGGAACTGGTTCACGTCCGGTACTGCGGTGCCGCTTTCCCACTGGCGGACGGTCTGCACCCCTACGCCCAGACGCTTGGCCAGGGCGGCGGGCTGGTAGTCTGTGATAGTAAACAGGCCGCGCAGGCGGCGGCTGAAGGTGGTAGTCTGATTCATTTCCCAGCATCCTTTCCTTTTTTATCAAATTCCAGCTTGTAGCGGACGTATTTGCCGCCGGTATCGTCCAGGACAACCGTAGCGTCATACAGTACACCCTTCTTCTCAGAGAACAGGTCTTTCATGTGGACGCGGCCTTGCTTGAGCAGACCGGCGGCGATCTTGCGGGTCAGCTCCTTGCGCTTGCCGGTAAAAAAGCGGTCATTTTTCCACATGGCAAAGCCGCAGGGCGGCGTGTCGTGATAGCCCTCGCAGAAGAAGCTCTTTCTGCCCTCCACCACACTCTTCCCACACCGGGGACATACGCCCACAATGGGCCGCCCGGACCCGGACAGGGCGCTGGAGGCCACGGTCACACCGGCATAGGTCTGGACCAGCTGGCGGACCATGCCCTCGATCCCGGCCAGGAAGTCCCCGGGCGGCAGCGTCCCGCGCTCCACCTTGCCCAGCTTGGCCTCCCATTCGGCGGTCAGCCTGGCGGATTTCAGCGCGTCCGGCATGACACGGATCAGCTCCGTGCCCTTCTCCGTGGGAAGAAGCTGCCTGCCCTTGCGCTCTGCAAAACCTGACCGGACCAGCTTCTCAATGGTGCTGGCGCGGGTGGCGGGTGTGCCCAGCCCGGTACGCTCGGCATCCTCCAGCTCTGCAAAGTCCTCTGCGCTGGCGTGTTCCATGGCAGAGAGCAGGGTGTCCTCGGTGAAGTGTGGCGGCGGGGTGGTAGTCCCAGTCCGCAGAGCCGCGTCCACGCCCTCCAGCCGCTGGCCTTCTTCCAGCTCCGGTAGTGGCGGGTCCTGTTTCTCCGCTTCTGCACCTTTTTTGATACCTGCCAGTACCGCCCGTTCCACCGCTTTCCAGCCGGCTTCCAACATAGTGCGCCCCTTGGCGGTGAAGGAAGCGCCGCCGCACTCCAGTACAGCGGCGCTCTCGGCATAGCGGCAGGGGCTTCCCACCGCGCACAGCAGACGGGCGGCGATCAGCGTCAGGACGTTCCGCTCCCCGGTGGGCATGGCGGACAGGTCAGCACGGCCCAGTTCTGCCGTGGGAAGCAGGGCATGGTGATCGCTGACCTTGCTGTCATTGATAACTTGTCCAGCCTCCGGTGATTCCACCAATGGGAGGGAGAGTACGGCGGACACGGTGCCGCACAGGGCAGGCAGCCCCGCCTCCATGCCGCTGACGAGGTAACGGCTGTCCGTCCGGGGATAGGTTGCCAGCTTCTTCTCATAGAGCAGTTGGGCGTAGTCCAGGGTCTGCTGGGCGGTGTAGCCAAACAGACGGTTGGCCTCCCGCTGGAGGGTGGTCAGGTCATACAGCTTGGGTGGGCGCTCCGTGCGCTCCTTCCGTTCCACCGCACGCACCACGGCGATCTTGCCAACGCAGGCTGCCCGCAGGCGGGTGGCGTCGGTTTTGGAGGAAAGCCGTTCGCTTACAGCCCGGAATGTGCCGTAGTCCAGCTCCACCGTGTAAAATTTCTCCTTCTGGAAGCTGGCAATGGCCGCCTCCCGGTCTGTGAGCAGGGCCAGCGTGGGGGTCATTACCCGTCCCACGTTCAGCGTCCATCCTTTATATATAGTCGTAAACAGCCGGGTGGCGTTGATGCCCACCAGCCAGTCCGCCTTTTGGCGGCACAGGGCCGCCGCGTACAGGTTATCGTAATTTCTGCTGTCCAGCAGGTTCTCAAAGCCTGTTTGGATGGCGGCCTCCTCCATGGAGGAGGTCCACAACCGCTGCACTGGCTTTTCACAGCCCGCTGCCTCATAGACCAGCCGGAAAATCAACTCACCCTCTCTGCCCGCGTCCGTGGCGCACACCAGGGAATCCCCCCGGCCGTCCCGCATCAGGGCAGCCAGGGTATCAAACTGCTTCTTGGTGTCTGGCAGCACCTGATACTTCCACGCCCGGGGCAGGATGGGCAGGTCCTCATAGGCCCACTTGGAGTGCTGGGGGTCGTAGGCATCCGGCCCGGCGGGCTCCACCAGATGCCCCACGCACCAGCTCACCAGCCAGCCGCCGCCCTCTACATAATGTCCCCTGAACAAAGCCGATTAACATCTCGGCGATCGAAAAGATTGCAAACTGGCACAAAATCAATGAAAGCTGGAATAAAACCAACAAAAAAGTTCCGACATGTGTTATAATAAGTGCAAGGGAAA
>DVGI01000029.1 GCA_018712805.1 Candidatus Fimenecus excrementavium | reverse complement strand
AGCGTTCATCCTGAGCCAGGATCAAACTCTCTAAAAAATTGTATTAACACGAAGTTTCCTTCGTACCAATCTTTTAAAAAGCTTTTCGCTATTACTTTCCGTTCCACTCTTTTGAGTGCTCCGGTTTACTGTTCGTACTTTCGTACGCTAAAACTCTTTGAGTACCTCTTGGGTACCCTCAGAATCTCGGGTTCCTTTCATTTGTCGTTGTTTAATTTTCAAGGTCCAGGGCACTCCCGCGTTTCTTGGGGAGGGAATTTTATTTTACCATTCCCTATGCCTTTTGTCAAGAAGTTTTTTTGGAAAAACCTTTTGATTTCAAGGTTTTGCGTCCCTGTCGTTTCGCGACAGCTTTAATATATTAGCACAACACCTTTCGGTTGTCAACACTTATTTTTAGATTTTTTCAAAAAAATTTGCTTGTCCTTTCTCTGTTCCACATCTTGTGTTTTCCTAGTTTTATACACACAATTTTCCAATCATTTTGCATAAAACCGAACTTCACGTGCACACTGTTTTTGAAAGCCAACAAACAGAAAGCAGGCGAATTTATGGAAAAGAAAAGAAACACTCGACGAAAAGGGATTCGTGCGCTTGCGCTGATTCTTTCTTTGGTGCTTTTATTTGCCGGTGCGGCAGGCGTACGGTATTATCAATCCCAACAAACGATCGCGACGCTCTCAAAAATGGGTTCGCGCGGAGATGAGGTGCGCAAGGTGCAGCAAAAGCTGAAAAATCTCGGCTATTACACCGGCAACGTGGACGGTATTTTCGGCACGCAGACACAAAGTGCCGTTCGGCGCTTTCAGCGGGACAAAGGCCTTTCGGTAGACGGCATTGTCGGTCCGAAAACGCTTTCGGCGTTAGGAATTACCGGTTCCGGCTCGGGGCAATACAGCAACAATGACATTTACCTTTTGGCAAAGGTCATTGCGGCGGAGGCGCGTGGGGAATCTTACACGGGGCAGGTTGCCATCGGCGCGGTTGTGCTCAACCGCGTTTCGCACTCGTCGTTTCCGGATTCGATAGCGGGCGTCATTTATCAGCCCGGGGCGTTTTCCTGTGTCAACGACAGCAACTGGAGCGTAGAACCGACGGCGGATTCTCGCAAGGCGGCGCTCGACGCGATTAACGGCTGGGACCCGACCGGCGGCGCGATATACTATTATAATCCCAAAAAGACCTCAAACGCATGGATGCACTCGCGACCGATTATTGTGACAATCGGAAGCCACCGATTCTGTAAATAATAAAAATAAAAGCCCGCTGAAAATCAGCGGGCTTTTCGTTTGATAAAATTACGCGGCCGTTTTTTCCGCTTTTTTCTCTTTTTTCGGTTTCGGCTGTTTCGGAGGCTTGTCGCCCGCTTCAATCAGCTTATTGGCAACCGCCCAAAGAATCATCGCGATAAACAGGAAGAGCATGATATAGAAACCGGTTGTCAGCCGGAGCTCCGTAACCGTTGCCACCATCGGCAGCAAGAACGAGATAATCGCATTGGATGAAAAGCTGGCAAGCGAAACTGTGCCGTCTAAAATCGGCGCCGCCATATAATGGAAAGAAATCGCAAGACCGATCATCGATAAAATGCCGCCGCCGGCAATGCACGCCGGAATGGTTTTCTTTTTGGAAAAGCAAGAAAAGAAGAACAGTACAACAGCAATCACGACGGCGAGCGCAAAGAAAATCGCCACGAAAATTGCCGGTGTTTTTAAAGGCGTCAACGCTTCACCGAGCGACGCAGCATCGTCGGCGTTGCCCTGCACCAGCGGCAGGATTTCCTGCACAATATAGTGGAGGCTGAAGCTGCCGTAGGTTTCACCGGTGTCGGACGTGTTGCCCTGCAACTGTGCCAACAACTGGAACAAAGTGGACTGTGTCAGGAAATAAATATAGTCGCAGAAATACGCCGCGACCGGCACGCACGCCGCCAAAACAGCCATGACCAACCGGTATAAAATATCTTTGGAGCCGGTCTTTTTGCCGGCTTTCTTCTCTTTACCCATTTTCAACAAGAACTCCTTTATTTGCCCCACGAAGAATTCAAGGCAACTGTCAAATTGAATATAATATTATCACAATTTGACTTTTTGTCAACACAAAAGTACCCCTGGCGCATGAACTGGAACACGTCGCCGGGCTTGGCGTTTGCAAGGCCGCCCTCCACAAGGCAGTCCTTCAAAACGACCAGCGAATTGGGGTTTAAGTTGTCTTTAAAGCTGCCGGCGGATTCATCCGACGGGTTTTCCACATTGAAAAGCCGGTCATATAAATGCACGGTCGCGCGGAAACTGTCTTCGGCGCTGACCCAGTGAATCGTGCCGCGCACCTTTCTGCCGTCCGGCGAATTGCCGCCGCGGCTTGCCGGGTCATAGGTGCAGTGCACCGCCGTGATTTCGCCGTTTTCGTCGGTGTCGAAGCTTGTGCAGGTGACAAAATAGGCGCTCTTTAAACGCACTTCGTTGCCGGGATACAGACGGAAATATTTTTTCGGCGGGTCGACCATAAAGTCATCGCGCTCAATAAACAATTCTTTCGAGAACACCGTTTTGCGCGTGCCCATTTCGGGGTGGGACGGGTGCACTTCGATTTCGAGTTCTTCCGTTTGCCCCTCGGGGTAGTTGTCGATAATCAGTTTCAGCGGACGAAGCACCGCCATTGCGCGCGGGGCGGTTTCGTTGAGCTCGTCGCGCACGCAGGATTCCAAAAGCCCCATGTCGACCACGGAATAGGCCTTAGAAACGCCGATTTTTTCACAGAAATTGCGAATTGCGGCGGCAGGATACCCTCTGCGGCGCATACCGCTCAAGGTCGCCATTCGCGGGTCGTCCCAACCGTCAACAATCCCGTCGTTGACAAGTGCCAAGCATTTGCGCTTACTTGTTAAGCAATAGTTGAGGTTCAACCGCGCAAATTCAATTTGGCGCGGCGGGTTCGGGATTTCGAGTTTTTGCAAGAACCAGTCGTAAAGCGGTCGGTGATTTTCAAATTCCAGAGAGCAAAGCGAGTGGGTCACGCCCTCTTTCGCGTCGGAAAGCGGGTGCGCGAAATCATACATCGGGTATACACACCATTTGTCGCCGGTTTGGTGGTGGGCGATGTGGGCGATACGATAAATAACCGGGTCGCGCATATTGAGGTTGGGCGACGCCATATCGATTTTGGCGCGCAGCACTTTTGCGCCGTTTTCGAATTCGCCGGCGGTCATACGGCGGAACAAATCGAGATTTTCTTCGACGCTGCGATCACGGTACGGGCTGTTTTTGCCGGGCTCGGTGAGCGTGCCGCGGTATTCGCGGATTTCGTCGGCGCTCAAATCGTCGACATAAGCCAAACCTTTTTCAATAAGCTTTACAGCACATTCATAAATGAAATCAAAATAGCTCGAAGCGTAAAGACACTTGTCCCACTGAAAGCCGAGCCACTGAATGTCCTCTTGAATCGCCTCGACATATTCCATATCTTCTTTTTGCGGGTTGGTGTCGTCAAAGCGCAGGTTGCAAACGCCGCCGTATTTTTTCGCGGTGCCGAAATTGATGCAAATCGCTTTTGCGTGACCGATATGCAAATAGCCGTTGGGTTCCGGCGGGAAACGGGTTTGTACGTGGTCGTAAACCCCTTCTTTTAAATCTTCGTCAATAAAATCATGAATAAAATTGGAAGTCATGACTTCGTTCTCTTCCATGGAAAACGCTCCTTTAAAACGGATTTATTCAGGCCTGCGCCCGATAGAAAGCCTCGGCGTCGGCGAGTCTTGCGTGCACGGCCTCTTCGCCGAGCAGCTGCAAAATGGTGCAAAGGTCGGGGGTGTTTGTCCGCCCGGTCACCGCAATGCGAATCACCGTGGACACATCGCCGACATGCCCTTTGAACGCGTCGGGGTTTTGTTTGTATTCTTTGACGTTCGGCGTAAAGCCGTGGGGTGCGCAAAGCGCTTTGATTTTTTCAAACCAAACGTCTTTTTCGTCCGCCGGCGACCACACTTGGCTGTAATCGTGCAAAATTGCCGCGGCGTCTGCGGCGTCTATATTTTCGGGCAAGGTGTAGTCCTTTTCATAAAGCGCCGGATACATATAAGAGAAATACGAACGCACCTGCGACCACATGGCAATATCTTTGCGCGGCTTTTTGCCGCCGCGGTCGAGCGCCATCATACCGAGCGCTTTTTGCGGGTCGTTTTCCAACAGCGCGGCATATTCCGCGTCATAGGTTTTCGCCCATTCGAGCGTGCGGTCAAACACGGTTTGCGCGTCCATGCGGGAAATGACGGTTTTGCTGATGTCATTGAGCTTCGCAAGGTCGAACAGCGCACCGGAAACGCTCATTTTTTTCAGGTTGAACGGGAACGAATAAATATCCGCTTCGGGGTTCGCGCGCCGCCAATCCTCAAAGTTGGAATTGAGAAGCGTCATCAAATATTCAATCAACGCTTCTTTCGGGTAACCGCTGTCCACAAAATAGCTGACGGCAGCTTCCGGGTCTTTGCGTTTGGAAATTTTGCGTTTGGTGCCGTCTTGTTCGTCGATTTTTAAAACCAGCGGGGTGTGCGCGTATTTCGGGGTGCGGAAACCGCACGCCTTAAACAGCGCAATATGTTTCGGGACGGAGGAAAGCCATTCCTCCCCGCGCAGGACGTGGGTCGTGCGCATAAAATGGTCGTCGCACACATGGGCGAAGTGATAAGTCGGCACGCCGTCGCTTTTCAAAAGCACTTCGTCGATGATATTTTCGGGAAATTCAATCTTTCCGCGGACAATATCGTCAAAACGAACACGGCGGTTTTCGTCGCCGTCGGAGCGAAAGCGCAGAACATAAGGCTTGCCCGCACGGAGATTCGCTTCGATTTCTTCATCGGAAAGGTCGCGGCATTTTGCATATTTCCCGAAGTAACCGCGAATGAGCGCGCCGTCTTTTTCCTGCTGCTCGCGAAGGGCGGCAAGCTCGTCCGCCGTGCAGAAACACGGATAGGCAAGGCCGCGGCGCACCAAATCTTTCGCCACGATATGATAAATTTCCACACGTTTGCTTTGGGTATAGGGCCCGTAAGCGCCCGTTTCGCTGTCAAAGCCGGTCACGCCTTCGTCCGGTGTGATGCCGAACGCCCGAAGCCCCTCAAGAATCCCGGAAACGCCGTCTTCGATTTCTCGTTTTTTATCGGTATCTTCAATCCGAAGATAAAACACGCCGCCGGTTGCTTTTGCGGTCATATAATCCGCCAGCGCGCCGAAAAGCCCGCCGATATGCAAATAGCCGGTGGGGCTCGGCGAAAACCGCGTGACGCGCGCCCCCTCGGGAAGCGCACGGGGCGGGTATTTTTCTTCCAAGTCCTGCGGCACAGCCGAAACCTCCGGAAACAGCAGGTCGGCAATTTTCTGAGTGTCCGTCACTTGCTAAAACACCTCACAAACACAGATATACTTTTATATTATCGCAGAAAACCGCGAAAGTATCAACTGTTTTTTTCAGATATCGAAAACTTTGCGGTGCAAAAGCACGGCATCTGTAAATTTCTCGAAAATGAACAGAACCACAGAAAAGGTTGATTTATTCTATCGGGTTCTTTATAATGGAAACAGCAAGACCGATTCCGGACAAAATTAAGTCTAAACAAGAATGGGGTTTTAGGAAATGAAAGCAAAGCTTTCCGACTGGTTTAGCGAACACAAAACGCCGATTTTGATTGCCTTAGCCGTTGTTGTGGTGTTGGCAATCGTTGTCACCGTTGTGCTTGTGACGGTAAAGAACAAAGGAGAAACCGCGGACAGCACCGTTCCCGCTGCCGCGCAGACCGCCACCGGCGTGCTGACGACGCAAGAACCCACCACGTTAGCGCCGGCGACCGTACCCACCACCAAGGTGCCGACCACCGCGGCACAAAATGTGCCGGAGGAAGCCATGGTGATAAAAGACAGCAATAAAACCGTTTATTATCCGAAGAGTCTTTCCTCTTCCGAACGGAAATACCCGGTCATTGTTTGGGCGAACGGCACGGGCTGCGCGACGTCCACCTATGACAGCTTATTGAAAATCTTTGCAGAAGCCGGCTATATCGTTGTGGCGGACGATTCCGTGATGACCGCCGACGGCACCGAGCAGCGGGATTCGATTGATTACATTTTAGACGAAGCCAAGCGTTCGGGGAGCAAATTTTATCAAAAGGTCGACACTGCCAAAATCGGCGCCGCCGGACATTCGCAGGGCGGGCGCAGCGCGGTAAACGCCGCACAGAAAGACAGCCGGATTCGGTGTGTGCTTTCCATAGCGGGTGCGAGCAACGCCGAGGAAGCCGGCGGGCTTTCAACGCCGATTTTCTTTATGACCGGCACAAGCGACCTGGTGGTCGTGTCGTCGAGGTGGGTCGTGCCCTCCTACAACGCGGTTTCGGGCAAAGCGGTTTACGCTTCGTTGAAAAACGGCGTGCACACCACCTGTATGACAAACCCGACCAAAATTTCCGGCTATGCGGTCGACTGGTTTGACGCGTACTTAAAAGGCGACAGCAGCGCCAAAAAAGAATTTGCCGCGGGCGGCGCGCTTTCCAAAGACAGCGCGTGGCAGGACTTCGCCTGCAAAAACTGAATAACTCTCTAACAGAGCAAAGAAATACCCCTTGCGGCGGTTGTCGCAAGGGGTTCTTTTTCTATGTATTTCCCGGGAAACAGAATCCCGTGTTTCGATTATTCTTCGATTTTCAGCTTGCGGACGATGGCGCAAAGGCGTTCTTTGTCGAACGCGTCAAACTCGATGCCAAACATGCAAAACCCCTCTAAAGGGCAGATACACCATCTTCGATTTCATGCTTTTGCCGGCCTTCTCAATGCGCAAATAGGCAACGCCCTTTGACAGCCGCGCAACCATATAGTCTGTCAGCGCACCGAACAAATTGCCCACATGCAGATAGCCTGTGGGACTGGACGCAAACCGTGTGACACTCGCGCCCGCGCGGCGAGCTCGTGCGGCGAATACAGCATCTCAAAGTCGGCAGGCGTTTTTTGAATGTGCGGAAACAGCATCTCCGCAATTTTTTCGGATTGTTCATATAGAACCAGGGAATGTTAAAAAGCAAAATCTGCGAAAATAAAATATATTCATAAATAGCGCAGTAAACTGACAAAGGAGTAACTGTTTTTTCATGTTCAGGTGAATTCCTACAAATGATAATGAAAATTGTATAAAAATATGCAGAGCATATCGTGTTATCCGACAATGATTGTTTTTTCATTCCCATTTCAACGGATTTTCCAAATATGCTCTGCTTTTTATTTGATGTGAATTCTACCCGATAAACTTAACCTGCATACAAAACTATTTTATACTACTGCGTTGTCAGCCAACAATCGGCGTCACATTCAATTCTTTCATAATATAATTCTTCTTTCTCAGTTAAAATTTCTATACCCCTTGAAAACACTGGTGTTTCCAGCGTTTTCGCCACCTCGGTTTGGCCCTTTTCCCTCATTTTTTCCCTTGCGAGAAGAAATGAGGGAAACTTTTTTCAGGCCGTCC
>DVGI01000028.1 GCA_018712805.1 Candidatus Fimenecus excrementavium | reverse complement strand
GATGCTGCGCTTGACGATGCTGACGGTCAGGTACCGCTCGCGCACCATGCTGTTGCTGGTGCCGGTGACCTGGGCGCGCAGCATCTCGTTGAATTCCTCGCGGTAATGGTCGAGGCTGTCGCCGCGCAAGGGCAGCAGAACCGACCGTTCAAAGTCCTCCTTGTCAATGCGGCGGTTGTGGATCGTGATCTTGGCCGACGCACCGGAGTCCAATGAGTTGAGCAGGGCACAGTAGTCGAGGAACATCGCCATCTTGTCGTCCTTGTCGGCAATGGCGTAGTTGATGTCGGTGAACGACCAACTTTTGCTGTATTGGTTGCCCACCTGGAAGATGCCGTCCGGCCAGATACGGCGGATGGGGATGGCATCTTGCACCGAGCGCGGGACCTTGAACTTGATGCGCTCCTGACGCCTGGCGGCTGCCAGCGTCTTGGTCAATGGCGAGCCTCCGGGGCTTTGGTCATTTCATTTTTCTTCATGCGATTCCTCCGTTTCGGTTTGGTTTTGGCAGTTTGGGCTTTGTCGGTTTTGTTTACGCGCTTTTTGCGGCGGCGCTTGTAGCCCTCGGTCATGGCGGGCTGCATGATCTGGTAGTACAGGCAGTCCGATTTGTAAACAAGCCGTTTGGGGCTCAGAATTTCCGACTTGATCCACGCCCACAGCAGCTGTTCCGCCGTCATGCCGTGGTAGCTGAAAAATCCGCAGGCGGCAAACGGCGCAGCGCCCAGGATGCACATCCAGCCGACCTGCTCTGCGCCGACGATGGGCCGCAGGCAAAAATAAAGGCCCACCGCCGCGCCAAGCGCCAGCAGTGAGCAGACGAATTGCCGGGTGTTGAGCCCGAAAAAGATGTTCTCGTGGTAGTTGCGGATCTCTTTGGGAATTTTGATCTCGATGGGTCATTTCCTCCTTCCATATAGAAAAATGCAGCGGGCTGGCCGCTGCATTTTTTCTATTGATCTTCCCATTTCTGAAAGTCGTCTAATTTAAGCTCTTTTCGCAGTTCCTCTTGCGTCGGCATATACGGCAAATACTTGGCCGCATAAATTTGGCTGTTTCCTTCCGGCAGGGTGTACCGCACAAGTGTATCGCTTTTCTCAGCGCAAAGAAGAATGCCAATTGGCGGATTGTCCCCCTCGTTCATTAATTCGCGCGTGTAGTAATTGACATACATCTGCATCTGACCAAGATCCTGATGGGTCAGATCGCCCATTTTCAAATCGATCAGGACGAAACATTTCAAAATGTAGTTGTAGAAAACAAGATCAATATAGAAATGTCTCCCTTCAAAATTGATATGCTTTTGTCGAGCAACAAATGAAAAGCCACGTCCCAATTCCAACAAAAATTTTTGAAGATGGTCGATCAACGCTTGTTCCAGATCACTTTCGTAATAATGTTCGTTGGCAGGCAAATCCAAGAACTCCAGCACATACGGGTCCTTGACGATTTTTTCATATTCCGGCTGAGGCTCTAACGTTTGAATTTCTCGTGCGACGCTCGCCTTATCTCGGCTCGCCAGTATCCTCTGGTAATACATCGTGTTGATTTGGCGTTCCAGTTGACGAACGCTCCATCCAGACTTGGCCGCCTCCTGCATATAGAAAGTTCTCGCTTTTTCATCTGCAACACGCAGCAACTGCCGATAATGCGACCAGCTCAATTCGGCACACAGTGTGTTCCGAATTGGAAAGGCCAAATAAAATTGCCTCATATATCGCAAATTGCGAATGGTGTACCCGCGTCCGAACTCCCTGGTTAGCCGTTCAGACAAATATTGCAGTATATATTGCCCATAGGCAGCGCGTTCACTTTCTCCACAGGCTTGGTATATCTGCTCACCAATCTCCCAGTATGCGGTTACCATTGCTGAATTAACCGCACTGTATATGGAATGCTGTGCTTTGACGAGAGCATTCCGTATGCTTTGGTAGGCTTGGCTTGCCTGCTGTTCCTGATTCATTATTTCATTGCTCATAATAATACACCCTCATTTGTCTTGCAGCAATTATACCATGCCCGGGAAGCCTCTTCAAGAATTACAGCCCCATGATCTCCTTGACGATCCGGTCGCATCCCTTGACGGCCCCGACCAGCACCAGCAAATTGAACGCCAGTGCCCCCACATAGGACCACACCGCCGTGATAGCGCTGGCTTTGGGGTCGACCGCCGGCGCGCTGGTGGAAAGCGCCGAAAAGATGATGCAGGCCAGCGCAATGACCAGACCTTGCAAGCAGACACCCGCATAGCTGCGCAGGAAGTTCTTGCCAACGCTACTGCTGGGTTCGCCCGCAAAGGCGGACAGCGGCACCGGCGCAATGGCGGCGTACATCCAGAGGGAAAACATTCGCCCGTATACGGTCAGCACCATGACAAAGGACAGCACCGTGATGAGCAAACTGCCGATGAGCGTGACCGCCCACAGCGGAATGCTCTCCCAAAATCCGCAGGCGTTGATGGTATCGATGAGTTCCTGCGGCAGCGTGGCGGTGCCAATGCCGCTTGCCCCCGCAGCGCCGATGATCTGCGAGATCATGCCCTGCACGATGTCAAACACCGCCAACATCAGGTCCATGCCGAAATCCACCGCGGCTTTGGCCAGCACAAAGCGGATAAACAGTTTGAGGGCGTGTTCCGGTTTTTTGACCTCCACAAAGCTGCCGCAGGTCTTGACCACACCGGCGGCGAAGAACAGCACGAGCAGC
>DVGI01000027.1 GCA_018712805.1 Candidatus Fimenecus excrementavium | reverse complement strand
TGCTCTAACCAACTGAGCTAATGGCCCATAGCTTAACTGCTCCAATATTATATAGGGATTCTTATAGAAAGTCAAGGATATTTTGTGATTTTTCCGTACTTTTCACGGATTTGACAGGGAAACAGATTCTGCTATAATGTTTAAAAAGCTTGGAGGTGATTCCATGCAGATACGTGAGAATGTTGAAGAATATATGCAGTCGCTTCGCAGGTGGATTTCCGACACGAAATCAATACCCCTTGAAGAAATGGACGAATTTTTCACGGCGCGCATTGAGGGATATGAAGCACATATGTCCCTGTGGGACGAAGCTTATACAGTTTTTGCCGATTATCTGCCGCTGCATTGTGAAAAGATTTTGGATTTAGGATGCGGAACGGGTTTAGAACTGGAAGCGATTTTCCGCCGATTGCCCGGTGCGCACGTTACCGGCATAGATATGACCGCGGAAATGCTTAAAGTATTGCAAAAGAAATATACCGCTCAGCAGGTGCAGTGTATATGCGGCGATTATTTTCAAACACCGTTCGGTGAGAATAGCTTTGACGCTGTAATCTCCTTTGAATCACTTCATCATTTTACGCCGGAGAAAAAACAGGCGTTGTTTAACAAAGTGTTTTCGTCGTTGAAGTTGGGCGGGATATTTTTGGAATGCGATTATATCGCTTGTTGCCAAGAAGAAGAAACGCTGTTGCGCGACGAATGTGCTGCGCGCCGAGCTGCCGCCGGTGTTCCTGAGAATGTGTTTGTTCATTTTGATACACCATTGACTTTAGAGCACGAAATCCGGCTTTTGCAAGCCGCCGGTTTTTGTGAGATAGATGCACCTAAAACGATAAACGGCGCAACGTTTGTTAAAGCTTTGAAAAAATAACCCCTCGCCGAGTCTCGGCGGGGGCTATTTTGTTGTTTACGCGGCTTTACGAATTTGTCGAATACGGAATATCTTCCGTAATCAGCGCCGTTGTGCCGTGCGTTTGGACTTCCTCGCGGTATTTTTTCGGCGAAAGTCCGACTTTGGCTTTGAATATTTTGGAGAACTGCAAAACATCGTCATAGCCGACCGAATAGGCAATCGCCGTTATGGAATAGGTCGTCGTCAGCAAAAGGCTTTTTGCCTTTTCCATCCGAAATTCCAAAATGTAGGTTTGCGGGGAACGGTCGGAATATTTTTGAAAAATCCGGCTCAAGGTTTGCCGCTCCACCTGTAAGCTGTTCGCGACATCGGCAACGGTGATGCGGTGGGTGTAGTTGTTGCCGATAAACACAAGCGCTTGGCGAAATCGTGATTCCGAAAGGGAAAGGGGACTGGGCTTTGCGTTGGTTTTTTCAAACTCCGACGCAATCGCACCGACAAGCCGGAAGAAATAGCTGTCCATATAAAAATGCACGTCGGCGTTTTGGTGACGTTTTGAAAAGGCATCTTTGAAAATGGCACGGATTTTTTCAATGTCCGACAAATGAAAAATGCCGCTGCCGCTGGTCAGCCCGATTTGGTCCATGGCATCTTCGCAAAGGCTTCCCGAAAAGTTAATCCAAAAATATTGCCACGGGTTTTCGGGGGTTTACCTCGTAAATAGCAAGGTTCTTTTCTCTAACATAAAAGCAGTCGCCTTTTTTTACAAGCTGCCCGTTAAACGTTCCCTCGCCGTCGAGGATAAAATGCAGGGAATTGTATTGAAAAATATGCGTCCGGCTTTTCTTTTCACAGCTGCAGGCTTCACTCCCGATTTCCTGAATGTAAATGCGCTCGTCGGAAAGACGCGTGTTGTAAATCATGTGCTTTTCACAAATCAAAATATCACCGCCTTGAATATACACATTATACCATATTGTTGACATTGCATGCAATGTACTTATAATAGAAATAAGAATATAATAAATAAATAATGACAAAATTTGCAATGAATTTTAGCAGTTTTATATAAATTTGTTGTAAGTGTTTTTAAAATGATCCCGCGTGATATTTGAAAGTTTTACTCAAAATGAGCGATAAAGCCATATTTTTATCTCCCGACAGGCAGCGAAATTTAATTTCGGAGGAAATGAAATGCTGAAACCCAGTTTGATTGCAAAAACCTGCGGCAAGGCGAGCGAGGAACAAATCTGTAAGTGCGGTAATATCCGCGTCACGGTGTTTACGCCTTGCATGATTCGCATAGAAGCCGACAAAAGCGGCAGGTTTAACGATTTGCCGAGCATTGCGTTTCTAAATCGCCGTCAGCCGCCGTGCACCTTTTCCACAGCACAAAAACGTGGCGGCAGTGTTTTGGAGTTGACCACGGAAAAAGTCCGTTTCTTTATTTCCGCCAACAGCGGAAAGCTTCTGGCTGTCAGATTTTTGGACAGCGGGAAAACCGTCAAGAATTTCAAAAAAGGCAATCTGAAAGGCACTTGCCGCACGCTGGACCAAACCTTTGGTCCGGTTCCGCTGAAAGACGGATTATTAAGTCGAAACGGTGTAAGCGTGTTGAACGACCGCGACAGCATTTTGTTAAATGAAAACGGAGAATTCACACCGCGCACCGGGCACGGGCGCGACGATTATGTTTTTGCATACGGCAGTGCCTATCGTGACTGCATCCGTGATTTTTATAAGGTCAGCGGCGCCGTTCCGATTGTTCCGCGCTTTGCGCTCGGCGTGTGGTGGAGCCGTTACCGGCAGTATACCCAGTCGGAATACGAACAGCTGATGGAGCGGTTTGAAACCGAGGACATTCCGCTGACCGTCGCCACGGTGGATATGGACTGGCACTGGACGGATTTGAACGCGCGCTTCGGCACGCATTACCGCAGCAATCCCTGGTCGGACAATCCCATCAGCGGCGGGTGGACAGGGTATTCCTGGAACACCGACTTGTTTCCCGATTACCGTGCGTTTTTGCAATATCTGAAATCTAAAAACTTACATATCACGCTAAACCTCCACCCGGCGGACGGGGTTCGCTTTTTTGAAGATGCTTACCCCGAAATGGCTAAAGCCATGGGGATTGACCCCAAAACCAAACAGGATATTCCGTTTTCCTGTAAAGATCCGAAATTCTGGAATGCCTATTTTGATGTGCTGCATAAGCCTTATGAAAAAGATGGCGTTGATTTTTGGTGGATTGACTGGCAGCAAGGGAAAAAGAGCGATGTCAAAGGGCTGGACCCACTGGTGGCGCTGAATCATTATCATTATCTGGACAACGCGGAAGACGGCCGTATCCCGCTGATCCTTTCCCGCTACGGCGGCATCGGCAGTCACCGTTATCCGTTGGGCTTTTCGGGCGATACGGCAATCTCTTGGAAGGTTTTGGATTTCCAGCCTTATTTCACCGTCAACGCGGCGAACTGCGGCTATACCTGGTGGAGCCACGACATCGGCGGGCACCACTTTGGAAAACGTGATGAAAATTTATATATCCGCTGGCTGCAATTCGGTGTGTTCAGCCCGGTTTTGCGCCTGCACTCCACCTCCAACGACCTGCTCGGCAAAGAGCCCTGGCGCTACAACCGCCCGATTTTTGAAATCGCCAAACGCTTTTTGCGTCTGCGCCACCGCCTGATTCCGTATTTATATACGCTCGATTACCGCACCCACAGCGAAGGCGTTGCGCTTTGCGAGCCGATGTATTATTTATACCCGGAAGAGAAAGAAGCCTACACCCACAAAAATCAGTATATGTTCGGTGAAAATTTGTTGGTTTGCCCGATTACTTCTCCCAATTGCCGGGAATTAAACCGCGGCGCTGTCGAAGCGTGGCTGCCGAAAGGGGAATGGACCGATATTTTCACAGGTCAGAAATATTCGGGCGGCAAAACGCTCACCCTGTTCCGGGACTTGGCTTCCATTCCGGTTTTGGCGCGCGCCGGCGCGATTCTCCCGATGAGCGCGGACGAGGGCAATACAGCGGAGAATCCAAAAAATCTCGAACTGCACATTTTTGCAGGCTACGGCAGCTTTACGTTATTTGAAGACAGCGGCAAAACCGATTTTGAATCGAACCATGTCACCACTGCGTTTTCTGTCCGACAAACGGGGGATACGCTGGAATTCACAGCTGAAAAGCCGGTCGGCAACGCGGATTTGTTGCCGCCGGACAGAGCATACACGTTTATTTTCCGCGATGTCTTAACTTGTTCCGAAGTCGTGGTCACCAATGGCGAAATGACCGTTCCGTTTGCTTCACAATACCCAAAACCGCAAAGTCGCGCGCCGCTTGTCGTTCGTGTAGAAAATGCTTTGCAGTATGCAAAATTACAAATTCGGCTTTTTGGTGTAAAACTACGGCAAAATCCCTTGCCCCATGACGCTGTGGTGCATGTCCTGGAACTTTGGCAGACAACGACGGCGAAAAAGACTTCAGCCTATAAGCCGTTCCGGCGTTTGGAAACCGCCGAGGAAATTCGCGCGGAGGTAAAACGCGCTTCTAAATTGCCGAGATCTGTGGCCTTGGCACTTTTAGAAAATTTAGAGTAAGGAGGACCATATGCGACTTCCCGCTTATCCATTGATTACCGTTGACCCCTTTTTCAGCATTTGGTCAAGAAGTGAAAACCTGTATGACGCGCCCACAACCCTTTGGTGTGGCATCCCGAAACGCCTGACCGGCTTTGTAACGGTCGACGGCAAAAAATTTCGCTTTCTCGGCAAGGGCAAAGGCGCGGTTATTGAGCAGAAAGACCTGGTTGTCACGCCCTATGTCACGGAGTATACGTTTTCCAACGCCGCTGTTTCTTTGAATGTGCGATTTTGGACGCCGCTTACCTTTGCGGATTTACATATTTTGTCCACACCGTGCTCCTTTATTGATTACAAGCTTACGGTGCTTGACAGCACCCCTCATGACGTTTCCCTCACACTTTGTGTGCATGAGGAATTTTGCTATGACCGCCGCGCAAAACAGGTGGAAAAGAAACTTGTTGCGGCAGGGGACACCACCGCCGCACGTATGGGCCGCACCGACCAAAAACCGTTAAGCAAATCCGGCGACGGGGTTTCGGCGGACTGGGGGTATTTCTATTTAGAAGGCGGCAGGCTTTCGTTCGGCGGCTCTAAAGGAACCGCGCTCACGTCCGCCTTTTCTTTCCCGGAGTTTACCGGCTCCGTTACGTTCGGCAATATTTTGGCGTATGACGACATTGATTCCATTTTATATTTTGACACGCCCCTAAAAGCCTTGTGGCACGAACGTTTTGAAACAATCGAAGCGGCGATTGCCTATTGCCGCGAAAATCATGATATGCTGCTTGTGAAAATGCAGCAGCAAGAGGACTTGCTCCTTTCCGACGCCGCTGCGTTCGGCGGCGCTTATCAAGCTATATTGACCGCCGCCGCGCGGCAGGTGCTCGCCGCACATAAGCTTGTGCGCAATAAGCAGGGCGAGCTTTTATATCTCTCGAAAGAATGTCACTCGAACGGCTGTGTAAACACCGTCGATGTGTCTTATCCTGCAATCCCGATGTTTTTGGTTTATAAACCCGAACTTGTCAAAGCGATGCTGACCGGAATTTTCGCGTTTGCACGCTTGCCGGTTTGGCAGGCGGATTTTGCGCCGCATGACATTGGGACTTACCCCATAGCCAACGGGCAGGCTTATGCTTTAAAAGACGAACTGTTCCGACGCGCGTCGAAGAAGAATGTTTATAAAAGCCGTGATTTTTCCATTTATCAAAAGAAAAATCAAATGCCGGTGGAAGAGTGCGGCAATATGCTGATTATGGCGTACGCCTATTATTGCAGAACCGGCGACGATATGCAGCTATTAGAGAATTTCGACTTGCTCGAAAAATGGGCGGCGTTTCTCAAAAAAACCGGTGTGGTGTTAGAAAATCAGCTTTGCACCGACGATTTTGCCGGGCACAGTGAGAAAAACGTCAATCTTGCGATAAAAGCGGTTATGGGTATTGCCTGCTTTGCAAAAATCTGCGAAGCGCTCGGTAAATCGCAAAACGATATGCAAGTTGCCAAAGATTATGCGCAAAAATTGTCCGCGCTCGCAAAAGAAAACGGCTATTTCCGCTTCAATTTAGACGGCGCTGGAAGCTGGAGCTTGAAATACAATTTGATTTGGGACATTTTGTTTGAATTCAATTTGTTTGACAAGGCCCTTTACCGCGCGGAAAGCGAGCAATACAAAGCACAGCTTAACCGTTACGGCGTGCCGCTGGATTCGCGTGCGGATTTCACCAAATCCGACTGGATGCTTTGGGCGGCGTGTTTAGACGATACCGGCGAAAACATTGAGCGGTTTTCAAAATGCATTGTCCGCTTTTTGGCGGAAACCGACGATCGCAACTGCTTTACCGATTGGTTTGAAACCAAAGAACCCAAAGAACGCGGCATGGACCACCGCAGCGTCCAGGCGGGGCTTTGGATGCCGGTTTTAAAAGCGAAGATTTCAGAAAAGAGGCGAGAGGCGTGAACGAATTAAAATTCTTTGTGATTACCGATACCCATTATTTCAAAAACTCTCTCGGCGCGCACGGTGAAGCGTATGACAGCTTCATGCGCTACGAGCAAAAATGCTTTGCCGAAACGGAAGTAATTAACAAAGCCGTCCTTTCTTATCTCGCCGAAAGCGACTTGGCGGATATTGTGCTTATTGCCGGTGACCTTTCGTTTAACGGCGAAAAAGAAAGTCATTTGGCGTTCGTCGAAGAACTGAACAAATTAAAGCAAAGCGGCAAACGCGTTTATGTGATTACCGCCGGTCACGATTTTAACGACCACCCGTTTTCGTTTGACGAGACCGGCCGCCACGAGCCGGAGGGCACAAAGCGCGAAGAACTTTTCGATTTGTATTACGACTTCGGTTTTTCCGAAGCGATTGCCGTTGACCGCGAACATCTTTCTTATGTCGTTCAGCTGTCCGATAGTGTGCGCCTGCTCGCGTTAAACAATGACGGCGACTGTGAAGAAAATATCACTTATGACGACCGGCAAATTGCATGGATCAAAGAACAAACCAAAAAAGCGCGGGACGACGGGCAGATGATGATTGCGATGAATCATTATCCGCTTTTGCCCGGTCAGCCGATTTTTTCCATTATTCCGACTGCGGTCCAACAAAACGCCGAAGCGATTACCACCATGCTCGCTGACGAGGGCGTGCATTTGGTGTTTACGGGGCATATGCACAACCAAAGCATCAACGAAAAAATCACCGAAAAAGGCAATAAATTTTACGATGTCTGCACCGGCTCCACAATCGCCGACCCGGCGTTTATGCGCCTTGTGACCGTGCTTGACCGAAAAACCGTAAAAATCGAAAGTATTCCCACGCCGGATTTCGACTGGGACACCGGCGGGCGTGACTGCAAGCAATATTTAGACGATTTGTTCGACAGCATGATTTTAAATATCATCGAGGATATGCGCGAAAACCCGGAAGTGCTTTTGCAGAAATTCGGCGCCGCCGATAAAAAATCGCTTTACCCGGTTTTTAAAACGCTCGGCAAAATTCTCAACAAAATGACCGTCGGGGGCGTAGCGCGGCTGTTGTGCATACATTGCGACAAGTCCATTCGCAAAATGCTGTTTAAAAACTATGTTGTCGAATTGGTGCGCGGCGTTTTAGAGGGGAACCAAACCTTCGTTGAAGGAACGCCGAAAGGCGACGTGCTGTTGGCGGCAATTCGCCGCTTGCGCTTTGTGTTTAAAAAGCTACGTATCAAAACGCTGGAAGGCGACCTTGCGGATATGGCGGAGATTTTAAAACATTCCGCCGGCAATTACGGCATAGACGACTATAACGCAACGCTGATTTTGGAATAAAAGAGGGCAGGTGCAGGAACTTTGGTTAAAAAGCAAACTGGGGAGAAACTCGACAAACTCGTGCCGACTAGAGAATTGATTATCTTTTTAATGGGTACTTTTTTCCTGACGACTATGCAGGGAATGCTCGGTAACTACCGGCAGGCTTACCTTGTAAACGTATTGGGACTTGAGTCCAAACAGGTGGGCTTCATTAATTCTTTTTGTACGATAGCGGGCTTTATCATCAATTTCTTTTTGATGATGATTATCGACCGCCCGCCGAAAGACGGTCACAACAAATTTAAGCCGTTTGTCCGCATTTGGGCAATCCCGACGGCGGTTTTGACTGTGCTTTTGTTTTGGACGCCGAGCTTTATCCCGCGCACCGGTGTAATCATTGTAGCCTACTTGATTTGTATTCAAGTCGTATACAATATCGCCAACACCTTTGCGGGCACGCTCAACAACATTGCGGTGGTTATTTCCCCGAACAGCGGCGAACGCGACACGGCGTTTACCTGGCGCGGTATCGTCAACGCCATCGGCAATTCCGCGCCGCTGGTCGTTGTGGCGGTCGCCGGCGTGATTACCGACGACGAGGGCCTGCAATATCTCGGCTCAGCGATTGCCTGCGCCGTGGTGTGCACCTGTGTTATGCTGCTCGCGTGCAGTATGGTTAAAGAGCGCGTGACCTACAGCGTCACCCGCAAAAACCCGCTTGAAGGCTATTTGGATATTCTCTCCAACAAATATGCCTGGATTGTCCTTTTGAGCGAATTTTTGAAAAACTTCCGCGGCATAGCGAACTATATGGGGATTTTCCTCGCCGCCGCGCTGCTCGGCTCTACGAGCAAATACATCCTGTTGGGGCTTCCCACGGGTATCGG
Source organism: Candidatus Fimenecus excrementavium (assembly GCA_018712805.1). Lineage (GTDB taxonomy): Bacteria > Bacillota > Clostridia > Oscillospirales > Acutalibacteraceae > Fimenecus > Fimenecus excrementavium. The sequence goes on along the minus strand of DVGI01000027.1, from coordinate 56,084 downwards.
CACGTTTGTCGGCATGCTGATTGTCAAAGCGCTTTTGAATAAGTTTAATTCCAAACAGATTTACATTGCGTCCGGTGTGTATTCGGTGCTTGCCAATACGTTAGCTTTTACAATCGGCACAATCTATTTCAAAACCGGTTCGTCCGCACTTCAGATTGTGTTCGTGCTTTCCTTGTTCCTAATCGGCTTGCAGTTCGGCGCGTCCAACCTTTTGCCGGCGATGTTCCAGGCGGATATCCTCGAAGACATCGAACTGAAAACCCGCAAACGCTTGGATGCAAGTCTCGGCTTTGTTTGCGGCATCGGGTCGACCATCAGCGGTGCAATCGCAACCGGCGTGGCGCCTTTGATTTTATACGGCGACAGCTCGATTATCCAATACATTCAGCCGCAGGAGGGCGTTTACCCCGATCAAACGCTGCATACCAAAATTATGCTGTTGTTTTTCTACACGATTTTCCATGGGCTTATGATGCTGCTCGCCGGCGTTCCGTTCTTCTTCTATCGCCTGACCGGCGCGAGAAAACAGGAAATCCACGAAGCAGTGCTGAAAAACCGCGCCGCGGAGCTTAAAGCCAAAGGCGAACAAGGCCCTGAAAACAATGCCGCTTTTGTATCTCCCCCTAAAGATACAGAATAAAGGAACTTATGCTCTGACGAAGAACCCCGTCCGATTGCTTTCGGGCGGGGTTTTTCGCTGTGCGATAAATTCAAAATAGACTTTTGTAAAATATCCGTGTCAAGCTTTTAAAAACAGTTGCGATAACTTTTAAAATATGCTAAAATATTTCAGAATTTTAAAGTGAACAGGAAAGCGAAAACAGGAGGCAGGCAAATGGAGTCCGAACGGATCTTAAGAACCAGCATTTTCGGCGGCTTTAAGCGCGAAGATGTGCTGAAATATGTCGAGGAGTTAAAAACCCAAATCGCCGATTTGAACGCAGAATTACAGGAAAAAGGCGCCGCGGTTCAGACTTTAACAGAGAAAGTGGACGAGCTTTCCGCCGTGTGTGAACAGGCGAAAGAAACCGAAAAGAAATTAGATGAAACAAACGCCGCGCTGCAAAGCGCCGTGGCTGAGTCTGCAAGCGTGCAGGCGGAAAACGAAGCGCTGAAAAGACAGGTTTCGACGTTAGATGAAAAGAAAGCTTTCTTAGAAAAGAAGAGCGAAGAGGTTCGCGCCTCGGAAGCCCAGCTCGGCGCCGCATTTTTAGATGCGCGTAAATATTCCGACGAAATCGTGAACGCCGCCAACAAAAAGGCAAGCGAAACCCAAACGGAAGCTTCCGACAATATCGCGAAGCAGGCGAGCGAAGTGGCGCGCCTTTCTTCCGACGTCGACGCTTTGGCAGCGAGCTTCACAAAATCGATTGAAAGCCTCCACGCGGATATTTCCGCGCTTTCCGCAAAACTTTCCAAAGCGGCGCAGGCGCTTGCCAACCGCAAAGATGCGGAAAAATTCGTGCCCGATATTTCGATTCGCATTGCCGACGAACTCGGTGAAGAGATTGCCGGGATTACCCAAACCGACGACGGCAGCGGGCTTACTTACATTCACTACCCGCCGAATACGGAATTTAACGAAGACTTAAACATTACGCCGAATTCGGTTTATCGGTTCGACAAACCCAAAGAGGGATAAAAATTGAAAGAATTTCGGTTACATACAAGTGAAATTAAGGCGCGGGCCGGGGAACTTCACGCCGGCGATACCGTTTATTTAAGCGGTACGGTTTACACCTCCCGCGACGCGGCGCATAAACGCATTATGGCGCTTTTAGACGCGGGAAAAGAACCCCCTTACTTAATTGACGGCGCTGTCGTCTATTACGCCGGACCTACGCCGACACCGCCGCACCTTGCAATCGGCAGCTGCGGCCCGACAACCTCCGGGCGCATGGACGTTTACGCCCCGCGCATGCTCGATTTGGGGCTTGCCGCTATGGTCGGCAAAGGGCCGAGAAGCAAAGAGGTTTGCGACGCGATTGTCCGCAACGGCGCGGTGTATTTCTGCGCTGTGGGCGGCGCGGGCGCGCTCGCCAGCAAATGCATTACCTCTTGTGAGGTGATTGCGTTTGACGACCTCGGCTGTGAATCCGTCAAACGGCTGGAATTTGCCGATTTTCCGCTGACCGTGGCGATTGACTGCCACGGCGGCAACCTGTTTCATACCTGATTTTACGGAGCATTTATGGATTACAACGAATTTTTACTTTTGCGCAAACAAATTATCGAAAACGAATTTAAACGCATGAATGCGATGCAGAAAAAAGCGGTCTTTCAAACGGATGGGCCGCTTTTAATTCTTGCGGGCGCGGGCAGCGGCAAAACCACGGTGCTCGTCAACCGAATTGCGAACCTCCTGCGTTTCGGTGAAGCCTATACTTCCGATTACGCCGACCGCACGCCCGACGACGCGGATGTCGCGAATATGCGCGCCTATCTTGCGGGCGACCGTTCGGTTTATCCGGAAATTGCCGATGTGCTTCGTGCCAAAGCCCCGAAGCCGTGGCAGATTTTGGCGATTACCTTTACTAATAAAGCGGCAAACGAGCTGAAAGAACGCCTCGGCGGGATGCTCGGCGAAGATGCGCAGGACATTTGGGCGAGCACCTTCCACGCAAGCTGTGTGCGGATTTTGCGCCGCAACGCAGACCGCATCGGCTTTACCAATCGGTTCACGATTTACGACACCGACGACAGCAAGCGCGTGATGAAAGAATGTCAGAAGCTTTTGAATATCGAAGACCGCTTCCTGCCGCACAAGTCGATTTTGGCGGAAATCAGCCGCGCGAAAGACGCGCTCGTTTCGCCCGAGGAATTTAAAAAGACCACCGGCCAGGATGTGTGGATGCAAAAAATCGCGGACTGCTATGAAAAATACCAGCGCCTTTTGCAAAACGCAGACGCGATGGATTTTGACGACATTATTTTCAACACCGTGCGTCTTTTAGAAGAAAACCCCGACGTGCTGGAACACTATCAGCGGCAGTTCCGCTATATTATGGTCGACGAGTATCAGGACACCAACCACGCGCAGTATAAGCTTACTTCTCTGCTTGCCGACGGCTACCGCAACATCTGCGTGGTCGGCGACGATGACCAAAGCATTTACCGCTTCCGCGGCGCGACGATTGAAAACATTTTGAGCTTTGAAACCCGTTACCCGGACGCGGTGGTCATTCGTTTGGAGCAGAATTACCGTTCCACGCAAAATATTTTGGATGCCGCCAACGCCGTGATTGCCAACAACAGCCAGCGAAAAGGCAAAAATCTTTGGACGGCGAACGGCGAGGGTGCTAAAATTACGTTGGAAACGGCGCAGGATGAGACCGAAGAAGCCAATTACATAGCCGGTCAGATTTTGGATTCCGTCGCGCAAGGGCACTCGTTCGGCGACCACGCGGTGCTTTACCGCATGAACGCCATGTCGGGCCCTATTGAACGCGCGCTGATCAAAAACGCAATTCCTTACCGAATTATCGGCGGCCATAAATTCTATGACCGTATGGAAATTAAAGATATGCTGGCGTATTTGTCGGTGGTCAACAACCCCGCCGACAAAGTCCGCTTACAGCGGATTATCAACGTCCCAAAACGCGGTATCGGCGACACAACCGTGACCCGCGCCAATGAAATTGCGGACCTGTTGGGCGTTTCGCTGTTTGAAGTTTTCAAAACGGCGGATGAATATGACGTGCTCAAACGCTCTGCGGAAAAACTCAAGGCTTTCACGGCGATGATTGAACGCATTGCCGACACGGCGTCGGGTGCGCCGCTCGCCGACGTGCTCAATCAGATTTTGGACGAAACCGCTTATGTCGAAAGCCTGCGTGCTGAGCCGGAAAAATTCGACGACCGCGTTCAGAACTTAAACGAACTTTCCGCGACTTTGGTGCGCTTTTCCGAAGAAAACCCCGAGGGGTCGCTAAACGATTATTTGGAAGAAGTTGCACTTCTTACCGATATTGACAATTACAACGCCGAAGCCGAGGCCGTTGTGCTGATGACGCTCCATTCCGCCAAAGGACTGGAATTCCCGATTGTTTTTATTCCCGGTATGGAAGAGGGCGTGTTCCCCGGCGTGCAAAGCATGTATATCGACGACGAAGTCGAAGAGGAACGCCGCCTTGCCTATGTCGGCATTACGCGCGCGAAAGAAAAACTGTATCTTTCCTGCGCGAAATCCCGTATGATTTACGGCTCGACGAACTATTACCGCCCGTCGCGCTTTGTGGCGGAAATCCCCGAAGATTTGCTCGACATGCACCGTTCGGAAACGGTCGGCACGCGCTATGGATTCGGGGGAAAGAGCACTTACGGCACGGTGTCACACGCCGGTGCTTCTCACAATGTGCCGCATTCCGCCGCTCCTGCTTCTTCAAGCGTCAACCGCGGCTTTACGAAAAAACCGGCTGCTTCTTCCGGGTCAATTCCGAGCTTTAAACCGGGTGATACTGTCGAACACAAAGCGTTCGGCGTGGGCGTGGTTTCTACCGTGCGCCCGATGGGCAACGATATGCTTTTGGAAATTGCTTTCCAAAAAGTCGGCACGAAAAAACTCATGGCGCGAATGGCAAATTTACGCTTGGTAAAATAATTCTGTTTTAGGGGAGGCGTTTTCCATGCGAGGTTCCATTTTTCGGATTAGTGGTGCGGTTTTGTGCCTAACGGTGCTTTTGTGCGCCTGTCAAAAGGGCGGCGACGAAGTAACGACTACTTCTACTGTGCCTATAACCACCACGGCCGCAGCCACAACGCAAGCGCCGACAACAACGACAACGGCGCCTGTCACAACAACCGCAACCAAAGCGCCGACAACAAAAACCAATTCCGAAACAACCAAGAGGTCTACACAGATTAAAACAAACAACGAGGAACAGAAAAAGCCTCAGGCGCAAAAACCACAGGAACAAAAGCCACAAGAACAGAAACCGCAAGCACAAAAACCGCAGGAACAAAATCCTCCGGCACAAAGTCAAACGGTTTCCGGCGCGCAAACCGGCTTTGAATCCGATATGTTAAAACAGGTCAACGCCCAGCGAGCCATAAACGGACAGTCCGCGTTGACGTTAAATCAAACCCTGTGCGCTTCGGCGCGTGTGCGTGCGGCTGAAATTGCCAAAGACGGCTGTTTTTCCCACACCCGCCCGGACGGCAGCGGTTGCTTCACGGCAATCAGCGACGTTTCTTACAGGACTGCCGGCGAGAATATCGCCATGGGCACCTGGGGCTATTTCGGTGTGGATAAGATTATGGACCGATGGATGAACTCAGAGGGACACCGCGCCAATATTTTAAACGGTGATTTTTCCGAAGTCGGGTTCGGCTGTGTGGTCGTCAACGGCAACGGTTACTGGGTGCAAATTTTTATCGGCTGACAGAATACATAAAAAGAAAGACCTCCGTTTTCGGAGGTCTTTTCTGTTGCTTTTAGAAAACTTATGAATTTTTTAAAGAATCATACACGCGAATGTTGACCGCGCCTGAATCGCAGTTGTGGCGGTAGATGCTTAAAACAAGCCCAATGCCGAGATACACCGCAAGGTTGGAAGAACCGCCGGCGGAGAAGAAGGGGAGCGTAATGCCGATAACCGGCAAAAGCATTAAGCACATCCCGACGTTAATCACCACTTGTCCAATTATCATCGCCGCCATGCCGTCGCAAATCAAGTTGGTGGAGCGCTCCCGCGATTTTTTGCCGATTAAAATAATCCGCACGCAGATAAAGCAAAGCAGCGCCAGCGCGGCGACACACCCGACAAACCCCAGTTCTTCGCCGATAACCGTGAAAATCATGTCGTTCATGCTTTCCGGCACAGCGCCCGCCTGCGTGTAAGCGCCCTGAAACAGCCCCTGCCCGGTGATGCCGCCGGCGCCTATGGCGGTCATGCCGCGTTCCTGCTGGTAAATAATGCTCGGGTAAAGTTCCGGGTAAATGAGCGCCAAAAAGCGGTCTTTCTGAATCGAGGAAAACACATACGTCCAAACGAGCGGTGCGGCGGCGGCAACCAAGGCGATGCCGCCGAGGAAGTAGCCCCAGTGTAACCCCGCGACAAACAGCATAACCGCGGTTATCACAAGGAACACGAGCGCCGAACCCATGTCGCCGGTTTTCAAAACTAAAAAGGTCGGAATCATCGCGTGCACGGCAAGCTGTAAAATGCTCAATGGCTTGTTAAGCTTGTCCTTTAACCGTTCCAAATGCACGCTGAATGTGATAATAAACCCGATTTTGACAAATTCCGAGGGCTGAATGCTGAAAATTTTAAAGTCAAGCCATGTGTGCACGTCCGGGCGTTCGCTCGGACCCGTGCCGAACCAAAACAGCAAAACCATGGCGAAAATACACGCCGCGCCGATCCAAATCCAAAACCTTGTAAATACCTCATAGTTAAAATAGGAAATCACAAGGCTTAACGCAATGCCGACCACAACGGCAATGAGCATAATCAAAAAATCACGCGGGAAAATTTGGCCCTCTTTTAGGTTGTGGCGCGTGGCGCTGTAAACCATCAAAAGACCGAAAACCGACGTGACGATGCAGGTTATCAATAAAAGCAAGTCCGTCTCTTTTAAAAAGAGCTGAACCGAACGAAGTCGTTTTTTCATTTTGCTACCTCACAAAGTTCTGTTTGTATTATAGTATGGTTACACTCCAAATTCAAGCAAAAAGTATTTACGAACCGTGAAAACCGTGTTACAATGACAAGCGGTGATGAGATGCAGACTTTTGTAACCAAAGACTATGCGCAAACCGTCGCGCTCGGCGAAAAAATCGGGCGGACCTTAAAAGGCGGGGAAGTGCTCGCGTTTTTCGGCGGCATGGGTATGGGCAAAACCGCTTTTGTGACCGGCGTCGCAAAAGGCATGGGGCTGGCGTGTGAAGTTTCAAGCCCCACGTTTGCCATTGTCAACGTATACGGCAAAAACGCGGAACTTTGCCATTTTGATATGTACCGCGTGGAAACTTGGGCAGACTTAGATTCCACCGGATTTTTCGAATATATGGACGCGGGCAGCGTGCTTTGCGTGGAGTGGAGCGAAAACATCGAAAACGCTCTGCCGCAAGACGCCATTCGCATTACGATTAAGCTTGGAAACACCGAAAACGAACGGATAATTACGGTAGACGGCTGGGAGGAAAAGGCATGACGATTTTTGCACTGGATTGCGCCGGCGCGACAGCTTCGGCGGCGCTGCTTTGCGACGGCGTTTTGCTCGGTGAAAGCTTTACCCATGTGCCGCTCACCCACAGCCAAACGCTTTTACCGATGGCGCAAGAGCTGTTTTCAAATTGTCGTGTGCAGCCGAGCGAAGTCGATGCTTTTGCCGTGACCAACGGACCCGGGTCGTTTACCGGCGTGCGTATAGGCGTTGCGGCAATTAAAGGCATGGCAGACGCTGCCGAAAAGCCCTGTTTTGCCGTTTCCGCGCTGGAAGCCGCGGCCTACGCAAACCGCCATTTTGACGGCGTGGTCTGTGCGGTCATGGACGCGCGGCGTGACCAGGTTTATACTGCTTGTTTTCAAAACGGCGAACGCTTAACCGAAGATAAAGCAATGTCCCTTGCGGACCTTTCGGAAGAACTGCGCGCGTTTTCGTCTGCGGTGCTTTTGGCGGGCGACGGGACGAAAAAGGCGTTTGAATTTCTCTCGGGCGCGCTTAAAACACCGTGTTATGAAGCCGACGAGCCTTTGCGGTTTGTGCGCGCTTCAAGCGTGGCTTTTCTTGCGGCGCAAAAACTCGAAGCGGGGGAAAGCTCAGTGCCGGCGGGGAAATTGCTGCCGCTGTATCTGCGCTTGCCGCAGGCGGAGCGGGAATTAAACAACAAACAAAAAGATTTGCAAAAAAAGGAGCATACAAAATGATTTATTTAGGTGCCGATCACGGCGGGTTTGAACTCAAAGAGGCAATTAAACAGCATTTGCTCGAACAAGGCTATGAAGTCGAGGACTGCGGTACACATTCCGCGGAGTCAGTCGATTACGCGCCGATTGCGCAAGCGACTTGCGAAAAACTCCTTGCCGACAAAGGGAGCCTCGGGATTCTCTGCTGCGGCACCGGCATCGGGATTTCTATGGCGGCAAACAAAGTCCACGGCATTCGCGCCGCCTGCTGTTCCGATTATTTCAGCGCAAAATATACGCGCCTTCATAATGACGCCAACGTCCTTTGCATGGGCGGCCGCGTTGTCGGGGCGGGGCTTGCCTGTGAATTGGTCGACGTTTTTCTCAACACCGAATTTGAAGGCGGGCGTCATCAGCGCCGCGTCGACCAAATTACCGCAATTGAGCAAAGCCAAGGTTAAATCGCCGGCACTTTGAATTTCGACGACAAAATTCTTGTAATTTCTCTTCGTTTGTTATATAATATTTAGGAAAAAATTTAATGCTTATTTGGAGGCGCTTTATGGGAAAGGTTACAATCACCAATCATCCGCTGATTCAGCATAAGCTGACTCTTCTTCGTGACAAGAACACCGGCTCAAAAGAGTTCCGCGCTCTGGTGCAGGAAATCGCTATGCTGATGTGCTATGAAGCAACCCGCGACCTGCCGCTTAAAGAAGTCGAGATTGAAACCCCGATTTCCATGGCAAAAACCAAAGTCATTTCCGGCAAAAAGCTTGCTTTTGTGCCGATTCTCCGTGCCGGCACCGGTATGCTCGGCGGCGTGCTTGAGTTGGTTCCGTCCGCAAAGGTCGGCCATATCGGTATGTATCGTGACCCCGATACCGTAAAGCCCGTTCCGTATTACTGCAAACTGCCGTCGGATATTTCGCAGCGTGAAGTTATCGTGTTGGACCCGATGCTTGCAACCGGCGGTTCTGCGATTGACGCGATTACCCAGATTAAGACTTATAACCCGAAGTCCATCAAATTTATGGGTATAATCGCCGCGCCGGAAGGGTTGGAAGCGCTGACCACCGCGCACCCCGATGTTGACATCTTCTGCGCCGCGCTGGACGAAAAGCTTGATGAACACAGCTACATTGTTCCGGGTCTCGGCGATGCCGGCGACCGTATTTTCGGCACAAAATAAAAGAGAAACATACAAATTAAAGGACGGCTTATTTGCCGTCCTTTTTTGTGGGAGACTTTAAAATGGCAAAATCCGAAAGCACCAAAGGGTCTAATCTTGTTTGGCATCCGTTCGGCCCGCTATATGACGAGCAAAGCCGGGTGTTAATCCTCGGCAGCTTTCCGTCGGTGAAATCCCGCGAACAGCAGTTTTTCTACGGCCACCCGAAAAACCGTTTTTGGCCGTTGCTCGCCGCGCTCACAGGTTCTGAAATCCCGCAAACGATCGAAGAAAAGAAACAGTTGGCGCTTAAAAACGGAATTGCGCTTTGGGACGTGATTGCCTCGTGCGAAATTGTCGGTTCTTCCGACAGCAGCATCCGCAACGCAAAACCGAACGATATTACGCCGATTTTGGAAAACAGCAATGTCCGAAAAATTTTTACAAACGGCAAAACGGCGGATTCGCTTTATATGCGTTATATTTTCCCTGTGACGAAAATACAGTCCGTCTGTCTGCCCTCCACAAGTCCGGCAAACGCCGCGTGGAATATGGAACGCTTGCTTTCCGCGTGGCAAATAATTTTGAAACCTTAATAAGCCAAAACAAAACGCCCTACAAATGCAGAGCGTTTCCTTTTTATGCGGTAGTTGTTTCCACCTGTTCTTGCAAAGTTTTTTCAATCGCGTCGGAAATTTCTTTTGCGTAATCGTTTAAATGCTCGTCAAATAAGGCGTTGTCGGTGTCGCTCGTGATAAACCCGAGCTCCACAAGACAGCTTGGCATTTTCGTGTGCGCGTTGACGTAATAGTTGCCGTCGGGGTTGTGAACATAGCCACTTTTTACGCCGCGCGCTTTGGAAATACCGGCTTCGCTCAAGCCGTTCAAAATGTTTTCTGCAAGCGCCCAGTCGACCTTTTCGGGCGTGTTTTCTACCCAAACTTCCACACCGCTGCCGCTTTCGGCGCTGTTGCGGTGTAAAGCCACAAACAACGTGCATTTCTTTTTGTTTGCCAGCGCACAGCGTTCTTCCAAGCTTAAAAAGGTGTCGTCGTCGCGCGTCATGTAAACGCGAATACCTTTGGCTTCTAAGTTATCCCGTACCAAAAGCGCCACGCGCAAATTGTCGTCTTTTTCCTGCCGGTCGCCGCTTACAGCCCCCGGGTCGTGGTCGCCGTGCCCCGGGTCCAGGCAAACGGAAATTTCAGGTGCGCTGTCATGTATGTAAACAGCTAAAATTGTGCCGCCCACAAGAACGACAGCAATCAGCACTAAAAATAAAGTACGAACAAGCCGGATGTTTTGCCTTCTCGGACGGCCGATTTTTCTCCTTCTCAATATAATCACCACTAAAAACTATACTCTTTTTCTGAAAAATCGCAAGTAACAAAGGCGAACTTTAAGAATTCTTTAAGATTTTCACGGAACATTGCAGTTTATGTCCAAAACCTTGGACTTATGAAAAAAGCCTCGGTTGTAAACCGTGCGGCGGTATGTTAAAATACTTGTAACTACGGAAAGGCGGGGAAAATATGCTTCGTTTTGTTTTCGGCCGAAACGGCAGCGGCAAAACCGAATATGTGCGAAAGCTCTTGTCCGAAAAACTGCTTGCGGGGGAAAAGGGGCTTATTTTAATCGTGCCCGAGCAGTTTTCGTTTGAGACTGAACGCGCCATGCTCGAAAAAGTCGGGCCGAAAAATATGCTAAACCTTGAAATCTTGAGTTTTTCACGGCTTGCCGAAACCGTTTTGTCTCAATTTGCGCCCGGTGACAAACCGAAAATTGACGACGGCACACGCGCGGTCTTAATGAGCCTTGCTTTGGAAGCGTTGGGCGAAAACGCAGAAATCTATAAAAAATTTATAAACCGTCCCGCCCTTTTGCAAAGCCTTGTGACCTTTTCCACCGAATTAAAACAGTGTGCGGTTTCCGCCGACCAACTTGAAAAAGCGGGGGAGACACTTCCCGAAGGCACTTTAAAGCATAAACTTACCGAACTTTCTAAAATTACCGACCTTTACAACGCACTTGTCCATGACCGCTTTTCCGATGATACCGATTTGCTGACGCGATTAGCCGAAATTATTCCGGAAATCGATTATTTTGACGGTAAAACCGTTGTGCTCGATACCTTCTGCGGCTTTACAAAACAGGAGCGAAATGTCATTGCGGCAATGCTGCGCCGCTGCAAAGACGTTTACATTACGCTGTGTATGGACGCTGCGAAAGCGGAAGATACGCTGCTGTTTGACAATATCCGCGACGAGGCGGAAAAATTAAAACGCGTTTGCGCCGAAAATTCTGTACCGGTCGCAAAATCGGTGGTGTGCTTAGCGGCAGAAGACACGAAAACCCCGGAACTGCGCGCGCTCGAAGCAAATGTGTTCCGCTCGAAAAAAGAAAAGTGTTCGGAAATTCCCGCCGGACTGCAGATTTTCTCTGCCGCCAACCGAACAGATGAAAGCGATTTTGTCGCGCGCGAAATTCGAAAGCTTTTACGCGAACAAAATTACCGCGCCGGGGAAATCGCTGTTATTGCACGCAAAAAAGATACCTATGACCACGAACTCAACGCCGCGTTTCAGAAATTCGGTCTGCCGTTTTTTGAAGACAAACGCCAGCCGGTCAATATGCAGCCGTTGATGCAAATGATTTCCGGCCTTTTGGATATGGCCGCCGACGGCATCACAACGGAAGTGCTGTTGCGCTATTTGAAAACCGGGCTTGCGGGCATAGCTGTCGACGAGGCAGCCGACCTTGAAAATTATGCGATTATGTGGAATATCGACCGCGCAAAATGGCGGTCGGATTTCACCGGAAACCCCGCCGGGCTCGGACAGACCATGCAGGAGCGCGAAGAGAAAAAGCTCGCTCGATTAAACGAACTGCGCCGCCGCGCGGTCGGTCCCGTGCTCGCGTTTCGAAAAGAATTTGAAACCGCGTCGGGGCTAGACAAGTCCCGCATGCTTTATGATTTTTTGCAAGCGGTGCATGCCGGCGAAAGCCTTAAGACTTTGGCACAGCAGTTAGCATCAAACGGTCAGACTGCCGTCGCCGAACAACAGAACACCGTTTGGGAAATGCTGATGGATATGCTCAACAAACTGGCGCTCGCCGTCGGCGAATCGGTCGTGCCCGCGAAGCGTTACCGCGAACTGTTTTCCGTTTTGCTCGGCTGTGTCGATTTGGGGCAAATCCCGCAGGGTTTGGATGTAATTACCGTCGGCGCCGCCGACCGAATTCGCATCGCGCCGCCGCGCGCCGTGTTCTTGGTCGGTGCGAACAGCGGCAGTTTCCCGCTAACGCCGCCGACCGACGGCATTTTGAGCGACACCGAACGCAAAACTTTGGAATCCTTAGGGGTGCAGTTGACCGAAACTGCTGAGGTCAAAGCGGTGGACGAATATTTTTACGCCTATTACGCGATGACGCTCCCGCGCGAAAGGCTGACGGTTTCTTATGCGTTGGCGGATTACCGCGGCAATGGGCTTTCGCCTTCGGAAATCGTTTCGGAATTACAAGATGTTTTCCCGCAGATTGCCGTGACCGACGCTTACACTTTGCCGCCCGAGAACCGCGTGGAAAGTGCGGCGGATGCGTTTGAGACCATGGCGTCACAATTTAAAGAGAACACACCGCTTTCGGCGTCTCTGATTGCTTATTTCCGCGCGCGGGAAGATTACAAGGCGCGGGAAGCGGCGGTGGAAAAAGCGATTTTCCACCTGCAAACAGCGTTTCAGGACCCTGCGCTTGCCGAAGACCTGTTTAAAAAAGATATCCTGATTTCCGCCTCTAAAGCGGAAGTGTTTTACAAGTGCCCGTTTTCCTATTTCTGCAAATTCGGCTTAAAGCTGAACCCGTTAAAGAAAGCGGAGCTGGATTTTGCGCAAAGCGGCACGTTTATTCACCATTGCCTTGAAAAAATCCTGTCGGAAAACGACCGCGACACCTTGCGGGAGATGCCCGACGACACCTTGCGCGAAAAAATCCAAACGGTTTTAGAAAACTATATTGCGGAAAAACTCGGCGGAAGCGCCGACAAAGAACCGCGGTTTTTATTCCTGCTTCATAACCTTTGTGACACGGTGTTTGACGTAATTAAACGCTTGATCGCCGAATTTTCCGTGAGCGCCTTCATTCCGACCGATTTTGAGCTTTCTATCGGGCCGGACGGCGACATTCAGCCTTACCGTTTGCCGCTTTCAGACGGCGGCTCTATTCGGATTATCGGCTCGGTTGACCGCGTGGACGTGATGGAAAAAGACGGCAAAAGCTATCTGCGCGTGATTGACTATAAATCAGGCGGCAAAAAACTTGATATGTCCCAAGTGCTGTCGGGTCTTAATATGCAAATGCTCATTTACCTGTTTGCCATTTGTGAAAACGGGAAAGAACGGTACGGCGATATTATACCGGCGGGTGTTTTGTATTTCCAGGCAAAGTCGGTGGAAGATAAGCTTTCAAGGAATGCCGACGACCAGGAGATTTTGGAGGCGCGCTTGGGAAACAGCCGCATGGACGGTGTTGTTTTGGATAATACCGACGTTGTTCTCGGCATGGATTCTTCCGTTTCCAATCACTTTATCCCGGTTAGCGCCGACAAGGGCGGCTTCAAAGGTAATTTGTTGAGCCAAAAGGTGTTTGACACCCTGAAAGAGCATATGGACAAAAACTTACGGGAAATGGCCGAGCGCCTGCATCGGGGCGAAATTCCCGTTTTGCCGGCATATATCAAAACCGAAAATGCGGCTTGTAAATATTGCGACTTTAAAGCCGTCTGCGGTTATGAAGAAGGCGATATCGTTCGGGAACTTCCGAACTACGGCACGTTTGCCGCCGTGAAAAAAATGCTGGAAGCAGAAGGGGAGGAAGCAGAATGAGTGAACGCACATGGACAGACGAGCAAAAACATGCCATTTATGCGCGCGGGGGCTCTGTGTTGGTTTCCGCTGCGGCGGGCTCCGGCAAAACCGCTGTGTTGGTCGAACGCGTGATTCAAATGGTTTGCGATACTGCAAAGCCCCACCCGATTGACCGCTTTTTAATTGTGACGTTTACCAAAGCCGCCGCTGCTGAAATGCGCGAACGCATCGGCAAGGCGCTTTCCCAAAAGCTCGAACAAGACCCGACAAACGCCTACCTTCGCCGTCAGCAAATGCTGCTGCCTGCGGCGGAAATCTGCACAATTGACAGCTTTTGCTCGACCGTTGTCAAGCGCTATTTTCACGAACTCGGCATTGCGCCGGATTTCCGAATGTTAGATGACAGCGAACGCGCCGCGCTGGAAGATGAGGTCGTCACAAATTGTATCAACACGCTTTGCGAAAAAAAGAGTGCTGCGTTTTATGATCTTTCCAATCTTTTTTCGCTCGGGAGCTCCGACGCAACGCTGAAAGATGCGATTTTAACCCTTTTCAGAAACGCACAGGTTTACCCGTCGCCGGAACGCTGGCTTCGGGAAATTCCCGCCGACTATTCTCCGGCGCTCTCCATACAGGAATCCATTTGGTATCTGCTCATTTTGCAAAATATCCGAGAACGCATTGAAGAGGGGAAACGCGCCGCGCAGCAAGCGCTCGACTTGATGTGTGACGACGCCCCGCTTGCCGAAGCCTATGCGCCGGCGATTGAAAAAGATTTGCAAATACTCAGCGCATTGGAGGCACTCGCTTCTTCAAACCGTTGGGACGCTTTACTGGAATACGCACAGGATTATAAAAATAAGAAAGAAGACTTTAAACCCGCTCCAAAGGCTTATAAAGACAGCGCCATTCAGGCCAATGTCAAAGCGCTTCGGGAAAGAGCCAAAAAAAGTATTGAGTCTATTCCCGGACTTATGCCGTGCTCTGAACAGGAATTTCAAGAAGATATGGCGTTCCTTCAGCCGGTGGTGCAGCTTTTAGTTGATACCGTGTGTGCGTTTTCCGAAGCGCTGTTTGCGGAAAAACTCGCGCAAAATGCATACGAATTTAACGACATTTCCCATATGACCTTAAATTTGGTCGTAACGCAAAACCCGGACGGCACCTACCATAAAACACCGGTCGCCGACGCACTGCGGGAAAAATATGATTATATCTTTTTAGACGAATATCAGGACACCAACGAAATGCAGGATTTGCTGTTTTCGGCGATTTCCCGCGACGAGCAAAATTTGTTTATGGTCGGCGATATCAAGCAAAGTATTTACGGCTTCCGCCTTGCCATGCCGGAGCTGTTTCTGAAGCGCCGCGCTTCCTATGCCGATTTTGACGGCAAAACTTTTCCGGCACGCATTACGTTAGACCGCAACTTCCGTTCGCGCAAAACCGTTGCGAAGGGCATCAATTTTATGTTTGACCAATTGATGACGCCGGAAATCGGCGGCGTGGATTATCGTGCGACCGAGCGGTTAAACCCCGAGGCGGATTTTATCGAGCAAGAAGACCCGCCTTTGGAACTGCACCTTCTGTCCTCGAATTCCCCGACGGAAACCGGTGAACTGCCGGAAGCGGAATATGTGGCGGGGCTTATTGAGAAGCTTATAACATCCGGCATGCTTGTGCGCGGCAAAGACGGGGAAAAGCGCCCGGTGCGGTACGGGGACATTTGTATTTTGATGCGTGCACTCGGCAATGCGCCGAAATACCGCGATGCGCTGGAAAACGCCGGTATACCCGCGTTTTATCAGAAAAAAGGCGGCTTTTTCTCGATGCAGGAAATCCGCGTCATCTTTTCACTTTTAAAAACGATTAACAACCCGTTGCAGGATGTGCCCCTTGCTGCGTGTTTGATGTCGCCGATTTGGGGCTTTACGCCGGATGAACTTGCAGAAATCAAATTGTCCTCCCAAGAAGAAACGCTGTTTCAAAAAATGCAGACGTCTAAATCCGAAAAATGCAAAAACTTTTTGGCGGAATATAACGCCCTGCGCGCGCTTTCGGTTACGCTTTCGCCGGCGGCGCTGCTGCGGACGATTTACGAGCGCACCGGTTTTATGGCCATTGCCGGCGCCATGAACGGCGGCGACAACCGAAAGCTCAATTTGCTTTTGCTTTTGGAATATGCCCAAACTTATACCGACAACGGCAAAACCGGGCTTTCCGGCTTTTTGCGTTATCTTGAAAAACTGGAAGCGAACGAATCGAAACTGGAAGCGGCAACCGGCGTTTCGGAATATGCCGACGTCGTGCGGATTATGACCATTCACAAAAGCAAAGGGTTGGAATTTCCGGTTGTCATTCTCGCGAACGGCGGCAAACAGTTTAATAAAAATGACCAATATCAAAAATTGCTGATTCACCCGGCGTTTAAATTGGGACTTCGCATTTACGATTCGGTGCGGCGGCGCATTTATACTTCTCTGCCTTACGTCGCGACGCAGCTTGCCAAAGATATTGACGCAAAAGCGGAAGAACTTCGTGTTTTATATGTCGCTTTAACGCGCGCCAAAGAAAAATTGATTTTGGTCGGGTCGGGGTCTTATAAGCACCGCCTGCCGAAAATCATTGACCGCGCGGCAACCGTCGCAGGCGACCAAACCTTGCCCGCGGCATTTGTGCGCGGCGTGAACAGCTATTTGGATTGGATTATCGCAACGCTTGTGCAGCACCCGGAGGCGGAAACACTTCGCGCGCTTTCAGAGTTTCCGTTGATTCCGAAAGCAACCGCCGATTTTCATTTGCAGGTGTTCTGTGATGAACCCCTTACCGCAAAAACGAAAGAAACGGAAAGTGCCGAACCTGCGTCACCGACCGACGAATGTCTTTCTTATATCGCTTCTCGTGTGGAATACACTTACCCGGGTCTGCCGCTTTCGGCGTGCCCTGCAAAAATTTCCGCTTCCGCGCTTAACGAAAGTGACACCGGCTTTACTTTCTTCGCAACGGCGAAACCTGCATTTTTGGGCAAGGGCGGCATGACCCCCGCCATGCGCGGTACGGCAACGCACCGTTTTGCGGAAGTTTGCGATTTTAAAGCTGCTAAAGCCGATTTAGAACAGGAAATCGAGCGACTGAAAGCCCGCGGCTTTTTGTCCGAAGAAGCGTGCGAAATGCTTGACCGCGAAGCGTTGCAGGCCTTTTTCCAATCCTCGCTGTTCGAGCGTATGCAAAACGCCGACGCGCTTTACCGCGAGCAAAAATTCACCGTCTTTTTCCCGGCGGGCGAAGTGCAGAACGATTTGCCGGCGGAGTTTTCATCGGAACGTGTTTTGGTGCAGGGCGTTATCGACTGCATATTCCTTGAAAACGGCAAACTGGTGCTGGTCGATTACAAAACCGACCGAACGAAAGATGAAGACGCGCTCAAAGAACGCTATAAAAAGCAGCTCGCCGTTTATAAACGCGCCGCCGAGGAAATGTTCGGTCTGCCCGTAGAAGCTGCGATTTTATATGCGTTTTCGATGAAAAAAGAAGTACGCGTAAATATTTGACGGGGATTTCAAAAAAAGACTTGCATTTTATAAAATGCTGTGGTAAAATTCTATCTGCTGTTATAGTAATGTTTACTTTAATTGGAACCGAAAGAGGTGACTGAAATGAAGCAGGGAATTCATCCCGAATACAAAACCACAACCGTGAAATGCGCATGCGGCGCTGAGTATGAAACCCGTTCCACCAAAGAAAATCTTCGTGTGGATATTTGCTCGAACTGCCACCCGTTCTTCACCGGCAAACAGAAACTGGTGGACACCGGCGGGCGCGTAGACAGATTCAACAAGAGATTCAATCTGAACAAATAACGCATTCGATAAAAGCGGTGCAGCTGCACCGCTTTTTTCATTTTTTTCGGGAGAGTGGCTATGCTTTCACCCTATAAAACCGTGCACGGCGCGGGGAGCGATTCGTTTATTGAAAAGCGTTCTAAGTTTATCGGCTATGCAAAACCCGTCAAAACCGCCGAAGAAGCAACGGATTTTATTGAAGAAATCCGCAAAAAACACTGGGACGCAAAACACAACGTCTTTGCTTATATTCTGCGTGACGGCGGCGTAAAGCGTTACAGCGACGACGGCGAACCGCAGGGCACGGCGGGCGTGCCGGTTCTCGATGTGCTCGAAAAAGAACAGCTTTATGATGTCGCCGTGGTTGTGACCCGTTATTTCGGCGGGGTGCTTTTGGGAACCGGCGGACTTGTGCGCGCTTATTCCCACGCGGCGAAACTTGCGGCCACGGCGGGCGGGATTGTCACCATGGGCCCTTGCAGCATTTTAAACGTGGAAACCGACTATGCGTTTTACCAAAGGCTTTTGACGATTTTGCCCGAATTCGGCGCAACCGTGCAAAACTCGGATTTTTCCGATAGAGTTACGCTGACGCTGTCCGTCGCTTCCGAAAAAGAAGCCTTAATTTGTGACAAAATCTTTGACAGCTCCGACGGGCGCGTGAAAGCGCAAAAAATCGGTGAAAATTTTGCCGAAATTTAAAGGGAATCCGAAAATTTGTGCGTATATTTAAATAAGACAGAAAGAAAAGGCGGTGGAAAAATGGATGCTTCTGTTCGCAAGCGTACCGAAGAAATTGAACAAATGACGCTGTCTCCTCGTGCGTGCCTTGCGCAAAACAGCCGCGGAAGACAGACGCCGGAAGACGAGTGCCCGATTCGCACCGTGTTTCAGCGCGACCGCGACCGGATTTTACACTGCAACGCGTTTCGCCGCCTGAAACATAAAACCCAGGTGTTTTTGTCGCCCGAGGGTGACCACTACCGCACCCGCCTTACCCACACGCTCGAAGTGTCGCAGATTGCGCGCACAATAGCACGCGCCCTGCGGCTGAACGAAGACCTCACCGAAGCGATTGCGCTCGGGCACGACCTCGGGCACACACCGTTCGGTCACGCCGGGGAACGCGCGCTTGACGAAGTGTTTGACGGCGGCTTCCGCCATTATGAGCAAAGTTTGCGCGTGGTTGATAAGCTCGAAAAGAACGGCAAGGGGCTTAATTTGACCTATGAAGTGCGCGACGGGATTCGCTGCCACACAACAGGCAAAGAGGCGGACACCTTAGAAGGGCGAATCGTCAAAATTGCCGATAAAATTGCTTACTTAAACCACGATATTGACGACGCTGTGCGCGCCAATGTCATGCAGGAAGAGGATATTCCGCTCGATGTCCGCGCGATGCTCGGAACGTCCAAATCGGCGCGTATCAACACACTGGTTACTTCCGTAATTGAAAACAGTGAAGACGATATTGCGCTTTCGCTGCCCGTAAGCCAGGCGTTCGCGGAATTAAACCGCTTTATGTTTAAACACGTTTACACAAACCCGGTCTGCAAAGGAGAGGAGAAAAAAGCCGAAGCGCTGATAAAAAGCCTTTACGCTTATTTTATCGAGAATCCCGATAAGCTTCCCTCCAGCTTTTGGCAGACCAGTATCGAAGAGGGCGCGGCGCGGGCTTCCTGTGACTATGTCGCGAGCATGTCCGACAGCTATGTGTTAAGCGTCTACCACCGCATTTTTATTCCGAAAGCCTGGCTCGAAAAAGGCTTTTGATTTCTGAAAAGTAACTGCAAAAGAGGTGATTTAGGTGGCGATTGACGAATCGTATTTGCTGGAACTGCGTTCGCGGGCAGACATTGAGTCGATTGTTTCTGCCTATGTCTCTTTAAAACGCAAGGGCAAAATCTTAACCGGTCTTTGCCCGTTCCACAACGAAAAAACGCCGTCCTTTACCGTTTACCCCGAAACGCAGTCTTATTATTGTTTCGGCTGCGGCAACGGCGGCGATGTGATTACCTTTATTAAAAACATTGAAAACCTTGACTATGTCGAAGCGGTGCGGTTCCTTTCCGAAAAAGTCGGGCTTTCCATGCCGCAGGACAACCACTACGACGCGGGGCTTCATGAAAAGCGCCGGCGAATGTTTGAAGCGAACCGGCTTGCCGCCCGGTTCTTTCACAAAATGCTGTATTCCCCGGCGGGGCAGGCAGGGCTTGCCTACCTTCATGACCGCGGGCTTTCCGATTCGATTATCACCAAATTCGGGCTCGGTTTTGCGCCCGACAGTTGGGACGCGCTGCGAACGGCTTTGCACGCCGCCGGTTTTACCGACCGGGAACTGTATGAAGCAAACCTGTTGCGGTTGAGCACGAAAAACGACCGTAAACATTATTACGACGCGTTCGTTAACCGTGTGATGTTCCCGATTATCGACTTGCGCGGCAACGTCTTGGCGTTCAGCGGCCGCGCGATTACTTCGGATGTGCGTGCGAAATATGTCAATACAAGCGATACGCTGATTTATAAAAAAGGCGAAAACATTTTTGCTTTAAACTTCGCCAAAAAATCCGGAAAAGATTCTCTGATTCTTTGCGAAGGCAATATGGACGTTGTCTCGCTGCATCAAGCGGGCTTTGACAACGCCGTCGCGGGTCTCGGCACCGCGCTGACGGAACAACAGGCGTCTTTGCTTTCGCGGTATGCGTCGGAAATTTTGCTTTGCTACGACAACGACGAAGCGGGTCAAAAAGCGGCGCGCAAGGCGCTTGCGCTGTTTTCCAAAACTACCGTCCACGTGAAAGTTATCAATATGGAGGGCGGCAAAGACCCGGACGAAATTATCAAAAAATATGGGCCGGAGCGTTTCAAAGCCCTGATGAACGGCGCGGCGAATGACATTGAGTATAAGCTCTTAAAAGCGCGTGAGGGGTTCAACTTAAACACTTCTGACGGCAAGGTTAAATTTTTGGAAGCCGCGTGCGCTGTTTTGGCGCAGGTGAAAAGTCCCGTGGAACTGGACGTTTACGCCGGCAGGCTTTCGGAAGAACTCGGCGTCGACAAACAGGCGATTTTGCTGCAGGCAAAGCGTGTGCACAAAAACAACGCTTACCGCAATAAAAAAGAAAAGCTCAAAGAAGTGCGCGACTATGAGAAAACGGCGGCGAAAGCCACGCGCGAGGTAAACCCCGAACGCGAAAAACAATTGCGTGCCGCGCGCGCCGAAGAAGTGCTGCTCGCGAGTCTTATGAATAATCCCGCGTTTTTCGGGCAACTCAAAAACAGTATTTCGTCTGATTTGTTTATAACTTCCTTTAACCGACGCGTGTTTGAAGCGGTGCGCGAACAAATCGAAAGCAACGGCGAGTTTATGCTGTCCGCGCTTTCCGACGCGTCGTTTACAAGTGAGGAAATCAGCGCAGTCGCCCGAATTCAAACGCTCATTCCACAGCTTGCGAACACCTTAACGGAATGCCGCGATTGTATAAAAGTCCTTTCTGAGGAAAAAGCTAAAAATGTCCCGGTAAATCCGGCGGGGCTTTCCGACGAAGACTTTTTAAAATTATTTCACCAACAATAGGATTTGTGTGGATCCTTAAATTTACATAAAATGAAGGAGATTTTATGGAGAATTCAGAAAAGAAAAGCCCGGTTATAGCGTTACTTGAAAAAGGAAAAGCCGCCGGTAAGCTCACCACCCAGGAAATCGACGCCGCGATCCTTGAAATGGATTTCGACATGGACGAACTGGACAAGCTCTATGAAAATATTGAAGCGCAGAATATCGAGATTATCGACGATATGAACGATTCGGTCCTTGACGAGCTGAATTTCGATTCCGAACTGCCGAAAGGGCAGGAGGCAGCCGCCGCAGCTGCGGACACCCGCAACGCGGCAATGGACGACCCGGTCAAGGTGTATCTCAAAGAAATCGGTCGTGTGCCGCTGCTCACACCCGAAGAGGAAATCGAACTTGCCATCCGTATCGGCGACAATGACCAGCAGGCCAAACAGCGCCTTGCGGAAGCGAACCTTCGTTTGGTTGTCAGCATCGCCAAGCGTTATGTCGGCCGCGGGATGCAGTTCTTGGATTTAATTCAAGAGGGCAACTTAGGGCTTATCAAAGCGGTGGACAAGTTCGACTACACAAAAGGCTTCAAATTCTCGACCTATGCGACTTGGTGGATTCGCCAGGCGATTACCCGCGCGATTGCCGACCAGGCGCGCACGATTCGAATCCCTGTGCACATGGTCGAAACCATCAACAAGGTCAAAAAGACCAACAGCCAGCTGCTCCACAAAAACGGTCGTGACCCGACGGCGGAAGAAATCGCCGCGGAACTCAATATGCCGGTTGAAAAGGTGCGCGAAATTTTGCGCGTTTCCCAAGAACCTGTCTCCTTGGAAACCCCGATCGGTGAAGAAGACGACAGCCACCTCGGTGACTTTATTCCCGACGATGACGCGTTGGCGCCCGCCGACGCGGCTTCGATGCTGCTTTTGAAAGAACAGCTCAACGACGTCTTAAAAACCCTGACGCTGCGCGAAGCGAAAGTGCTTTCCCTGCGCTTCGGGCTTGAAGACGGTCACCCGCGAACCCTTGAAGAAGTCGGCAGCGAGTTCGGCGTTACCCGTGAACGCATCCGCCAGATTGAGGCGAAAGCGCTGCGCAAACTGCGCCACCCGAGCCGCAGCAAAAAATTAAAAGATTTCTTAGATTAAAGAAAAAGCTGTTTTCCGAAAGGGAAACAGCTTTTTTGTGAAATATTCCGTATTGAATCAGGCTTTTCTCTATGCTACAATAAATTAAGACTTATGTGGGGAGTGTTCAATTTGGAAAGACGCGACAAAATCAATTATTATTTGGACTTAGCCGAAGTTGTTGCTCAGCGAAGCACCTGCCTTCGCCGGCGGTACGGCGCGGTCATCGTCCAAAATGACGAAGTAATTTCCACCGGCTATGTCGGCGCGCCCCGCGGGCGTAAAAACTGCACAGACATGAATTTCTGCATTCGCTCCAAAATGAATGTACCGCGCGGCGAACGCTATGAGCTTTGCCGGAGCGTCCACGCCGAGGCAAACGCCATTATCAGCAGCTCCCGAAACAAAATGCTCGGCAGCACGCTGTATTTGGTCGGGATTGAATGCGACACCGGCGAATATGTCGAAAACGCCAACAGCTGCTCGATGTGCAAACGTATGATTATCAACGCCGGTATCGCGCACGTGATTATCCGCGACACCAAAGACGATTACCGGATTATCCACGTGCAAAAATGGATTGAAGACGACGAATCCTTAAACGGCACGACAGGCTATTAAACATAGTAGATAAATTTTAACTATTTCATAAAACCGCTCTGTTTCGCAGGGCGGTTTTATAGTTGTAATTGCAGTTTGCTGATGTCTGCTTTGCCGGCAAGCAGCAAAACAGTAAACGCGTAAAGCGCGGTGCGGGGGGCAGTTTCATGGAACTGTACCGAAAACTCACAAGGCAAAATTTCCGCGCCGTCAAGCGTGTGCAAAATATCCTGCACGCTGATTTGCAACGTGTCCCGGTCAGCGCTCGCAATGCTGATACAGTTGTTTCGCCCCGTTCCGACTGTCAAAAAGCGGTCGTCGCAGACGCTTTTTGAAAGCCCGTCCGCGATAATGCGGTCGAATCGGCAGTCCTCTGCAATTTTTCCGCTTTGGGTGTTCCCCGGAAGCAGCAACAGCCGGTGCCGTGTCGTTACCGAGCGCACGGTGTCTGTGTTAAACACCAAAAACGCCGGGAAAGCCGCGGAAAAGTCCAAAACCGAGTCTTTGGACGCAAAAAGAGCTCCGCCGAATTTTTCTAAGATACAACAGAGCTCTTTTGCACAATTTTCATTTTCCGAACCGGGGACAACGACTGTAATCATCCAATCACCGCTAGTAGTATGGCAGTTTCAAAAGGACTTATGCAACGCAGGAGAAGCACAAAATTTCCGAAAGGCAAAACCACAAAAAATATTTGCGGAAATTGGGAAAAAACTATTGGAAACTTGTACTATATCGTTTATAATAAAATAGAATATGAACATAGGAGGGCTTTCGATGGCTTCCAATTATTCCGTTTCTTTGGCGCGCATTATTAAAGAGTTTTCGTTTGAAACGCTTTACATGCCCAAAGACCCGTCCGAATTGTCGGTCACGTCCCAAGACGTTAACCGCCCGGGGCTTTTGCTTGCGGGACGCGACGATTATTTTGACCCCCTGCGCGCGCAGATTCTCGGGCTTTCCGAATTGGAATTTTTAAAAACCCAAACACCCGAGCAACAGCGCGAAGGGCTTGAGCGGCTGACAAGCCAGCACCCGCCGGTGATTTTGATTACCCGCAATCTCGAGTGCCCGGAAACCTTGCGTGAGCTTGCCGAAAAATACGAGGTACCGCTGCTTCGAACGGAAGAATCCACTTCGAGCTGTATGTCCTCTTTAATCTACTTTTTAGGCACCGAACTTGCCGACCGCATTACGCGCCACGGCGTTTTGGTCGAGGTTTACGGCGAAGGTATTTTGATTGTCGGCGACAGCGGTGTCGGTAAAAGCGAAACGGCGATTGAACTTATCAAACGCGGTCACCGCCTGATTGCGGACGACGCCGTGGAAATCCGCCGCGTTACCGCGAAAACTCTGGTCGGCTCTGCGCCGGATAATATCCGCCACTTCATTGAACTTCGCGGCATCGGGATTATTAACGCCCGCCGCATTTTCGGTATGGGCGCCGTTAAGTTGACGGAAACGATTAACATGGTCATTCAGTTAGAGCCCTGGGATTCCACAAAGGTGTATGACCGTATGGGGCTTGAAAATGATTATATTGACATTATGGGCGTGAAAGTGCCGGTCACCGTTGTGCCCGTAAAGCCCGGCCGAAATCTCGCGGTGATTATTGAGGTTGCCGCAATGAACAACCGGCAAAAGAAAATGGGCTACAACGCCGCGCGCGAGCTTTTGCACCATCTCGGTATGGATGACGAAGAAAGCGCGCCGGAAGAAGAACTGGAAATTTGGCGGAATTTCTAACGCCGCTTGTTATAAATATTTTTTCGGAGGAAAAGGAATATGTATAGAATAGGTGTTGATTTAGGCGGAACCAATATTGTTGCGGGTGTTGTAGACGAATTTTATAAAATCGTCGGCAAAGGCAAACGCAAAACCGCCTGCCCGCGTCCGGCGAAGGAAATTTTGGCGGACATTGCCATTTGTGTCAACGAAGCCGTCAAAGACGCCGGCATTACGATGGACGAAGTTTCTTCTATCGGTATCGGCACACCGGGCTCCGTGAACAAACGCCTCGGCATTATCGAATATGCAAACAACCTCGGCTTTGATAAAGTACCCGCGCGGGATGTTTTGTCGAAATATTTTGACCAGCCGATTTATCTCGAAAATGACGCCAACTGTGCGGCGCTCGGCGAAGCGGTCGCGGGCGCGGGCGGCAACGTGGAAAACTTCGTTGCGATTACGCTCGGCACGGGTGTGGGCAGCGGCATTATCGTTAACGGCAAAATCGTGAACGGCTGCAACGATGCGGCAGGGGAAATGGGCCATTCCGTGATTGTTGTCGACGGCGAACCCTGCACCTGCGGCAGATGCGGCTGCTGGGAAGCCTATTCCTCGGCAACGGCGCTCGTTCGCCAGACCAAAAAGGCGATGCAGGAAAACAAAGATTCTTTAATGTGGGAAATTGTCGGCGGCGACCTTGATAACGTCAACGGCAGAACCGCGTTTGACGGTATGCGTAAAGGCGACATTGCCGCAAAGGTCGTTGTGGACAAATACATAAAATACCTTGCCGCAGGTATCACGAACACCATTAACGTGTTCCAGCCCGACGTGCTTTGCGTCGGCGGCGGCATCGGCTGTGAAGGCGAACCGCTGCTCGAGCCCATTCGCAAGATTGTGGAAAAAGAGCGTTACAGCATTCACTGCGGCAAACAGACGCAGATTTGCTCCGCCATTCTCGGCAACGACGCCGGTATCATCGGCGCGGCGCTGTTAGATGAATAATTTTGTGAGGGATTGTTTTGTTCGAAGCGATTATAGCTGCTGCAGAAAAGCATAAAACCGAATATCATGAAGGTTTCCCGCTGTCTTTGGTGACGAGCTTTAAGACCGGCGGGCCTGCGGCGCTGTATGTTTTGCCGGCGGATAAAACGGCGCTTGCAGACATTCTTGCGGCCTGCCGCAAAGAAAAGGCGCGCTTTTGCATTGTCGGCAACGGCAGCAACCTTTTGATTTCCGACGACGGTTTTCCCGGCGTGGTCATTCGGATCGGTCCCGCGTTTTCCAATGTGGAATATCTCGGCGACGGCGTTATCGCCTGTGATGCGGGCGAATCTGTGACCGGGCTTTGCAATTTTGCTTTAAAACACGCGCTGACAGGGCTCGAATTTGCGTTCGGAATTCCCGGAACAGCAGGGGGCGCAGCCTATATGAACGCCGGCGCTTACGGCGGGGAAATGAAAGATGTTTTGCAGTCCTGCGAGCACATTGCGCCGGATGGCACCTTCGGCAGTTTTTCGGGAGAACAACTCGCTTTGGGCTACCGCAAAAGCGTTTATACAGATTCTGACTATGTCATTACAAAGCTGATTCTGAAACTGCAGCCCGGCGACCCGGCGGCGATTCGCGCGGCGATGGATGACAAAATGGCGCGCCGCAAAGCGAAACAACCGCTCGAATATCCGAGTGCGGGCAGCACCTTTAAACGCCCCGTGGGCTATTTTGCCGGTGCGCTGATTGAAGAATGCGGCCTGAAAGGCTTTACCGTCGGGGGCGCGCAGGTCAGCGAAAAACATGCCGGTTTTGTGATTAACAAAGGCGGCGCAACCACCGCGGACATTTTAAATGTGATTCACGCCGTCCAAGAGCGCGTTTACGCGCAAAAGGGTGTGCGTTTGGAAACCGAAGTCAAATATATTGGATAGGAAGTGAGCCGAAATGGATTTGGTCATTGTTACCGGGCTTTCCGGTGCGGGAAAATCCCGCGCGATTGATGCGTTGGAGGATATCGGGTATTTTTGTGTGGATAATATGCCGCCGGAGCTGATTCCGACCTTCGTCCAGCTGATTTTGAAGTCCAAAGAAAAACGTGACCGCGTGGCGCTGGTCGCGGATATCCGTCTTGGCAGCAACTTCTCTTCTTTGTTTGACGTTTTGGGCGACCTTGAAAATATGAAGGTCAAATATAAAATCCTGTTTATTGATGCCGACAACGAAGTGATTATGCGCCGTTATCAGGAAACGCGCCGCAAACACCCGCTTGCTGACGAATTCAGCACGCCGTCTATTTTGCAAGCCATTAACAAGGAACGCGAAATCCTTTTGCCCGCGCGGCAGAAAGCGGATTATATCATCGACACGTCCGACGTGACCAGTTCCCAGTTTAAAGAGCGAGTCGCCAACCTGTTTTTGGACAACGCACAAAGCGCACTGAAAATTTCCGTCATTTCGTTCGGCTTTAAATACGGCGCGCCGAAAGAGGCGGACTTGGTGTTTGACGTTCGTTGTTTGCCGAATCCGTTTTATATTCCCGAACTCAAACAGCACACGGGTCTTGAAGAGCCGGTGCGCAATTTCGTAATGAAATTCGACCAGTCAAGAGGGCTTGAAATTAAATTACTCGACTTGCTCGATTATCTTTTGCCGTTATACAGAACCGAGGGAAAAAGCCAGCTGACGATTGCCGTCGGCTGCACGGGCGGGAAACACCGTTCCGTCGTTTTCGCGGAGCTTATCAACAAGCATCTTTTGGAAACAGGCGCGAACAGCCGCGTGTATCACAGAGATATTAAAAGGTAGAGAATCGTTATGTCTTTTTCTTCGGATTTAAAAGAGGAGCTTTTGCGCATTGAGCCGGAAAACGCCTGTTGTCAGTTGGCGGAATGTTACGGTCTGTTTTTGTTCGGCCGCGGCTTTTCCGCAAAAGACATTTCCATTTCCACGGAAAACAAGGCGGTTGCCGAAAAATACCGCTATTTGACCGAACGGCTCTGCCTGCGCCCGGCGACGCTCGAACATTCTACCGCCAAAAAATTCCGGGTCGCCGTGGAACAGCGTGCGGACAGGCTTCGTGTGCTTTCTGCGTTCGGCTATGACGGTACGGAGCGCGCAAGGCGGTTAAATTGGAGCAATATTTCCGACGACTGCTGTGTCGGCGCGTTTTTGCGCGGGGCGTTTTTAGCCTGCGGCACGATAAGCTCGCCGGAAAAAAATTATCATTTGGAATTTGTCGTTCCGCATTATAACCTAAGCCAGGATTTAAAAAAGTTTTTGGAAAACAGCGACTTTTCCCCAAAAGAGGTGCGCCGCAACGGTCTTTATGTGCTGTATTTTAAAAAGACCGAGGAAATCCAAAATCTAATCGGAATTATGGGCGCTTCCAAATTTGTTATGGAGTTTATTGACGTGATTGTCTATAAAGACATTCGCAACAACGTCAACCGCCGGCTGAATTTTGAAAACGCCAACTTAAACAAAACCGTGAACGCCGCCGTTCGGCAGACGCAGAGCATTCAAAAGCTCAAAAAGAGCGTGAAGTTTCGCGAGCTTTCGCCGGAATTGCAGGAAATTGCCAATCTTCGGCTTGAAAACCCCGATTTTTCCTTACAGCAAATCGGCGACGCGCTGACGCCGCCTATGTCTCGTTCCGGCGTTTATCACCGGCTTAAAAAACTTTGCGACATGGCGGATAAACTGAAATAAATTTTTTAGAAGACGGAGAAAATTATGAAAATACTTGCGATTGACATCGGCGGAACCGCCATCAAATACGGCATTGTCCGTGAAGACTTTTCGATTGAGCAATCTTTTGAGATTCCGACCGAAGCCAATCTCGGCGGACCGCACTTGATGAACAAAATCATGACCATTGTCGGGGAATACGCCAACGATGTGGCCTGCGTCGGTATCAGCACGGCGGGGCAGGTCAACAGCGAGCTTGGCAAAATCATTTTCGCAAGTGAGAATATCCCGAACTATACCGGCATAGAAATTACCAAAACCATACATAAAAAATATAACTTGCCGGTCAGCGTGGAAAATGACGTCAATTCCGCCGCCACCGCGGAGGCAAACTTCGGCTCGGGGCGCGGGTACAGTGATTTCCTTTGCTTAACTTACGGCACGGGTGTCGGCGGCGCAATGTGGATTAACAACAAAATCTATACCGGCGAACACTTTTCCGCCGGGGAATTTGGTCACATTGTCACCCATACGGGCGGCCGGAAATGCACCTGCGGCAACAACGGGTGTTATGAAATGTATGCGTCCACACGCGCGCTGATTCAAGGCGTCAAAGACGCCACCGGAAAAACGCTCACCGGCCGTGAAATTTTCAAGCCGGAAAATTTCAGCAACGTCACGATTCGCGCGGTCATTGACAACTGGATTGAAGAAGTCATCGGCGGGCTTATCACGCTGATTTTCATTTTCAACCCGCCCTGCATCATTCTCGGCGGCGGCATTATGAACGAGGATTATATCATCGACGAAATCAATAAACGCATTCACGCCCGCCCGATGCATAGCTGCAAGTCGGTTTCCATTAAAAAAGCGGCAATGAAAAACCAGGCCGGTATGCTCGGCGCCGCGCTGCTCGCCAAAGAAAGACTGCAAGGAAATTTGCCGGAGTAAATGGCATTTTTATATTGACAAACCAAAAAATCTGTATTAAAATTGCCTTACCTCGTGAGGGAGTAGTCAGCATCTAACGGTGCGGCAAGTCAACATACTGACCTTTCGGTCTGGCTTTACCTGAAATGACAAGACTCATGTACGGCTTTTTTGCTGTGCATGGGTCTTTTTTTTGCGGCAAAACAAAAGTAGGAGTGAACAAAAAAATGGGAATCGGAGAATTGTTGCTTATCGGCATCGGGCTTTCAATGGACGCGTTCGCGGCGTCTGTCTGTCAGGGCTTAAAAATGCGGAAGATAAGCCCCAAGCAGACCTTGATTATCGCCTTGTTTTTCGGTGGCTTTCAGGCGTTAATGCCGCTGATCGGCTGGGTGCTCGGCAAACAGTTTGAAACCTATATCACAAGCATCGACCACTGGATTGCCTTTGTTTTGCTGGCGTTCATCGGCGGCAAAATGGTGTTTGACGCGCTCAAACAAGAAGACGGTGACAAAGATGATTCTCCGTTCAGCGTCCGCGAAATCTTTTTGCTTGCGATTGCAACAAGCATTGACGCGCTCGCGGTCGGGATTACGTTCGCGTTTCTCCAAACCAATATTTGGGTGAGTATTGGCATCATCGGCTGCACGACCTTTTTGCTTTCCGCAGTCGGCGTGTTCATCGGGCACAAATTCGGCGCAAAACACAAAAACAAAGCCGAACTTGCCGGCGGTATCATTTTGATTCTAATCGGGCTTAAAATTCTTTTGGAGCATTTGGGCGTCATCTCGTTTTAACAAACGAAACCCCACCGCGCGCTTCGCATACAATGGAATGCGGAAAGCGGGTGAACTATGCACGGCAGAAAACGCAAAAAAAAGCGGCTGTTTTTCTCGGTGACGGCGTTCCTGTTGATTTTTGTACTTATTTTAACCGTCTTTCTGAAAATGCGGCCGGTCGTGATTTCCTATGCGCAAAATACGGCAAAGCGCATGATGCTCACTTCGGCAAATGAATCGGTAGCCGCGCTTGTGTCGGAAAACGACATTGCCTATGACGATATTGTCCATCTTAACAAAGATGCCTCCGGTTATGTGACGAGCTTGCAGGTCGACGTGTTTACGGTCAATCTTTTGAAAAGCCAGATTTCCCTGGAAATTTCAAAGCGAATCGCCCAAAAAGAAGGTTACACGGTCTCAATTCCGATTGGCACATTCCTCGGGAACGAATACACAAACGGCTTGGGTCCGAAAGTGCATTTTACAATGCAGCTTGTCACCAACACCGTGGCGGACTTTTCGTTTCAGTTTGAACAGGCGGGCTTAAATCAGGTCATTCACCGCGTCATTTTGGAACTCGAAATCAACGGCAGACTGATTATGAAGGGCGCAACCGACAGCTTTTCGGTCAAAACCTCTGTTCCGGTTGCGGAAACCGTGATTGTCGGCATGACGCCCGACGCCTTCACACAGGTGTTTGAAAGCGGTTTTAGCGACACGGCGGGACTTATTAACGATTACGGAGCGGTCGTCATCGAATAACAGCCAAAAAGCGAAAGGTATTTTTACCTTTCGCTTTTTTAAAATACATTTTTCAAATCGGGGTTTTCGGCGTCTTTCAAATGTTCGAACCGATAGCGGATTTCGCACATATCTTCGTAAACGCCTTCAAAATCCTGCTGTTCCGTCTTTTCCGAAAGCCCGCGAATGAGAATATCCAAGTCGTCCGTTTCGTGGTGGTTGACAAACGCACCCAATAACGAATCATATTTATCCCACGCCGTCAGAAAGTCTTTAACGGCGTTTTTTTGTTTTTCGGGGTCTTTTGCCTGCGCTGCCGAAATAACAGCGTCGGTTTTTTCCTCCATTTGAAAACAGATGTGCCGCAACCCGTAATACCCGCCGACAGCAAGCGCTCCGGCGAGCACCAGGCAAAGAATTGCAATCCAAAGTCGTTTCATTTGCCGTTCGCCTTCTTTATCATGTGGGTGTTGCCCTTTTTGTCCATGGTCATCAAAAGGACGTTTTCTACGTCAATGTGCTTTTTTTGAATGAGCTTTTTCATTTTCTCGGGCGTCATGTTGCATTCGCTGAAATCCATTTCCACGACTTTTCCGTCGCTGATAATCACCGTCGGCATACCGTTGTCGGGCAGCTGCACCTGTAAGTCACCGGCGGTGGGGACTTTGTTTTCCGGCTTTAAAAGCACGCTTAACGTGCCGTCGGTTTCCACAATGGCATATTGAACGGTCGTAATATCAAACACGTCTTTTTTGCGAAGCGCCTCCAAAAGGTCGTCCACGGTAAACCGCAGGCGCTGTAACTGTTTTTGGTCAACAACGCCGTTGCGAATGACGATTAGGGAATTGCCCTGTAAAAGCGTTCGAAACCGAAGGCTTTTTAAACTGATGACCGAAATCACAATTTCAAACCCGATGAGCAAAAGCACCGGAATAAAGGTGTGCACCAGCGGGATTTCCGGGTCCTGCATCGGAATCACCAAAATTTCCGACAATAAAATGGTCAAAACCAAGTCGGCGGGCTGTAACTCGCCGACTTGCCGTTTGCCGAGCACGCGAATGGTAATCAGCACCAAAATATATAAAATAATTGTGCGAAGCAAAGTCACTAACATTTTTTACCCCAGCTTTATTCTTTTTCCTTTGAGAATATCGTGTGTTTGCGCGGTCAAAATATTACAGGTGATTCTATGCGTAAATGGATAAAAAATGAAATGGAAAAAATCACACAGCCGGTCTCTTCTGACAGCGCACCTGTGCCGGTCAGCCGGTCGCTTGAAAAAAATATTGTCTATTTTAAAGAAAAGCTCGGGTCGAGCTTCGACATTATGTATAAGCAGACCCAAATCGGCGGCAACAAAGCAATGTTTATTATGGACGACGGGATGTGCGACAACCTTTTGGTCACAGGTCAGGTCGTCAATCCGATTTTAACGGCGCGCGATTTGCCGGAAAACGCAGAGGAGCAAATGGCATATATCCGCGACTGTGTCTCGAGTGGGATTGACCAAAAAGAGGAATACAGCCTCGACGAAGCGGTCAAGCAGGTTGTTTCGGGGCTTGTGGTTTTGTTTATCGACGGCGTGCCGTTTTGTGAGTGCTTCGGGGTGCAGGGCTTTCCGAAACGCAGCATTGAAAATGCGCAAACCGAGGTGCAGGAACGCGGCGCGCAGGAAGCGTTTGTCGAAAGCTTTAAAGATAACGTCGCGCTCATTCGCCGCCGGATTCGCTCGCCTGTGGCGCGCTTCGAGGTGCAGGAGGTCGGCACAACCAGCCAAACGCGCGTCTGTGTTTGTTATTTTGCCGACCGTGCCGACAAACAAACCGTTGAAAGCGTCAAAAGCCGGTTGAGTAAGGCAAAACTGGACGTCGTCCTCGGTGCGGGTTATTTGCGTCCGTTTTTGGAAACCAAGGTCGTTTCCTTGTTTTCCGGCGTCGGCACAACCGAACGGCCGGACACCGCCTGTGCGGAAATGGCTGAGGGGCGCGTGGTCATTTTGGTGGACGGCACGCCGTTTGCGCTGATTGTGCCTTATTTGTTTGCCGAAAATTTCCAGTCACTTGACGATTATAACCACAAACCGTTTTACGCGGTGTTTATCCGCGTTTTGAAATTCTTTTCGTTTATTTTAAGCGTATTCCTGCCGGGCATTTATGTCGCCGTCTGCACGTTTCATCAGGAAATTTTACCGACAGCCATGCTTTACGACACCGCGGTGCAAGAAAGCGTAACGCCGTTCCCCGTTATGGTGGAAGCGATTTTTATTCATTTTATTTACGAAATCGTGCGCGAAGCGGGCCTTCGTATGCCGAAATCCGTCGGGCACGCGGTAAGTATTGTCGGCGCACTTGTGATAGGCGACACGGCGGTGTCCGCGGGGCTTATCGCTGCGCCGATGCTGATCGTGGTCGCGATGACGGCAATCAGTTCCTTTGTTGTTCCGAAAATTTATTACCCGGTTTCGCTGTTGCGGTTTGCGTTTATGATTATCGGCGGGCTTGCCGGATTTTACGGGATTGTGATTGGCTTCGGAATGATGCTTGTCAACCTTTGCGCGATGCGCTCTATGCAAACCCCGTTTACCGCGCCGTTTTCGCCGGCAAACCCCGGCGCGCTGGTTCGCGACTCGTTTTTGCGTCTGAGCTGGAAGCGGTTAGGAAAGCGGGAACTCAAAATTAAGAGCTTGGAGAAATAACATGGAAAAAAGTACAAAAATCAGCATTTGGCAGTTGTTTTCCATTGTGCTGTTGTCAAGGCTTTTGACGCTTTTGACCTATACGCCGGTCGGCGCGGAAAGTCTGAAACACACGTCCGACTATTTTCCGGCGGTGGGGTTTGCCGTTTTGTTTATTCTGCTTTTTTCTTTACCGCTTGTGTGGCAGAGAAAAGCCTTTCCGAACCAAGACCTCGTGGATATTGCTTATTACGCGTCGCCGCTGCTTTCCAAAGGCACGTCGCTTTGTTTGGCGTTTTTCTTTACCTTTAACGCTTTGACCACACTCGGAAAACTCGAATGGTTTGTCGGGACAATTATCTTCCCCGAAAACAGCAGTTCTTTGTTTGTGCTCATTTGCGTTGCCGCCGCCTGTTACGCCGCGTCGTTGGGACTTGAGGCCGTCGGCAGGGCAAGCGGCATTTCCCTTGTTGTTTTCTGCGCGTCCTTTATTTTTATTATGTTCGCTATGGCCGATAAAACCGATTTTTTGAATTTTTCGCCGGTGTTTTATGACGGCGTGCAGCCGTCTTTAAAAGCGGGACTCGACGCCGCGACCCGAACGGTCGAAATCGCCGTCCTTTCGGTTTTAATGCCGCGCGCCAGCGGCAACCCCGGTAAAATGTACACGGCCTTTATTACGTCTTTGGGCGGTTGGATGTTGTTGGTGTTCTTTTTCGTGACCGGCGGGCTCGGCGATTTTGTGTTCAGTCAGCTTTTCCCCATTCACGCCATGGCGGAGCTTTCGCAGTTCAGCGTGTTCCAGCGATTTGACGTGCTTTTAACCGGCGTTTGGATTTTGACAGCATTTATCAAAATCAGCCTTCTTTTGTATTTACAGGCGATGCTTTTACAAAAATCCTTTGTCCCGAAATGGAAAAACATTTATATTTTGGTTACGGGCGTCGTCATCTTTTTGGTCCAGATTTTGTTCGGCGGCGTGTTTTCCGAATTCTTTTTCGGAACTTCGCTTTTGGAAAGATTGATTTTCTTCGTCCTGTTTGTCGTGGTGCTGCCGCTCGCTGTGCTGACGGCGGCAACTTTGAAAAGGAAGCGTGCGCATGAATAAAGTTTTGAAAATATTGGCTTTGTTAGGCCTTTTGGTGCTTTTGTTCAGTGGCTGTCAAAACTCGGAAAATGAGCTAAAAAACCGGCTGATTGTGCAGGCAATCGGGATTGACGCGCAAAAAGACGGTACGGTGCTCGTCACCTTGCAAACGCTCAACACCGAAATGGCGGGCAACCCCAACAGCGGCGCGAGCCTCGGTGACGTGGTCACTTCTTTTCAAGTGACCGGCAAAACCGTTGCGGACGCAATTTCTAACGCCGCAACGATGATCGGCAAAAAACCGCTTTTGTCTCAAAACCGTTTGGTCGTGTTTGGTCGCGACACCGCCGAACAGGGGATTTTAGAGCATTTGGACTTTTTTGTCCGCGATACTGAGAACCGCACAACCGTTTTGCTGGCGGTTTCGGATACAACCGCCTATGACGTGGTCAGCGCAAAAATGGGCGAAAATGTGTTGACAGCGGACAGCATCGAAGCCATTTTGCACGCGCAGCAATTCAGCACCGACGTGGTGGGACAGGCGCTTTATTCGGTGATTAACAAAATGGAATCGGACACCGCCGATGCCTATTTGCCGGTTTTAAAAGCGAGCGAAGAAAAAGAGGACGAAAGCAAGGTGGAGCTTTGCTCTGTCGCCGTATTTCAAAAAGATAAACTGCAATATGAATTGAACGAAGAGGGGATAACCGCTTTACAACTTTTGACCAACGAAGTGGAAATCGGCTATTTCTCGGTTGAAAATCCCGAATACGATTCCACAACCGTTTTGAAAATTCGAAAAAGCCGGGTGAAAATTCAACCGGCTGTAAAAAACGGAAATATTCATTTTGATATTCAATTACAAATGACGGTGGATATTGCGGAAAACCAAACCGAAAACCCGTTCGGCGTCAGTAAGGAATTTATCCAAAGCACGACCAAGTGCGCAAAAGAATATATTACGAATCTTTTGGACGAAAGTTTAAAGCAGTCGTTTGTTGTCAATCAAGCAGACCCTTACCGCTTCGGTACACGCTTTTTGAAAGCATACACAAGCTATTACAAAGAAAATATCGAGGACTGGAAAGCGGTGCTTCCAAGCGTGGAATACAACATCGACACGCAAATCGAAGTGAAATATGTCGGAAACGGTGCGGAAAATATTTAACTTTTCCTTGCGTTTTCGGGGCTTTTTCGCTATGCTTTATCTTGGAGGCGAAAAAAATGAATACCTTTGCGCGCATTTACGAAATTGTGCGAAAAATTCCATACGGCCGCGTGGCAACCTACGGCGATATTGCGTTTCTTGCCGGAAACCCGCATCTTTCGCGCGTTGTCGGGTACGCGTTGCACGTTAACCCCGACCCCGAACACATCAAGTGTTATCGCGTGGTCAACCGCTTCGGCGAAGTGTCGCCGGCGTTTGCGTTCGGCGGCAAAAATGCGCAAATTGATTTGCTGCGCGCCGAGGGCGTGGAAGTGAGCGACGACGGGCGCGTGGATTTGAAAAAATACCGGTGGCTGCCGGAATAAAAAACGGTACGAAAGATTTTCTTTCGTACCGTTTTTTTCTGAATTTCTTATTTAACGATTGTGCCGTTAACAAGGTCAAATTTGAAGTTTTTCGGCTCACCGTTTTGGGTGTAATCAATGTTGATTATGTTGCGGCTTTTAGCCAAAAACTCTGCGTTCTCGATTTTTATATCGTCCTTGCGGAAAGTTTCACGCAAGGTTTCCATTTGCGCCGCGTTGTAATCGCCGACGTTGTCCGACGTAAACAGCACGCTGCCGAACAGCTTGTTGACCTTGGCGATAATCTGCCGCTGTTCATAGGTGCAGTGCATGTTGTTGTCACGCAGCAAGAACACATCCGGGTCGTTTCGGAATGCACGCCCATCGAGCGCCCGGCGGAAAATGGAGTTGCAAAGCGTGTGTACTGTTGAAACATTTTCACGGTGCGAGAAGGTTTGCCCGTTCCATTTAAGACCCATGTCCGCGCCGATGCGGCAGTAGTCCACCTTGCCGAACGCGGGGAACAGCGGTACGCCGCAGCCGAGAATTTGTTTGTCGCCGACACATTCCCGCAGGAAATCCATCGCTTCGCACATCAGCTGACCTCTTGTCTTGTTGTGGTTCGGCACAATTGCCGCCGCATACAAAAAGTCAAGCTTTACGAGGTCATAGCCCCAGTCGTTTAAAATCACGTCGAAGAAATGGCGGATATATTCCCGCGCGTCTGGGTTTTCAATGTCCAAAGCGTAAAACCCGCCCCAGTTTA
This sequence comes from Candidatus Fimenecus excrementavium, assembly GCA_018712805.1. Taxonomy (GTDB): domain Bacteria; phylum Bacillota; class Clostridia; order Oscillospirales; family Acutalibacteraceae; genus Fimenecus; species Fimenecus excrementavium. Next base: position 19,163 of record DVGI01000027.1, on the reverse strand, counting down.
AGCCGCAGCGAACCGGGCGGCCTTTTTTGTCGCGGATAATCCAGTCAGGATGATTTTTCGCCACTTCCGAAACATACTGCGCGCCGAACGGTGCGAGCCAAAGCCCGGCTTTCATACCTTTTTTGTGAATTTTATCCGCGACCACTTTCATGCCGCTCGGAAATTTTTTGGCGTCGACCGAAAGCCAGTCGCCGACGTTGGTCTGGTAGCCGTCGTCAATTTGGAAAATGTCAATATCTGCATCCACTTTGGAAAGCGCTTCCAAATCCTGTGTCACGATTTTGTCGTCGATGTTCGGATAATAGTTGTACCAAGTCGTATAGCCGTTATAGACGGGCGCGGTCGCTTTCGGAATCTTTAACAGAGCAAACCACTTGTCAAAGACTTCGTCCATAGAGCCCTGAAGGTTTACAATATCTAAAACGGTGTATTCGCCGTTAATCGCAATGCCGTCCAAGTCTTTTTCCACCACAATCGTGTTTTCCTTGGCGTTAAAGCGGAAAATCGTATAGCCGGTGCGCTCGTTTAAAGAGGCAAACAGGTCATACTGTGCGCCGCGGCGCACATAGCCGTAGGAAAAGCCGTGAAAATGACCGAGCTCGGTTGCGTATTCGACAAACGTATAGTCACCGGATGAACGGAACGAGCTCATCATAATAAACGGCTTGAAAACCGGGGAGAGATAAGGGGGCTTGTCGTCGGGAAAATACTCCCGGCAATCGGTCCAGGATTGGTAACCGTTCAAAAACAGACGGTCGTCTGCTTTAAATTCATACGGAATGGTAATCGAAAGACTTTGTATTTTAACCGGAACCGGCGTGCGCATTTTTAAGACGATATGGTCTTTAAATGCCGTGCAGTCCATACGAAAATGTTCGGTTTCAAACTGGTTGGTGATGTAAGAAGTTTTGGCGACCTGATAGGCGACCTGCATTTTAAATTTTTCCATAATACCCTCCAAGGAGATGACTTTGTCTTTTCAGTATACCATAAAAAGCGGGCGGGGATGTACCAAATTTATTTTTGTTTTTTTGTTGATTTTGCAAACGCCTTGCAGTAAAATAAAACCAATAAAACAGAAAAGAGGCGTGCTATGGATTATAAAGAACGCTATAATGAATGGCTCTTGTTTGACGACGACACAAAACAGGAGCTTTTAAAAATTACGGATGAAAAAGAAATTGAAGACCGATTTTACAAAGACCTTGCGTTCGGAACGGGCGGTATGCGCGGCATTATGGGCGCGGGTCCGAACCGCATGAACCGCTACACAATTTCCCGTGCGACGCTCGGCCTTGCCAATTATTTGTCGGATTTTCCAACGCCGCAAAAAAGCGTGGTAATTGCTTACGATTCCCGCAACAATTCCGAAGATTTTGCAAAATGTGCGGCGGAAGTCCTTGCCGTAAAAGGCATTACCGTTTATCTGTTTGACAAAATCACCCCGACGCCGGTGCTTTCCTTTGCCGTGCGGCACCTCGGCTGTATTGCCGGCATTGTGATTACGGCAAGCCACAACCCGAAAGAATACAACGGCTATAAAGTTTATGACGAAAACGGCTGTCAGCTTGTGCCGTCGCTTGCAGACAAAGTGATTGCCCACGTGCAGGAAATTACGGATTACCGCGCTGTGCCGCGTCTCGATTTTGAAGTCGCGCTGCAAAGCGGTATGATTCAAATGGTGGGTGACGAGGTGCTCGACGCCTTCCTCGACGCCCTAAAAACGCAGGCGCTTTATACGGAACCGAGCAAGTTAAAAATTGTCTACACCCCTTTGCACGGGACAGGCAATATTCCGGTTCGCCGTATTCTTAAAGATTATTCGGTTTCCGTCGTTAAAGAACAGGCCGTTCCGGACGGGGACTTTTCCACGGTTCGCTCGCCCAATCCCGAAGAAAAAGACGCGCTCAATCTCGCGATTGAACAAGCAAAAACCGAAGCGGCGGATTTGGTGCTCGGCACCGACCCCGACTGTGACCGCGTGGGGATTGCCGTACGCCACAACGGCGACTATGTGCTTTTGACCGGCAATCAGGTCGGCGCGCTGTTGGCGGATTTTGTGCTTCGCTTTAAGGCGGATACACGCAACGAAAAATCCACACTTGTCAAAACCATTGTCACCAACGACCTCGGCGCGAATATCGGCAGAAAATACGGCTTACAGATTGTCGAAACGCTGACCGGCTTTAAATATATCGGCGACCAGATTAACCGCTATGAAAAAACCGGTGAAAAAGAATTTGTCATGGGCTATGAAGAAAGCTACGGCTATCTCGTCGGCACGCACGCGCGCGACAAAGACGCCGTGGTTGCGTCCATGCTCATTTGTGAAATGACCGCTTACCACAAAAACAACGGCAAAACGCTTGTGGACGCGCTTGAAGAAATTTATAAAGAATACGGTTACTATCTCGACGCGCTCGATTCGTTCGTTTTACAGGGAATAGACGGCGTGCAGAAAATGAACGCCGTGCTCGACGCGCTTCGTGCCCGCGGCGCGAGCGCTTTCCCGGATGTGGAAACGGTGCAGGATTTTTCAGAGGGCATCGGCGACCTGCCGAAAGAAAACGTGTTGAAATATTTGTTCCGAAACGGAAGCTGGCTTGCGGTTCGTCCTTCGGGCACGGAACCAAAGCTGAAAGTGTATTATTCCGTGCGCGGTGAATCCCACGAAGCGGCGGCTGAGCAGCTCTCGGCGCTTCGTGAACAAATGAAGGCGGTGGTAGAAGCGTGAAACTCGAAGAATATATTGAATCTGTGATTCGCCCCAAGATTCAGGGCGACGGCGGCGAAGTGCGCTTCCAAGCTTACACCGACGGCAAGCTTACGCTCGTGTTTCAGGGCGAATGCTCAAAGTGCTTAATTTTAGACCGCTGCCTTCGCTGGATTGAAAGTGAAGTGCAAAAAGACCTCGGAATGACCGTCAACGTCTGTGCGGTTCGTAAAAAGCCGTATTTTTGGGATAAATAAAGGAGAAACCTATGGCACATATCAAAGTTGTACGAAGAAGTATGCGCCCGGAAGAATGGACGGATTTGCGCTTTGAATGGCTCAAACGCCATATTTACGCCAAAAAATATGAAATCAAAACCTTGCAGATTCGTGACGCGCGCCAGGTTTCCGAAATGGAATATGCCTATTACGAAGCGGATTACCGCCCGCTTATAAAAGGCGATATGTATTTTACGCCGGACGGCACAGCGTTTATCCGCGGGGATATTGTCATTCCGGAGGATATGCGCGAGCAAGAGCTTTGGTTTTCTTTAAAAACCGCGGCGGAAATCATTGTGAAAGTCAACGGGAAATATGTCGGCGGCGTTGACCCGAACCGCGACCGCATTTTGCTTTCGCCTTATCTTGCGCCGGGCACGGAAAAGTTGCATTTTGAAATGCAGGGCTATAACCGTTCCAAACCCGACGACGAGCGCAACCCCGAATCTCTTTCTGTGCGCGGGTGCCGTCAGATTTTTGAGGGTGCTTATCTTGCCACGATTCGCCACGACGTTTTGGATTTGGTTTATGATTTGGAATTGCTGCTCGACGTGGCAAAATGCGAGCTGTTTAATGAAGATTACCGCGCCTTCTTAAATCGGGAACTCAACAACGCGCTCAATTTTATTGATTTTGAAGACGACGACCTGCCGGGACTCGCAGAAGCCAAACGCTATGTGGACGAAGTGATTTACGCCAATACAGATTACAAGGGGAGCGGGGACGTGGCGCTGATTGCCCACTCTCATTTGGATATTGCCTATTATTGGCGACGCATTCACGCGGTGCAGAAAAACCTCCGCACAGTGCTGATTCAGCTTCGCTTAATGGACCGTTATCCCGAATTCCACTATACCCACACGCAAGCGTACACCTACGAAACGCTGGAAAAATATTACCCCGAAGTGTTCGAAGAACTTCGCGAAAAAATCGCAAACGGGCAGTTTGAACCCGTGGGCGCGATGTATGTCGAGCCGGACTGCAACATTCCGGCGGCAGAAAGTCTGATTCGCCAGTGCCTTTACGGGCAGCAGTATTTCCGCGAAAAATTCGGTAAGACCATTCACAACTGCTGGCTGCCGGATGTATTCGGCAACAGCTGGATTTTGCCGCAGATTCTTAAAAAAAGCGGCGTTGATTATTTTGTTTCCAACAAAATGTCTACCTGGAACGACACCAACCGTTTCCCGCACAACAACTTTATCTGGAAAGGCATTGACGGCAGCGAAGTTTATGCCTGCGTGCCGCCGACGCACTTTATCACTTGGAATATGCCGAGCCAGATTCAGGAAAACTGGGAAGCCTATCAGGATAAAAACACCGGCGGGCAAACCATGTCGATGTTCGGCTACGGCGACGGCGGCAGCGGGGTTACCGAAGAAATGCTCGAGATGATGAAGCGTTTTGATAAGCTCTCTATCATGCCGAAAACCGAGCACACAACCGCCGAAGCGTTTTTGGAAAAGAACTTAAAAGACAACCCCCGGCTTTCAAAATGGGACGGGGAGCTTTATCTCGAAATGCACCGCGGCACCTTTACCACAAAGGCCAATATTAAAAAGTGGAATCGAAAGCTTGAATATAAGCTTCGCGAAGCGGAAATCATTTCAACGTTGCGTGCCCTTGCCGGCGCGCCGTATCCGCGTGAAACGCTGACCGCTTGCTACAAAAAGCTGTTGATTAACCAGTTCCACGATATTCTGCCGGGCAGCCACATTACGCCGGTTTATAAAGACGCAATAGCCGACTATGAAGAAATTGACGAAAAGCTCAATGAAATCATCGGCAGCGGCGAGAAGTATTTTAATTCTCTGAATTTCACCCGCACTTGGCTTACCTTTGTTGAAAATCCGCACGGCGACAGCACTCGCTACGGCAGAAAAGGGTATTGGTGCATTCCGAACCTGCCGCCGCTGACAAGCGGGGAAATCCGCCGCAGCGCAGGCACGGCCAAAGCTTGGTGCCGCAGCTTTGAAAATGTGGTCGAAACGCCGTATTATAAAATCGAGTTCCAAAAAGACGGCAGTATTACGAGCCTTTACGAAAAAAGCGAAGAGCGTGAATGGGTCAAAGGCGATTTTAACAAGCTGAAAATTTACGAAGACAAACCGGGCGTTTACGACGCATGGGATATTCTGCCGAATTACAAAGACAAGGAATACCCGGTCGAAGTCGTCGTGCCGTTATTCCTTTCCGAGAAGAACGACGAAGTCGCTGTGTTTGAAACCGAGTTAAAAGTCGGCAACAGCAGCTGGCGGCGTCAAATCCGCCTGTTCCGTCAGTCTCGCGGGATTGAAGTGGAAAACCTTGTGGATTGGCACGAAAAACACCGCCTTGCCAAGGTCGAGTTCGGCTGTAATGTTTTGACGCGTGAGGGCGTTTGTGACATCGGCGCGGGCTTTATCAAACGCGACACCCACCAAAACACTTCGTGGCAGCAGGCGCGGTTTGAAGTCTGCCACCACAAGTGGTGCGACCTTTCGGAAACCGACGGCGGTGTTGCAATTATTAACGACTGCAAATACGGCGTCAGCTTTTCCGAAAATACGATGGCGTTAAGTCTTTTGCGCGCCACGATTCGCCCCGACCCGACGTCGGATATGGGCGTGCACCGCTTCTGCTATATGATTTTGCCCCACAGCGGTTCGCCTGTGGAGGCAAACGTCAATAAAATCGCTTTGGAATATAACATTCCGATTGTCAAAGCCGACGTTTCCTGTCAGAATGATTTTTCAGGGTTGTTCTTGCAGGCAATGAAACTTTCGGAAGACGGCTCTATGGTCGTTGTCCGCCTTTCCGAGCAGGACGGCCGCCGCGGCACGCTTCGCCTGCCGAAAGCGGTGAAACTGCTCAATATGCTCGAAGACATCGAGGGAGAAAGCGATACCGTGCCTTACGGTCCGTTCGAAATCCTGACAATAGGAATCCCGCTTGCGTAAACAAAAAAACAGCCGGTAAGCACCGGCTGTTTTTTTATTTGTTTATATCATGCGTTTTGTATTTCTTCTTTCGGGATTCGTTTTTTCCAAACACCTGCCGCGTAAAACGAAAACGAAAGAATGCTTGCCACCGTCCAGCCTATCGGCCAGGAATACCAAATGCCGGTTTCCGCAAAATACGGCGCGAGAATGTAGGCAAACCCTACGCGCAAAAGCAGGTCGGAAAACGTCGAAACCATAAACGATGCCATAGACCCTGCCCCGCGCAAAATACCGTCTACGACCAGTTTCACCGGAATTAAGAAGTAAAACGGCGAAACGATTTTTAAGAAACGAACGCCGGCGACAATAACCGCCGTGCTGTCTTCGCTGATAAATACCCGCATTGTGTAGTCGGGGAAGAAGAAAAACGCTATAAAAAACGGAACGGCGATAACAAGCGCTAACAAAATGCCGGCGGTAAAGCCTTGTTTCACGCGGCGAATGTTCCGCGCGCCGATGTTTTGCGCCGTGTAGCTTGAAAGCCCGTTGCCGAGCGCGCAAAGCGTGGTAATTGTAAAGGTGTTTAATTTGGAAGCCGCCGCGAACGCCGCAACGACCGTTGCGCCGAAACTGTTAACGAGTCCCTGCACAAATACATTGCCGACAGAAACAAAGCTTTGCTGTAAAATGCTGGGAATTGCAATGCGCGACACGCGGCCCAGCATTTTAAGTGAGAAAATGCGCGGTTTGTCGCTTTTGATTTTCCGCATACGCCGCAGTAAAAATAGGATGGCCGCCACAGACGCGAACCCCTGCGCGATAAACGTCGCCCACGCAACGCCCGAAACACCCATTTGAAAGCGGGTGACAAGCAAAATATCAAGCCCTATGTTGCCGAGTGACGAGACAATCAGAAAGAAAAGCGGCGTTCGTGAATCGCCGAGCGCGGTAAATACCGCGTTCGCAATGTTATAAACGAACAAGAACAGAAGCCCTAAAATATAGATGTTCAAATAGACTTCGGAGTCCGCCATAATCTCTTCCGGCGTGTCGATAAGGCGTAACAGAAGCGGGGAGAGCCAAAGCCCGATGCCGGTTAAGATTAGCGACAGCCCCGCGCTTGCAATGACCGCCGTGCTGACCGCGGATTTCATGTGGGTCATGTGTTTGCCGCCGAAATATTGTGAAATCACAACGGAACAGCCGATGTTCATGCCGTTCGCAATCGCCAAGAACAACATGGTAATCGGCGCGGAAGCGCCGACCGCCGCCAAAGCGTTGACACCGATATAGTGCCCGGCAATAATGCTGTCTACAATATTATAAAACTGCTGAAAAACAACGCTTAAAAGCAACGGAAAGGTGAATCGGAACAAAACCGAACCCGGTTTTCCGACGGTAAGGTCCGTAACGATGCCGAACACTCCTCTTAAAACAAAAGATACAGACATTATACAGCAGTTGTGCGCGTTTGCAAACCTCCAAGGTAAAATTCGGATATTTGTCGGATTTTGCAGAAATATTATTGAAAAAATTGTCGGAATAATGTATACTATTTTCATTCAATCTTTTGTTTGTGGGGAATCAGAATGAAATTGTTGGAAGAACGAATCCAAAAAGACGGTATTGTCAAAGCCGGCAACGTTTTAAAAGTAGATTCTTTCTTAAATCATCAAATGGATATTGCGCTGTTCAATGAAATGGGCAAGGAGTTCAAACGCCTTTTTTCAGACGTTGAGGTCAACAAGATTATGACCATTGAAGCCTCCGGCATCGGTATTGCCTGCATTGCGGCGCAGTATTTTCATGTTCCGGTAGTTTTTGCGAAAAAAGCGCAGAGCGTCAACATTGACGGCGAAGTGTATTCCACCAAAATCCAGTCGTTTACCCACAAGCGTGTTTATGACGTTATTGTTTCAAAAAAATATCTTTCGCCGGATGATAAAATCTTGATCATTGACGATTTCCTGGCGAACGGCTGTGCGCTTGAGGGGCTTATCGACATTGTGCACGCCGCCGGTGCCCAGGTTTCGGGAATCGGTATTGCCATTGAAAAAGGTTTCCAAAAAGGCGGCGATATGATTCGTTCGCGCGGCCTGCGTCTCGAGTCGCTCGCAATTGTCGAGTCAATGGACGACCAAACCGGCGCGATTACGTTCCGCCACTGACGGTTATTGACTTTTGGGTTAAAATCATTTACTATTAGGTTGGACAAGTTATAAGGGACTTCGGTTATCAACCCCACGAGAAAAGCATAAGCGTTGTTTTCTTCGCCGGGGTTTTTCTCTTTTCGGGTATGTTCTGCGGAATGGGTCCGCTTTGCATAATATCAAACTTTTTGGGAGGAAAAGACATGAAAAAAGTTCTCAGCATTCTCTTGGCCCTTGTCATGGTCGTGCTGTGCTTCGCCGCTTGCGGCAACACACAAGACGCTGACCAAGGCGACAAGACACAGACCGCTACCATCGCCGCGATTCCGAAGGATCAGCTGAAAATCGGCGTAATCCACATCGGTGACCCGGCAGACGGCTCCGGCTATTCCTACACGCATGACCTCGGCATTCAGGGTATGCAGAAAAATCTCGGCCTTTCCGATGATCAGATTGTTCGCCAGTTGAACATTTCCGACTCGGACACCACCGCTATCCGCAACGCGATTGAAGACTGCATCGCGCAGGGCTGCAACGTGATTTTCGGCACCAGCTACGGTTATATGGATACTATGGAAGCGTTGGCAAACGAGCATCCGGATGTTATCTTCTCCCATGGTACGGGCTATAAGAGCAACGGCTCTAACCTGAACAACTACTTCGGCAGAATTTATCAGGCGCGCTACCTTGCAGGTATCGCAGCGGGTCTTAAGACCAAGACCAACAAGATTGGCTATGTTTCTGCTTACGGCACGGAGCTTGCGGAAACCTGCTCCGGCATTAACGCGTTCGCACTCGGCGTTCAGTCCGTCAACCCCGATGCAGTGGTTTATGTCAAAGAATTGAAATCTTGGTTCGACCCGGCAAATGAAACCGCTTATGCAGAAGCGCTCATCAACATGGGCTGCGACGTCATTTCGCAGCACTGCGACACCGCAAACCCGCAGATTGCGGCTGAAAAAGCCGGCGTCTTCGGCTGCGGCTACAACTCCGATATGACCAAAGATGCTCCGAAAGCGCATCTGACGGCAACCATTTGGAATTGGGATGTTTATTACACCGCGGCTGTTCAGGCAGTTATCGACGGCAAATGGGTGGAATTCGGTAACTATTACAAGGGCGTTAAAGAAGGCCTTTGCGATGTTTCTCCGCTTTCTGACAACTGCGTGCCCGGCACACAGGAAAAAATTGATGCCGTTAAAGCGCTTTACAACGACGGCTCCTGGGATGTTTTCACCGGCGTGAAACTTTCCTTCGATGAAAACAACAACGTCGTTAAGACTGATGCGGCTCTGAAAGACAACACCGGCAAAGAAATCGTCCCTGCGGGCGGTCCTTCTGTGGAAGACAGCGTCATCACCGGTTCAATGAATTACTTTGTTGAAGGCGTAGAAGTCGCGTAATTTAAGCTTATAAAATCGAGGCGTGTTAATCGCTTTAACACGCCTCGACCTCTTGTTTTTACAGACATTCGAAAACTGACAATGCGTGTCGGCTTTCGAATGTCTGTAAGTGAAAGAAAAGGATTGTGAGACATGGAAAACAAAACGCTTGCTATTGAGCTGCGCGGCATTACCAAGATATTTGGTTCTGTTGTTGCAAATGAAAATGTTGACCTTTCTTTGCGAAAGGGCGAAATTCTGGCGCTGCTCGGTGAAAACGGTTCCGGCAAAACCACGCTTATGAATATGCTGTCGGGGATTTATCAGCCGGACAGCGGTCAGATTTTGGTCGACGGGAAAGAAGTGTCGATTTCTTCGCCGGAAGACGCGAAAAAACTCGGCATCGGCATGGTTCATCAGCACTTTAAGCTGGTCGAAAACTTTACCGCTGCGGATAATATCTGGATTGGCGACCGCCACGAGAAAAAACAACTGCTGTCTTCCAAACGCTTTGCAAAAATTGCAAAAATCAGCAAGGATTACGGCTTTGAAATTGACCCGAAAAAATACGTCTATGAAATGTCTGTTTCCGAAAAGCAGACGATTGAAATTTTAAAGGTTCTTTATTACGGCGCGGATATTCTGATTTTGGACGAGCCGACCGCGGTTTTGACGCTTCAGGAAACTCGTAAGCTGTTCTCGATTTTGCGCCGCATGAGCAAAGCGGGCTGTTCGATTATCATCATCACCCACAAACTTAATGAAGTGCTCGAAATCAGCGACCGCGTGACGATTTTGCGAAAAGGCAAATCCATTGATACGGTTGTTACCGCCGAAACCAACGCGCAGGAGCTTACCAATATGATGGTCGGCCGCCAGGTTTCTTTGGAAATCGACCGTCCTCAGTGCAACGCGTCCGAACCGCTTTTGAATGTTAAAAATCTTTCGATTGTTAACGACGAAGGCGCGCTTGCGATTGATGACGTTTCCTTTACCGTGCACGGCGGGGAAATCCTCGGTGTTGCCGGTGTTTCCGGCTGCGGGCAAAAAGAACTTTGCGAAGCGATTGCGGGCTTGCAAAAGATTAAATCCGGCGAAATCCTTTACAAGGATGAAAATATCGAAAAACTTCCGCCGCGTGAAATTATCAAACGCGGCATCAGCATGAGCTTTATCCCTGAGGACCGTCTAGGCATGGGCCTTGCAGCGTCGTTGAGCATCACCGACAATATGATGCTCAAAAATTACACGGTGTCAAAAGGTCCGTTTGTTGACCGCAAAACCGCGGCAAAAACCGCGGACCGCGTCATTGAGAAACTCGAGGTTGTCACGCCCGGTCGTGACACACCCGTGCGTCGGCTTTCCGGCGGCAACGTGCAGAAAATCCTGCTCGGTCGTGAAATTGAAGCCGACCCCAACGTGCTGGTCACGGCGTATCCCGTCCGCGGGCTTGACATTAACTCGTCTTATACGATTTACGACACCTTAAACGAGCAAAAGAAAAAAGGCGTTGCCATTTTGTTCGTCGGTGAAGATTTGGACGTTATGTTGGAACTTTGCGACCGCATTTTGGTGCTTTGCCACGGGCGCGTGACCGGCATTGTCAACGCCAAAGAGACCGACAAAGAAGAACTCGGCCTTTTGATGACGGACGCGTTTTCGAAAGAAGAAACGGAAACTCCCGTTGAGGCGGAACAGGAGAAGCAAGCTGAAATTCAATTCCGCCAGGAAAACACCGGCAAGGAAAAGAAAGCAAAATCCCGCCGCAAGCTGTTCCGTGTCACAAAGCGTGACGACCTTTCCACAGCAAAAAGCGTTTTGTTTTATATCGGCGCCATCTTGTTTGCGATTGTCGCCGGCGGTATTCTCGTCGCCTGCATGGGCACCAATCCGTTTTCTTATTATAAAACGGTGTTGGTCGGTTGCTTTAACAACACGATTTATTTCCGCGGCTTTATCAGCATTGTCATTCCGCTGTTGATTACTTCGCTCGGTATTGCCTACGCGTTCAAAATGAAGTTTTGGAACATCGGCGCGAACGGCCAGTTTATCATCGGCGCGATTTTTGCCGCTACGGTGGGCTTAGGCTTGGGTGATTCGATTCCGCAGTGGGCGTGTCTGCTTTTGATGTTTGTTGCGGGCGCTGTCGGCGGTGGTATTTTCGGTTTGATTCCGGCGGCGTTGAAAGTGAAATTCGGCACCAACGAAACACTTCTCACCTTAATGCTTAACTATATTGCGTTCTATATTCTTTCTTATCTCAAGAATGTGATATTCTTCCGCAAGCTTTCTGCGACCGGCGAACTGCTTCGCCCGGACTTTAAAGTATTGCCGGACAACGCCTGGATGTATCAGTTCGATTTCTTCGGCGTGAAAGTGGACGTTTCACTGATTATTGCCATTGTTTTGGTGATTTTCTCCTTTGTCTATTTTCGCTATACCAAACGCGGCTATGAAATCAGCGTGGTCGGCGACAGCCGCAATACCGCGCGCTACGCCGGCATGAACGTCAACAAAATTGTTGTTCGTACCATGTTCTTAAGCTCCGCGATTGTCGGCATTGCCGGTATGCTCCACGTTTCCGGCTCCGCTACCGGACATATGTTAAGCGAAGGCATTACAAGCGACGTCGGCTGGACCGGCATTATCGTTGCTTGGCTTGCCAAACTTAATCCGTTCGGAATCTTGATCGGCAGCGTGCTGATGGGTATTTTGGAAAAAGGCGCGGCGGTTGCCGAAAGCACGTTCAACATTTCATCTTCCACTTCGGAAATTTTGGAGGGCGTGATTTTGTTCGCCATTCTCGCGGCGGATTTCTTCATTCGTTACAAAATTGTTTGGAACGGTAAAAAAGCAAAAGGGGAGGTTAAACACTAATGGAAACAATTATTAACTTTCTCTATTATTCGATTCGAATGGGCACGCCGTTGTTGTTCGGCACAACCGGCGAAGTGGTCACCGAACGCTCCGGCAATATGAACCTCGGTGTCGAGGGCATGATGGCGATGGGCGCAATCGGCGGCTATTGCGCCGCCTGCTATTCCGGCAGCTTGCTGGTCGGTATTTTGGCGGCGTTTTGCTCGGCGGCGCTCGGCGCGCTGATTTATGCGTTTTTGACCGTGTCTTTACAGGCAAACCAAAACGTAACCGGTCTTGCCCTTACCATTTTCGGCAACGGTGTTTACCTGTTTGTCGGCCGTTCGCTTGCAAAAGCCGGCAAATTCCCGCTGTTGAGCAATTATCCGGACCTTGCCGAAAAGGTTATGGATAAAGGCATCCCGGTGCTTCGGGATATTCCTTATATCGGCAAACTTCTGTTTTCTTACAACATTTTTGTTTATGTTGCGATTGTCGTTGCAATTATTATGTGGGTTTACGTTATGCGTACCAAAACCGGCCTGCGGCTTCGCGCGGTCGGCGAAAACCCGGGCGCGGCGGATGCCTGCGGTGTCAACGTCAACCGCACCCGCTATATCAACATCGTATTAGGCGGCGGAATTACCGGCCTCGGCGGGCTTTATTTGGCATTCGTCATCAACGGCGGTTCCTGGAACGAATTTTGGATTAACGGCATGGGCTGGATTGCGGTCGCGTTGGTTATCTTCGCAAACTGGAACCCGATGAAAGCCATTTTCGGTTCGTTCTTCTTCGGCATGTTTAACGTTTTGATGGCATGGAAGGGCAACCTCAGCGCAACCTTCCCGCGCGTGCTCGGATGGCTTCGGCTTATCCCCGATGAATTCTATCAGCTTCTGCCGTTCCTGATTACGGCGTTGGTGCTTGTTTTTGCTTCTGTCAGCAAAAAGAAAAAGAGCGCGGAACCGGCCGCGGTCGGCGTCAACTATTTCCGCGAGGAACGCTGAAAAAACAACAAAAGAAAAGACCCGGAAAAATCCGGGTCTTTTTTATTTTGCTTTGCTTACAATATGTATATGCCGGAGTCCAGATGGACAATTTCTTTGCCGCAGGTGCGAATATACCGCAAAACCGGCTCGTCAAATGTTCGGAAATCATGGACGGAAAAGTTTTTCAAGTCCACCGTGCGGATTTTGCAAGAGCCCATGTTGCAGACAAACAACTCATTTTCATATTTGGTAACGGAAACGGGGCAGTCAAATGCCGTGGAGGTTTCGCCGCCGATGCGCATATAAAACTTTTTATGTGCAATAGAGTAACTGATAATTGCGTTTTGCTCGGGTACCGCGCACCAAATTTGGTTGCCGTCGGAAGCGACGCCCTGCACCGGGTGACCGTGATACATCAGGTCGCCTGTCCAAACGGTTTTGCCGCTGTAATCAAATACGCCGGTTTCACCGGAGGGGTACACAAGCACCGTGTTGTTGCCGGCAAAGCTGTCGGCATCACACGAAAGATAGTCGCCGATTTCGTCGACGATTTTTTTATAGCCGTTTCCGAATTTGTTTAAAAGATAAACGCTGCGGGTGACCGGAGCGTTTTTCATCTTCTGCACATCTAATCCGTAAAAGGAAACCCTACATTTGTCTTCGCCGAGCATTTCTTTTTTGGAAAATATAATACCGCAGGAAAACGGTATAATGTCGACAATATCAAAGTCAACAATTTTTTTCATCTTTATCACCGAATATATAGAGAGACAATCGTCATAATTTTATGATCTATGACATATTTTACTCGATTTTTTATATTCGGTCAACTGTTTCCGACTATTTTTGAAAAGAATTCATAATTTTTATCCGCTCGTGCAGCCGCTTAATGCATGAACAGTCGGTCTGTTCACACTTTTCTTTTGAGCGGCAAAAAATTTGTCGTTCGCCGTTCGGCAAAAAGTGTTCTTCTAAAATCACATTGTGCTGTTTTTCAATGCAATACTGCTCGAAAGTTTCAAAATTTTCCTGCATACTGTTCCCTCCGCGTTGGTTTTCAGTAACAGTATATTCCTTCTTTTATGAAATAATCCTCGGTCATAAATTGTTTTTTCACAGGATATATTTATATAAAAAACGGGAGCGAGGAAATGCAAGGAACATTTTATTTTATTTTGATTTTTTCGGGTGTGCTCATCTTGTTTTCCATGCTGCGGACAAAACGCTTTTTCGCCGCGCTGCTTTTGTCGGTGCTGCAAGGCATCGTCGCTTTTTTTGCGGCAAATTTTGTCGGCGGCTTTTTCGGCGTACATATCCCGATGAACTGGTATTCCCTGTCGGTCGCCGCAGTCGGCGGCACGCCGGGGGTCGTTTTGCTTTTGCTTTTGCAAACGATTTTCAGCCTATAAAGCAAAACGCCAAACCCGTAAACCGGATTCGGCGTAAGTGGTGGACGTTAACGGACTCGAACCGCTGACCCTTCGCACGTCAAGCGAATGCTCTACCAACTGAGCTAAACGTCCATTTTTTGCTGCTGTTGTATTATATCGGAAACCGTTAAAAAAATCAAGAGTTATTTTCTGTTTTTTCAAAAAAAGTTTTATTTTACACCGGGCGCGCCTTTCAACTGCCCTAAATTAATAATTTTGGTGATGCATATGTACGAAGAAAACAAAGTCTCGCAACAATCAGAAGAAAGACCCTATCCCGTGCGCGCCTACGGCAGGGAACGTCCTGTACGTGAGCCGCAGGAAGAAGAAAAGCCACGCGATTTCCTTTTGCGCGTCATTTTAACCCAGTCCGCGCTCTGCATCGTGATAGCTCTAGTTGCCTTTGCCGTGATGAAAACGGGCGGGGAGCGGTTTGAAAACGCAAAACAGTCTTATTGGGCGCTGTTCTCCGAAGATATGGAGCGGGAAGAACTGGTTGAGACCTTTAAAAGCGTTTCCGATTTTCTCTTTAAACCGCAAAACGACCTTGCTAAGCCTGAAACCACTGCCCCTGCCGAAACCACGTCATCGCCGGTGACGACGGCGCAAAGTACCGAATCTTTAGATGGTGCGGGCGGTGAAGATTTACTTTACCCCGATAAGACCGCCTCTTTTGCACCGCTGACGGTTTCCGGCTCGTTTTGTGTGCCGGTCGAATACACAAAAGTGACCTCCGCTTTCGGCTACCGTGAAAACCCAGTCACCGGCAAGCAGGGCTTTCACGGCGGAATCGATTTGGCGGCGCCGAGCGGCACGCCGATTTATGCTGCTTTTTCGGGGCAGGTGACGACCGTTTCTTATTCGGAAGTGCGCGGGAACTACGTCATTCTCACGCATGGCAGCGGATTACAGACCGTATATTGCCATTGCAGTGAAATTCTCGTCGAGGAGGGCGCGAACATCCGCGGCGGCGAGGTCATCGCCAAAGTCGGCAGCACCGGGCAATCCACAGGACCGCATTTGCATTTTGAAGTGCGTCTTAATTCCGTTCGCTATAACCCCGCGTGGCTGCTTTTTTAAATGACATTTCATGTTTTCGGCGTGCAGGTTAAAATCGGCTTTTTGTTCGCCTTTTTGGTCTGCTGCCTTTTATGTTTCAGCAACAATGTTATTATCCAACTATCCGTGTTATTTTCGCTTTTCCACGAGTGCGGGCATTTGCTGTCGGACTGCCTTTACGGCGTCGCGCCGCAGGCGGTCCGGCTCGGGCTTTTCGGCATGACGATTCAGCGCGCGGACGATATACGCCTAAGCTACCACCAAGAAATCCGAACGGCGCTTGCAGGGCCTTTTGTCAATTTGGCGTTTTGCATTTTGTTTTTTTCGTTTTGGTATTTTTTGAAAACCGAGCTTTTGCTTACCTGCGCGACAGTCAATCTTTGCATCTTTTTATTTAATGCAATGCCTGTGTATTCTTTAGACGGCGGGCGCGCGCTCGAAGCCTATCTTTTTGAAAAAAACAGCGAGAAAACCCGCGTGCGTATAATGTTTCTGACTTCGCTTTTTTGCACGGCGCTCGTTATGGGGGCGGGTTTTTTCTTCCTGTTTCAAAGCGGTCACAACTTTTCGCTTTTGATGCTTTCGTTTTATCTGATTGTCACGCTGTTTAAAAAATGCGGCACATAGGTTTGCAAAATTCTTCTTTTTCGTGTATGATAAAGAAACGAATTTTGAAAATAACAGAGGTATGTTATGTTAAACAGGGCAGTGGAACGGCTTTTGCCGCATGTGCAGAAGCCGGCAAGATATACGGGCGGCGAGCTCAACAGCGTCGTAAAAGACGCAAGCAAGGTGAAACTGCGCTATGCGTTTTGCTTTCCCGACAGCTACGAAATCGGTATGTCCCATTTGGGTATGAAAATTTTATACAGCCTTGTCAACGAGCGCGACGACGCGTGGTGCGAACGCGTGTTTGCCCCGTGGGTGGATATGGAAGAAGAAATGCGCAAAAATCATGTGCCGCTCTTTGCTTTAGAAAGCGGCGACGCGCTGGACAAGTTCGATTTAATCGGCTTTACGCTCCAATATGAGCTTTCCTATTCCAATGTGCTCAATATGCTCGACCTTGGAAATATTCCGCTTCGAAGCAAAGACAGAACTTCTTTAACTCCGATTGTGGTCGGCGGCGGACCGTGCGCCTGCAACCCGGAACCGTTGGCGGACTTTTTTGATATTTTCCTGCCGGGCGAGGGGGAAGAGGTCACCAATGAGCTGATTGACCTTTTAATCGAGCATAAGGAAAAAGGTTCAACCAAATTGGAATTTTTACGTGAGGCGGCAAAAATCGAGGGCGTTTATGTCCCCGCGTTTTATGACGTCGCTTATCACGAAGACGGCACAATCGCTTCGGTGACGCCCAAAGAAACCGCGCCGGCGCGCGTCAAAAAACGGATTATTTCCGACTTGGATTCGGTGTATTACCCGGACAAGTTTGTCGTGCCGTTCGTCGATATTGTCCACGACCGCGCGGTCACGGAAGTTTTCCGCGGCTGTATTCGCGGCTGTCGTTTTTGCCAGGCCGGGTTTATTTACCGCCCGATTCGGGAAAAGAAAAGCGAAACCGTCAACCACCAGGCAAAATGCCTTTGTGAAACGACCGGCTATGACGAAGTGTCGCTTTGCTCGTTGAGCACCAGCGACTATTCCCAGGTTGAAAAACTGATTCCCGATATGCTCTCTTGGGCGGTGCCCGAAAAAATCAATGTTTCTCTGCCGTCTTTGCGCGTGGATAATTTCTCTGAAGAACTGATGGAAGAATTAAAGAAAGTGCGCAAAAGCGGGCTTACCTTTGCGCCGGAAGCGGGCACGCAGCGGCTTCGTGATGCCATCAATAAAAACGTTACCGAAGAAGAGGTTTTGCGCACTTCGGCGCAGGCGTTCCGCGGCGGCTGGACGGCGGTCAAACTCTATTTTATGATGGGGCTTCCGACCGAAACGTTAGACGATATTGCGGGCATTGCCGAGCTTGCGCAAAAGGTGGTTAACGAATTTTATAAAAACCCGGACAAGCCCAAAGGCAAAGGCGTTACCGTGAGTGTCAGTGTCGCTTCCTTTGTGCCGAAGCCTTTTACGCCGTTCCAGTGGGAGCCGCAGGACACCATGGAACAGCTTGTCGAAAAGCAAAAGCATTTGCTCGAAAATGTCCATACACATAAAATCCAAGTCAGCTGGCATCAGTCGCAAACCAGCTTTTTGGAGGGCGTTTTTGCCCGCGGTGACAGAAAGCTTTGTGACGTCATTGAAAGTGCATGGAAAAAGGGCTGTAAGTTTGACGGCTGGGATGAATTTTTCCTGTTTGACAAATGGACGGAAGCGTTCACAGAGTGCGGCGTGGACCCGTCGTTTTACTCCAACCGCCGACGTGATTTCAATGAAATTTTGCCGTGGGACCATTTGGATTACGGCATTCGCAAGGAATTCTTGATTGCGGAAAACAAAAAGGCGCACGAAAGTGTGACAACGCCCAACTGCCGGCAGAAATGCTCAGCGTGCGGGGCGGCAAAACTCAACGGGGGGCATTGCGATGCAAAATGACGTTCGCATTTTCTTTACGAAAACCGGTACGGCAAAATATATTTCCCATCTTGACTTGATGCGCTGTATGTCCCGCGCGTTCCGCCGTGCGCAAATTCCGCTGTGGTTTACGGAAGGGTATAATCCCCATTTGTTTATGACCTTTGCGCGTCCGCTGTCGTTAGGGCAGGAGAGCCTTTGCGAGTGCGTCGATGTCCGCCTTACGGGGGAAATGACTTTTAAAGAAATCAAAAGCCGAATGAATGACGCGCTGGTTCCCGGCATTACGATTGTTTCCGTTGCAAAGCCCGTGCACAAGCCGACCGAAATCGCGTTTGCCGATTATGAAATCAAATTGTTTACAGATGAACCCGAAACGGTTCACGCGGCAATAGAGACAGGCCTTTCCAAAGCGCAAATTCTTGTCACCAAAAAAGCAAAACAGGGCAGACGGAAAATTGACAAAGAAATCGACATCAAACCGAATGTGATTTCCGCCGAGGTTTCAAAAACCGAAAACGGCGTTTTACTTCTTGTCCGGCTGACGGCGGGGGATCAAAATAACATTAACCCCACGCTTTTGCTGTCGGCCGTTTTGGGAGAAGCAAGCGAAAAAATCGACCACACGGAAATTTTAAAAAAGCGCGTTTTGCTCGAAAACGGCGAAAACTTCTCTTGATTTTCTTTCTATGTAACTTTTTGTAAAAAATACTTGCTTTTTTAAAGGACTTGTGCTATTATACTTAAGCATTTGTGCGTTGGTTCCTTTCCAACGGCAGTTAATGGCAACATTAAAGCTGGCGGTCCTCTGCATTTTTACTTGTGTATGAACGCCTGAAAACATTTTAGGAGGTTCATTATGGACGCATTG
>DVGI01000026.1 GCA_018712805.1 Candidatus Fimenecus excrementavium | reverse complement strand
TTATCCTGTTTGCGGTGGTATTCGGTGTGGTACAGCATAAAGTACATTTTACCGGATGGAAAGAAGTTGTGTTCGGACTGGTATGTACGGTGCTGGCATTTGTATTCGGTATGAATTTCCCGGTAATCCTTGGAAAAGATATGTGGGTATACATCGCATTTATTTACATATTTCTTGCAGCGGTGCTGCCGATGTGGTTTGTGATGCAGCCGAGAGACTATATGTCCACATTTATGTTTATTGGAATGATTGCCGGAGCAGTGCTGGGGCTTCTGTTTGCACATCCGACAATGAATCTTCCGGCATTTACGGGATTCCAGAATGAGAGCCTGGGTACACTGTTCCCGATTCTGTTTGTAACGGTTGCATGCGGTGCGGTATCAGGATTCCACAGTCTGGTATCATCCGGCACTTCATCCAAGACGATTTCAAATGAGAAAGATATGCTGAAAGTCGGATACGGTGCAATGGTCCTGGAAAGTCTTCTGGCGGTTATCGCCCTGTGTGTAGCAGGCGCAGCAGCAGGTGCGGATGGAACGGCAGCGGTGGGTACACCGTTCCAGATTTTCTCATCAGGAGTTGCGGGCTTCCTTGAGATGTTCGGCATTCCGGTTTATGTAGCCCAGAGCTTTATGACGATGTGTGTATCAGCTCTGGCATTTACTACACTGGATTCCGTCGCACGTATCGGACGTATGTCTTTCCAGGAGCTGTTCAGCACAGATGACATGGAACATGCAGAAGGCTGGAGAAAAATTCTGTGTAATAAATACTTTGCAACAATAATTACTCTGGTATTCGGCTATATCCTGACACAGGTCGGATATTCCAATATCTGGCCTCTGTTCGGAAGTGCTAACCAGCTGTTGAGCGCGCTTGTTCTTATTACGCTGTGTGTATTCCTGAAAGTAACAGGCAGAACGCTCAAGACGCTTGTACCGCCGTTTGTGATCATGCTGATCGTGACATTTTCAGCACTGGTGCAGAGGTTTATTTCTCTTGTAAAAGCATTTTCGGCCGGAACAGGAGTGTTCATGGTTGAGGGCCTGCAGCTTATCGTTGCTGTGCTTCTCATGATTCTCGGAGTAACGATCGTGCTTACTTCCGGAAAAGAGCTGATCAGGAAGAAAGCGGAAAAATGACAGAGAAACATTTTGCATAATAGACAGGAAACTGCAGAAATTCTTAATTCTGAGAATTTCTGCAGTTTCCTGTTTTTTTAAAATCGAAGGGGCAGGTAGAAATCTGACACGGAGTGAGTTTCAGATGTTATAATAAAAAGAAATGCTGTACAGTACAATAAAAGCAGTAAAACAAAGCGGACGGTATAAGAAAAAGAGGAGAAGTAATATGAAACAAAAAGAACGGAGCAGTTGCGAGACATGTGCGTTTTATATATATGATGATGAGTATGAGGCATATCTGTGCGATATGAATATGGACGAGGACGATTATATGAGAATAATGTCTGACCGCTATTACCAGTGCCCCTACTATCGGAATGGGGATGAGTATGCTGTAGTTAGAAAACAGATGTAGGATCAGATATTCAGGAATGCAGAGACAATCTGCGGATCATCAGATGCAGGAGGAAATTAAAATGTTAACAGGCGCAAGAAAACAGGCAATATTATTTGATGTGGATGATACGCTTTATGATCAGACAGTACCTTTTAAAGAAGCTTATGCAGAATTTTTTGGCAAGAAGCCGGCTGTTCCTGCCGGAACAATTTATCCTGTTACAAGGAAATACAGTGATCAGGTATATTTTCAGGCGTTGGCAGGGCACATTACAATGGAAGAAATGTACATATACAGAGTTCAGAAAGCATTTCAGGAGTTCGGCATCAGAATTACCGACGAAGATGCACTTGGTTTTCAGAAGATTTATGCAGGACGCCAGCGTCAGATTCATATGTCGAAGAAAATGGAGGAGATACTTGAGTATTGTTCAGGAAAAACAGATTTGGGGATTATTACAAACGGACCTTCAGAGCATCAGTGGAATAAGGTGAAAAGCCTGCGGGTGGAGAGATGGATCCCTCATGAGAATATATTTGTGTCTGCAGATGTCGGAGCAGAGAAACCGCACAGGGAAATTTTTGAATACGCGGAACATGCCATGGGGCTGGAAGATGCGGAAGTATGGTTTGTCGGGGATGCGTATGAACTGGATATTAAGGGTGCGGTGAAGATGGGATGGAATACAGTGTGGATGAATCGGAGAGATTATGAAAAACCGAAGGATCATATATTAGTGTGGGAAGAGGTGAGGACAGAACAGGAGCTTATGATTGCGGTGAAAAGATTTATTGACTGTTGAAAGAGACAGGAAAATGGAATTGTCGGAGACGCAACCCAGGAGAACACATTGGCACTTTACAGTTAAGAAGTTGCCAAGAAATGCCCGGAACAGCATCCTGAAATTGAATCTTACATATGCCTGTGTTAATATAGCAGTGCACAGCGGAGGGGGAAAATCCGCGTGAATGTTTGCAACAGTCTATCCCTGTCGGACGGACTGCTGCATATATTAGGAGGATGTTATGGATAGACGGGAAAAAAGCCCCAGAAGAGTCAGAGTGAATACAATGCAGATTGTAGCCCTGGGCTTTTTTGGAGTGATATTTTTGGGCGGCGTAATCCTGTGGC
>DVGI01000025.1 GCA_018712805.1 Candidatus Fimenecus excrementavium | reverse complement strand
TATCTTTGGGAAAATGTTTTCCAGAAGGACAGCATGATGGATATTATCCAGAAATTTATGAACTTACAGGAAGGGAAAACCCTGATTTTCCCTCGCTATCACCAGCTGGACGTTGTTCGTAAATTGCTGGCCGATGTTAAAAAGAACGGCTCAGGGCACAACTATCTGATACAACATAGCGCAGGCAGCGGCAAGTCGAATTCTATTGCTTGGACAGCCTATCGTTTGGCTTCTCTTTTCAATGCTGATAACAAGCCGGTATTCTCAAGTGTTATTGTTGTAACAGACCGCACGGTTTTAGATGCACAGTTACAAGAAACGATCTCCGGCTTTGATCATACGCTTGGTGCCGTAGAAACAATTGGAGAAGACAAAAATTCAAAAGATTTGCGAGATGCTATTAACAACGGAGTCCGTATCATTGTCACCACATTGCAAAAATTTCCTGTCATCTATCAGGAAGTCGATAAGGTGGCGGGACGGAATTTTGCGGTTATTGTAGATGAAGCGCATTCGTCGCAAACAGGCAATTCAGCCTTGAAACTGAAAGCGGCTCTGGCCAATACGGAGGACGCTTTGCGAGAGTATGCAGAAATTGAGGGTAAGAACGAAGAAGAGCTTGATCCCGATGATAAGTTGATGAAAGAAATGCTGGTTCACGGCAAGCACAAAAACCTATCTTTCTTTGCTTTTACTGCTACGCCGAAAGATAAAACTTTGGAGCTTTTCGGAACGGAATACGAGGATGGTTCTTTCCACCCATTTCATATTTACAGCATGAGACAGGCCATTGAAGAAGGCTTTATCCTCAATGTTCTTCAAAATTATATGACCTATGACACCTGCTTTAAAATAGCTAAAACTACGGAAGATAATCCTGATGTTCCTGCAAGCCGAGCAGCAAAGGTGATCCGCCGGTATCAAGAATTACATCCATATAATATTTCGCAGAAATCACAGATTATTGTTGAAACATTCCGTGAAACAACACGCCATAAAATCGGCGGCAGAGCTAAAATGATGGTGGTTACCTCTTCTCGGCTTGCTGCGGTGCGTTATTTCCACGAAGTAAAACGCTATATAGAGGAGCAGAAGTATAATGATGTTCAAATACTTATTGCTTTTTCCGGCGCTGTTCAAGATGGAGATACCGAATATACGGAGCCTAAATTAAATGTTCGTGTTGATGGCAGCCATATAGCGGAAACGCAGACCAAAGCAGAGTTTCACGATAATTTTAATGTGCTTATCGTGGCAGAAAAATATCAGACCGGCTTTGACGAACCATTGTTGCATACGATGATCGTAGATAAGAAACTGAAAGGTGTAAAAGCTGTACAAACGCTATCTCGCCTGAATAGAACTTGTGCGGGGAAAAATGACACCTTCATATTGGACTTTGTCAACAAAAAAGAGGACATTCTGGAAGCGTTTCAGCCATTTTATCAGGAAACAACGCTTTCACAGGAAGTTAATGCCGATTTGATTTACCAAACGCAGAAAGAACTGCGGGGCTTTGCGATTTATAGTGATACTGATGTTGAAGCTTTTGCGAAAGAGTATTTTAATACAGGAAAGCAGGACGCTCGTGCAATGGGCAGAATGACAAGCATATTAAAGCCTGTTGCAGATCGGTATAATAAGAAATCTACCGAAGAACGTTACCAGTTCCGCCGCCAAGTTCGTAATCTGATTAAGTGGTACGGATACATCTCCCAAATTTTGCGTATGTTCGATAAAGACTTACACAAGGAATATGTGTTCTGCTCCTATTTGCTTAATTTGCTGCCGTCAGAGGCGGTTTCTATGATTGACCTTGAAGGCAAGTTAAAGTTGGAATACTATAAGTTGCAGAAAACCTTTGAAGGTTCCATAGAATTACAGGAAACAAAGGGCGTTTACGAGCCTGCTAAACATAAAGGTGCTATGGGTGGTGATAGCAAGGAGCCTCTTGACGAAATCATTGAGAAAATCAATGAAAAGTTTAAAGGCGCATTCACCGATGGGGATAGAGTTTTGCTGAATGCTTTGCATACTAAATTGATGGCAAACAAAAAATTAACAAAAATGGCACGCAGTTCTGATCCACAGATTTTTGCGGAAAGTATCTTCCCCAAAGCATTTGGAGATGCAGCGCAGGACAGCTATATGGAATCTCAGGACACTTATACTTCTCTGTTCGAAGATCAGAATAAATACAATGCAATCATGAGTGCATTGGCAGATGTGGTATATCGGGAAATGAGAAAGAGTTGATATTTTTACACGAAATTATTCGGGAAGGTGAACAAGGATGGCTTATGTATATGCACTTATCAACAAGGATACCTTGGCTTACATTTGCCAAGAAAAAGGCGTTTCTGGCGACTTCATTGCTAATAAAACTAAAATAAGTGCTACAAAGTTGGCATTATGGCTCACTCCTACCGATTCAGCTCTTCCGACTATAAAGCAGGCCAAAAAATTAGCAAGCTGTCTACATATTCCTTTTGCAGGGCTTTATATGAATTCCGCTGATATTCCTTTAAAGAAAATTCCTAATGTCCGGAATATGCGAACAATGCTGGGAACAAGTAGTTCTGACGATAGTGCCCTTAATATCGCAATGATCGATGTCCTTCTTGAAAGAGATTTTCTTTTGAACGCAAACGATGAATTAGGACTAACTACAACCCCCTTTTTACCTGTTGTACCTAAAGATAATGATCCTCAGATTTGGGCAAATGCAATTCGAGAACAATTTTCCATTAGCCTCGAACAGCAATACAAGTGTAACTCTGCACGACAGTTTTATTTATATTTGCGAGATAAAATAGAATCTGAAGGCGTGTTTATTCACTGCTTTACTGATGTTCCTATAGATACTGCACGCGGGTTTGCAATTTATTATGCAGACTTGCCGATTATTGGAATTAATGATGAGGATCGTCCACCGGCAAAGTCATTTTCCATTATTCATGAGTTAGTGCACTTATTTAAGCGAGAATCTTCCCTGTGCAACGATATGAATAATTCTGTTACAACTAAAGAAGAGGAAGTGTTCTGCAACGCTGTAGCGGGTGAACTGCTTGTTCCACAAAATGCAATCAACATTGTTCTAAACAACAATAATTATTCTACACCATATTCAAAAGAGGATTTAAAACAGATTGCCGACCGCTTTTCAGTAAGCCGTGAAGTTATCATTAGAAGGCTACTTGACTTAAACAAAATTAGCAAGATTGAATATGCCACTTACGCAGACTTATTTAGGCAAGAAATAGAACATGAGCGTGAAAAACAAAGAGCTGATAGGAAAAATGGTATTCAAAACAATATTCCACGAAATATTAGCCGTGAGGCAATTGACCGAACAAGTCCTGCCGTAAGTAAGGCTCTCTATCGTGGATACGGAGAGGAAATATATAGCAAACAGGATATTGCTCGTCACCTAAATATCGACCAGAAACATATAAATAAATTTTTGATGGAGGTGGCCAAATGGAACAATTAACATTATTTACAGCACCTTATAAATATATAATGGACACCTCGTCAATTTTATCTCAAAAGCCGGGTGAACCCCATACAAGACTCGTTTATAAAAGTCAGTGGGAAAATATTGAGAATTGTATGAAAGAAAAAGTAATTGTCACCTGTTCTGAAATTGTTGATGAAATCAAAGATAGAGATATTATCAGCTGGTTAAATATACAGCGGTGTGATGTGCTCGATATTGACGATGAAGTTCAAATGAATGTAAGAAGAATAGTTACGGATAATCCGAAAATGATTGAATTTACTGGAAAAAGTGGAACATCTTCCGGTGACGCATTTCTTATTGCTACGGC
>DVGI01000024.1 GCA_018712805.1 Candidatus Fimenecus excrementavium | reverse complement strand
CACGGTCATTCAAGCCATTTATGAGGCGGTGGGCCGGATGGATTTTACACCCGGCAACATTTTAGAGCCGTCTATGGGAATCGGCAACTTTTTTGGCCTGGTGCCGGAACCGTTTTCGGATTCCAGGCTGTACGGCGTGGAGCTGGATCAGCTGACAGGCCGGATTGCCAAACAGCTTTACCAAAAGGCAGATATTACCATCGACGGGTTTGAGAACACCAGCTACCCGGACGACTTTTTTGACCTGGCGGTAGGAAATGTCCCTTTTGGCGAATACAAGGTACACGATAAGCGGTATGACCGGCAAAACCTGCTGATTCACGATTACTTTATTACGAAAGCGCTCGATAAGGTGCGGCCCGGCGGGATTGTGGCGTTCATCACTTCCAAAGGGACGATGGATAAGCAAAACAGCAAGGTCCGGGCGGCGCTGGCGCAGAAGGCAGACCTTTTAGGAGCCATCCGCCTGCCAAACGACGCTTTCAAGGCCAATGCCGGAACCGAAGTTACCACCGATATTCTCTTTTTCCAGAAGCGCGACCGCGCACCGGAACGGGAGCCGGACTGGGTACAGGTTGGCAAAACCGAGGACGGGGTGCCGTTAAACCGCTATTATCTGGATCACCCGGAAATGGTGTTGGGAAAGATGTCCTTCTTTCAAAATATGTACGGTAACGAGACGGAAACCGCCTGTCTGCCGGAGCCTGGGGCCAGCCTTTCTGAAAAGCTGGCGGAGGCGGTGAAGCACATCAGCCAGCCGGACCGGGAGCTGCTTTTGGCAGACGCGCCGGGGCAGGAAAACGGCCAGGAGGTGCAAAGCCTTCCTGCTGACCCAAAGGTGCGCAATTTCAGTTTTACCGAAGTGGACGGCGCTCTTTACTTTAGGGAAAATTCCCGGATGAGGCCGGTAGACCTGGGAAAAACGCAGACCGCCCGTGTCAAAGGAATGATTGCCGTCCGGGACAGCGCAAGAAAGCTCATTGAATTGCAGCTTTTGGGTGCTTCGGACGGGGAAATTAAGGAGGAACAGGCGAAGCTCAACCGGCTGTATGACAGCTTCACCGAAAAGTACGGTCTACTGTCCAGCGTGGGAAACCGGCTGGCCTTCCGGCAGGATTCCTCCTACCCCCTGCTCTGCTCGCTGGAGATTCTGGACGATGAGGGAAATCTTGCGCGCAAAGCGGATATGTTCTTTAAGCGCACCATCCAGACCCATCAGGCCGTCACCAGCGTAGACACAGCGGCGGAGGCCCTGGCGGTATCCATCGGGGAAAAGGCGTGCGTAGACCTTGCCTATATGGCCTCCCTGATGGGCGGGAGCGAAAAAATCCCGCAGATTGTGGAGGAACTAAAAGGCGTCATCTATAAGGACCCGGATACAGGCCCCTTTGATCTGGAGGCAGATGGGGACGGATGGGCGCGGGGCTGGCAGACCGCCGACGAGTATCTTTCCGGCGACGTGCGGGAAAAGCTGGAGAAGGCCCGCGCTGCTGCGGAGCAATACCCGGAATTTGCCGTCAATGTGGAGGCTTTAACCCAGATACAGCCCAAAGACCTGACGGCGGCGGAAATCAGCGTGCGCGTCGGCGCTTCCTGGATTGACCCGAACTATTACCGGCAGTTTCTGTTTGAACTGCTCCAAACCCCGTACAGCCTGAGAGGCACAAAAATTGATGTGTTCCGTTCTCCCGTCACGGGCGAGTGGAATGTCAAGGGAAAAAGCGAGGACAGCAAGCAGAATGCCCGCGTCTGGGCTACCTACGGCAGCAAGCGGCGCAACGCCTACCTCCTGTTTGAAAATGCCCTCAACCAGAGGGATACGCGGGTCTATGACACCACCTATGTGGATGGAAAAGAAGTCCGAACCCTAAATCCCAAAGAGACGGCCATCGCGCAGCAAAAACAGGAAGCCATCTGTGAAGCCTTCCGGGAATGGGTATTTAAAGACCCGCAGCGCCGGGCCGAGCTGTGCGCTGCCTACAACAAGACCTTTAACAGCACCCGCCCTCGCGAATACGATGGAAGCCACATCCGTTTTACCGGAATGAACCCGGAAATCAAGCTGGAACCCCACCAGAGAAATGCCGTGGCCCGGATGCTCTACGGCGGAAATGCCCTGTTAGCCCATTGCGTCGGCGCAGGCAAAACCTTTGAAATGATTGCGGGCGCGATGGAAGCAAAACGCCTGGGCCTGTGCCAGAAATCCCTTTTCGTCGTCCCGAACCATTTAACCGAACAGTGGGGCGGCGATTTTTTGACCCTGTACCCAGGTGCAAAAGTGCTGGTGGCCACAAAACGGGATTTTGAGCCGGCCAACCGGAAGAAATTCTGTGCCCGGATTGCCACCGGAGACTATGACGCGGTGATTATCGGCCACAGCCAGTTTGAAAAAATCCCCCTTTCCCCCGCCCGGCAGGAGGCGGCAATGAAGGAACAGCGGGACGAAATTATCAACGCGATTGCCGAGGCGAAGGCGGAAAAAGCGGAACGCTTCACCATCAAGCAGCTGGAACGGACAAAAAAAAGCCTGGACACAAAGATTAAGCGCCTCTACGACAAGAAGCGGGACGATACCATCACCTTTGAGGAACTGGGCGTGGACCGGCTTTTTGTGGATGAGGCACACCTGTTTAAAAATTTGTACTTCCACACCAAAATGCAGAATGTGGCAGGAATCAGCCAGACGGAGGCGCAGAAGTCCTCCGATATGTTTGCCAAATGCCGCTATCTGGACGAAATCACCGGCGGCCGCGGCGTGACCTTTGCCACCGGCACACCGGTTTCCAACAGTATGGTGGAGCTTTACACGATGATGCGCTATCTTCAGCTGGATATGCTGAAAAAGCGCGGTATGGCGCATTTTGACGACTGGGCGGCCAATTTTGGAGAAAAGGTGACGGCGGTGGAATTAAAGCCGGAGGGCTATACTTTAGTAGGACGATAAATAATGCGTTCCTAAATTGAAAATAGGTTATCAAAGTCGGTTGCAGAATTTCAAAAAATATTTTTTTGATTCTTTGAAAAACAGTTCCGCTTTGTATCCC
>DVGI01000023.1 GCA_018712805.1 Candidatus Fimenecus excrementavium | reverse complement strand
ACGGTAATTTTGGTGCTGTTCCCAACCGTGTTTGCAAAAGGGCTTTCCGCGGAAGAAGTGCAGCTTGCCGAAAAGCTGTTCAGCATCACAATGTGCGCCGTGGCATTTTCTTTGGGGACATCTGCTTTTTCCAATACTGTAATTGCTTATGAACGTTTTTCGGTTTCAAAGGGCACCGTTATAATCTTGACCGTTTTAAAAATTCTTATGTCTGTTGTTGCCTTGAAATTGGGCTTCGGCAGTATGGGCATTGTAATCGTTAATTTCTGTATTACCATTCTGACGCGCAGTATATATGTTGTCTATGTGCTGTTTATACTGAAAATACGGCCTTCCTTTAAAAAAGTGGAATTTTCTTATGTGAAAGAAATTGCCTCTTTTTCTTCCTTTGTCTTATTGCAAATGGTTGCCAGCCAAATCAACGCGATGTCTGACCAGGTTTTGCTTGGTATCTTTGCCAAAGGCGCGTCGGTCATTATCGGTATATACGGTGTGGGCGCCCAGGTTTTGCAATACTTTAAAACCATCGGTTCCCATTTTACAAGTGTTCTGATGCCCGGGCTTGTCCGGCTTGTCGAAGCCGGCGCCGACGCGAAGCGGTATGAATCGGAAATGATACGAATCAGCCGTATCGTGTTTATGGTCCTTTCGGTGATTTGGGTCGTTTTTGCTTTGTTCGGCAAAGATTTTATTTGCCTTTGGGCGGGGGCGGAAAACGAGCAGGCTTATTTTGTGGCGGTAGTGCTTATGCTTCCTACGATTTTTTCCTATTCGGAGGGCGTGGGGTATCAGCTTTTGCAATCGATGGCAAAACATCGTATTCCGGCGATTGTGCAGGTGATTGCCGCCGCTCTGAATGTTGTGTTAACCATTATTTTAATTTATTGGAACCCGTTAAAAGGTGCCGTAATCAGCACGTTTATTGCTTTATTTGCCTGTGATATTATTATTATGAACATTATGTATAAACGGCAAATTGGCATTCGGCTGACTGTTTATTTTTCGGGAATGTTCAAGGGGATTGTTCCGTGTTTGGCGTTGTCCGCGGCAGTCGGCGGTCTTATGAAACTGGCACACCTTAATGCTTACGGGTGGTTCGGCTTCGTTGTCAACTGTGGTGTGATGGTGCTGGTTTATGTGATTTCTATGTGGCTGTTTGGTATGAATACATATGAAAAATCACTGATTCTTTCGCCCTTGAAAAAATTGCAAAAAAAGATATTCAAATAAACAAAGCGGCGTTTCCTATTCGCCGATTTTACGCACAGGAAAGGGATCAAGTTATGAGTCTGTTTACAAACAAAACCTTATTGATTACCGGCGGCACTGGGTCGTTCGGCAACGCGGTGCTCAACCGGTTCCTCACCTCGGATATCGGGGAAATTCGTATTTTTTCGCGTGATGAGAAAAAACAGGACGATATGCGCCACGAATTTCAGGCGAAGATGCCCGAAGTCAGCGACAAAATTAAATTTTATATCGGGGATGTGCGCGATTTGCAAAGCGTGAAAAACGCGATGCACGGTGTGGACTATATTTTCCATGCAGCGGCTCTTAAACAGGTGCCGTCCTGCGAGTTCTTCCCGATCGAAGCGGTCAAAACCAATGTGTTGGGCACGGAAAATGTCTTAACAGCCGCGATTGAAGCCGGCGTTAAGAGCGTGATTTGCCTTTCGACCGATAAGGCAGCTTACCCGGTCAACGCAATGGGCACCTCTAAGGCGATGATGGAAAAAGTCATTGTGGCGAAATCGCGCACCGTTTCGCCGGAACGCACCAAAATTTGCTGCACACGCTACGGCAATGTGTTGTGTTCCCGCGGGAGCGTTGTGCCGCTTTGGATTGAGCAAATCAAAGCCGGCAATCCGATTACCGTTACCGAGCCTTCAATGACGCGCTTTATTATGAGTTTGGAAGAAGCGGTTGATTTGGTTCTGTTTGCTTTCCAAAACGGCAAAAGCGGCGATATTTTGGTTCAGAAAGCGCCGGCGTGCACCATCGAAGTGCTTGCCGAAGCGGTCAAAGAATTATTCTGCCCGGATGAGGAAATCAAAATCATCGGGATTCGTCACGGTGAAAAGATGTTTGAAACGCTTCTTACCAATGAAGAGTGCGCCAACGCCGTGGATATGGGGGCGTTTTTCCGCGTGCCTTGTGACAAGCGCGACTTAAACTATGACAAATATTTCAAAGACGGCGATGTAAAGCGCAACCCCTTAACAGAATTCAATTCCAACAATACCGAGCTTTTGACCGTGGAACAGGTTAAGGAAAAACTGCTTTCCCTTGCCTACATTCGTGAAGAACTTGAAAACTGGGAACAATAATTAAGAAGAAACCCGTTGGTTTTCACTTTTCGAAAGGTGGTAAAAATATGCCGATAAACGACGAAATTTTATTAAGTGTAATTGTTCCGGTGTATAATGCGGAAAAATATCTTGAACGTTGTGTTGAAACCCTTCTGCAGCAAGACCTTTCGGAAAAGAACTATCAAATTATTCTAGTGGATGACGGTTCAAAAGATAATTCTGTAAAAATTTTAGAGAAATATGGGGCCCTTCCCCAAGTGCAAGTCATACATAAAGCAAATGGCGGTGTTTCCTCTGCGAGAAATGCAGGTTTGAATGTAGCAAAGGGCAAATGGATTGCGTTTGTCGATGCGGATGATTTTATACTTCCCAATACATATGGAAAAATCATTGAACATATGCAAAAAGAGGGGCTTGAGCGGGCAATATTTGGTTTTCAGAGATTTCAAGAGGAAAGCGAAATTCAGCCGATATCTGCTTTAACTTATAAAAAGTTAGATAGAGTATTATCGTCGCCTAATGTTTTTTCCTCCATTTTGCCGCGCGACATCATTGAAAGCCACAACATTCGATTTAATGAAAAAATGAAATACGGCGAAGACACCTTGTTTATGTATTATATATGTCTTTATTTGCACGCTGAAAAACAGTGCATTGTAAATGAACCGGTTTACTGTTACAGACAGCACAGCCAGTCCGTTATGCATCAAAAGACGAAGCAAAGCGGCGAACAACATAAAGCTGATATGCTGATTATGGCTGAAACCTATCAGTCCATGTTACAGAATTTTGAACAGAAAGACCCGCGATACAAAGAAACATATGCGCGGCAAGATAAAGCCGTGACGGCGGTGATGTTTGATTTTGCAAGGAACAACACAGAATCACCCAAAACAATTTTAACCCAGTTGCGGGAAAAAAAGCTGTATCCAATTCATTTTCAGTGGTGGACATTAAAAGTTCGTAATCGTACATTGCTCTATAATATCATCTGTTTTCTGTTCCCGATTCCGATATATTATTACGCATTTACTTTTATCATTCGAAAATTACACAAGAAGGGATAACCGTGAAAATTCTGGTAACCGGCGCAAAAGGGTTTATCGGCAAAAACCTGATTGCGACACTCCAAAACATTCGCGACGGCAAGGATAAAACCACCGCGCTGTCGCCTGACCTTACGATATACGCTTGCGATGTGGACACACCTGCGGCGGAACTGAACCGCTTTTGCCAAGACTGTGACTTTGTATTTAATCTTGCGGGCGTCAACCGTCCGAAAGAGGAAGTCGAGTTCATGCAAGGTAACTTCGGCTTCGCTTCCCGTTTGCTTGACACTTTAAAAAGGTACAAGAATACCTGCCCCGTAATGCTTTCTTCCTCGACGCAGGCATCTCTTCAGAACCCCTACGGCGAAAGTAAAAAAGCAGGGGAGGATTTGTTCTTTTGCTATGCAAAAGAAACCGGTGCCAAGGTGCTCGTTTACCGTTTTCCCAACGTGTTCGGCAAATGGTGCCGCCCGAATTATAACAGCGCCGTGGCGACATTCTGCTATAACATCGCCCGTGACCTGCCGATAACCGTCAACGACCGCAGCCATGAAATGACGCTTGTTTATATTGACGACGTGGTGGCGGAGCTTGTGCGCGCGGCAAGCGGTACGGAAACACGCGACGGGGCATTTTGCCGCGTGCCGGTGGAGCATCACGCCACGCTCGGTGAAATTGTCGACTTGCTGTACGGCTTCAAAGAAAGCCGTAAAACGCTCGCCGTGCCGGATATGACAAATGATTCGTTTTCCAAGAAACTGTATTCGACCTATCTTTCCTATTTGCCGGAGGACGCGTTCTCTTACCCGTTGACCATGCACGAAGACGCGCGCGGTTCGTTTACCGAGATTTTAAGAACGGGGAACTGCGGGCAGTTTTCGGTGAATATTTCAAAACCCGGTATTACGAAAGGCAACCACTGGCACCACACCAAAAATGAGAAGTTTTTGGTCGTACAGGGAGAAGCCGTAATTCGTTTCCGCAAAATTGACGAAGATAAGGTTTACAGCTATTCTGTAAGCGGTGACAAGCTGGAAGTCGTGGACATCCCCACCGGCTATACCCACAGCATTGAAAACACGGGCGAGGGTGACCTTGTCACCTTTATGTGGTGCAACGAATGTTTTGACCCTGCGCGCCCCGACACTTATGCATTGGATGTTATCGTATGAAGCGTAAAATTTCTATCGCTGTTTGTTTGCTGCTGATTGCTGCAACCGTTGGCTTTGTATTTAACAATTCCGCAAAACCCACGGCAGAGTCGCAGCAGGCTTCGGCGGCAGTAGCGGATAAAATTGAACAAATTGTGCAAAAGACCGAAAGTGGGGAAACCAAAAGTGAACTGGTGTCCGTGAAC
Source organism: Candidatus Fimenecus excrementavium (assembly GCA_018712805.1). GTDB lineage: Bacteria > Bacillota > Clostridia > Oscillospirales > Acutalibacteraceae > Fimenecus > Fimenecus excrementavium. The sequence goes on along the minus strand of DVGI01000023.1, from coordinate 37,160 downwards.
TATTTGCGCAAAGCGGCACATGCCGTTGAATTTTTCGCGCTGGGGCTGGAACTTGCGGTATTCTCCCTGCTCGTCGGGCGCCGGAAATACAACTTCCAAAAACTTTGGAACGTGCTTTCTGTGTCGCTTTTGGTGGCGGTGGCGGACGAGTCGATTCAGATTCTCTCCGGCCGCGGGCCGAAAGTGCGTGATGTGCTGATAGACTTTTGCGGCGCGGCGGTCGGTATCGCGCTTGTATTGGCTTTACATTACATTTGGATTTCTTGCAGGAAAGGAAAAAGAAGATATGGCAAAAATTAAGCTTATGACCATTGTCGGCACGCGCCCGGAAATTATCCGGCTTGCGGCGGTTATCAAAAAATGCGACCGCTATTTTGACCAGATTTTGGTGCATACCGGCCAAAACTACGACTATGAACTTAACCAGGTCTTTTTTGAGGATTTGGGACTTCGCGCGCCGGATTATTATTTGGACGCGGTCGGCGGCAACCTCGGCGAGACCATAGGCAATATTATCGCCAAATCCTATACGCTGATGACCGAGGTAAAGCCAGACGCATTGCTTATTTTGGGCGATACAAACTCCTGCCTGTCTGCGATTTCCGCGAAGCGTCTGCATATTCCGATTTTTCACATGGAAGCGGGCAACCGCTGCTTTGATGAGTGCCTGCCCGAGGAAACCAACCGCCGGATTGTGGACCATATTTCTGACGTAAATATGTGTTATTCCGAACACGCCCGCCGTTACTTAAATGCCGAGGGTACCGCGCGTGAGCGCACCTTTGTGGTCGGCTCGCCGATGGCGGAGGTTCTCCACGCGAATCTCGACAAAATCAAAGCGTCTGACATTCTCTCCCGCCTGGGGCTCGAAAAGGGGAAATATATGCTCCTTTCGGCGCACCGCGAGGAAAATATTGACACCGAAGAAAACTTCTTTAGCTTAATGAAAGCGGTCAATGCGTTAGCCAAACAATACAATATGCCGATTTTGTATTCCTGCCACCCGAGAAGTGCAAAATACATTGAAAACCGCGGCTTCGTGTTCGACCCGCTTGTCCGTCAGCACAAACCGCTCGGCTTCCACGATTACAACCACCTGCAAATGAACGCCTTTGCCGTCGTGTCCGACAGCGGCACGCTCCCTGAGGAATCTTCCTATTTCCTTTCGGTCGGCAACCCGTTCCCCGCGGTTTGTATCCGCACTTCGACCGAACGCCCCGAAGCGCTTGATAAAGGCAATTTCGTGCTCGCGGGCATTACCACCGACCAGGTGCTCTCCGCGGTGGAAACCGCCGTCAAAATGCAGGAGAACGGCGATTTCGGCATCCCCGTTCCGGATTACACCGACGAAAATGTTTCCGACAAGGTCGTCAAGATTATCCAGTCTTATGTCGGCATTGTCAACCGCATGGTTTGGCGCAAAAAATAAAAACAAGCACAAAAAATGCCGCCCGTTTGGGCGGCTGTTTTTTGTTTACAGTCCTGATTTCTTGAAAATCTTTTGCATCACATCGGCGCTTTTTTTGTCGGCGTTCAGTAACGCCTCTTTTTTACGCATAAGCGCCTTGTCTTTGGTGAACGCATATCCCAAAAGCCGCCAAATCCAAAAAAACGGCAGAAGAAAAGGTAGCTTTTTCAAAATCGGGTATTTGGTTTTCATGTGCTTGCATTTCGGAAACGCCGCAGAAAACAGACGGCGCGCTTTGGATTGTTTTCCAAGCTTTTCGTCCGCCGCAACCGTCGCGTTTTGAACCGGAGGCCCGAGCGTGACATAGTTTTCCATCAAGTTAAGTGTGTCGTCTTTCGGTGCGTTTTCAAACATGCAGCGCCCGAGTTTCCGGATATTTTCCGCAAATTCGGCAATGCCGAGCGCCTCGAACTGCGCGCGGATATAGTCAAAATCCAGCTTGCCTTGCAGCTTTTTCTCCATTAAATATAAATCCATCACCGGCCGGAAACATGAACCCGCGGTCTCGTAGTGTTCGGTAAGGTGGGCGAGGGTATAGACATATAAATCGTTGTCGGTCATTTTGTATTCGTGATTGCCGACAAATTTCGCGCGCTCCCAAACAGAGAGAAAATACGGATACATTCTGTATTCTTCCGGAAACAGCGTTCGGTGCAGTTCCACGGTCAAAAACGGTTTTTTGAGAAAGACAATATCTTTGCCGTTGTCAAAATCCAGGGTGAACCCGTTGGCAAGCAAAATATCTTTGGCCCGCGGCTGGTCTTGTTCGCGCACCAAAATGTCCATATCCACCATGAATCGCAGCTCCGGTGCGGGGTAAAGCGCTTTTAAGTGCGCGCCTTTCAAAAGCAGAAAGTCAATGTCCGCGTCGTTTAACTGTTCGCGCAAAATCGAAAGCATCTGCGTCTGCGCCGCGTCGCGCAAAACGCCGGCCTGAAACGATTTTTTGAGCCGTGCAAACAGCGCTTCGGGCAAAGCTCCGGGGTTTTCTGCGAAGGCCGAAAAAACAATTCCCTGCACGGCATTCGTAAACGCCAGCCGGACAAATTGCGTGACGTCCACGTCCTGCGGCAAGTCGGGAATTTCTTTCCCGCTTAAAACCGCCGACACCACCGCGAGCAAATATTCTTTTGTCGCCATTGTGCTGTTTGCCATACTTGCTCCTTAATTAAGCTTTGCTTCCGGTCAGCGTGAGGCTGACGGACAGCGGGAAATGGTCACTCGGGTAAACGCCGTCATAGGTGTTTTGCACCACGGCGTAGGAATTAACGGTAAATCCGGTTTTAGAAATCATCAGGTAATCGATGCAGTCGTCGTCAAGCGACGCGCCCCAGTTTTGATAGGTGGCACCTGTCATCGTGTTTTCCGTGAGATACTTCACGTCGTCGAAGTTTTCGGTTGCGCTTTTATACGTTTCGGAATCCTCCGTCGCGTTAAAGTCGCCCATAATCATCGACGGGTAGCCGCCGAATTGCTGAATTTTGTCAAGCACAACCGCAATCCCGTTGATGCGCGCTTCGTCGCTGACGTGGTCTAAATGCGTGTTAAAAACCACGAAGGTCTCTTTCGTCTCTTTTTCTTCCAAAATGACATAACTGCAAATGCGGTAACAGGCGGCGTCCCAGTCCTTGCTCATTTGGTCGGGCGTTTCGGAAAGCCAGAACGAGCCTTTGTCTTTCAGGTTATAAAGGTCTTTGCGGTAAAATACCGGACAGCCCTCCGAGTTTACCGCGTTGTCACGGTAAGTGATCACGGAATCATATTCCGGCAAGGTGTCGCAAAGATAAGCGTATTGCCACTTGGTCGCTTCCTGAAAGCCGATAATCGTCGGGGCTTCGCTTTCAATATTTTTCAAAATCAAGTCCGCGCGGTAAAACCAGCTTTTTTTGCCGAGGTCATTCGGGTTTAAACAGCGCAGGTTACAGCTCATTACGCGCACTTCGCCGGGCTGCAAATTCGCTTCGCTTACGGAAATCGGCGCTTTCATTTTACGGTAATGCGGGTAATAAGCAAACATAATACCGCCCCACACGAGCACGACTGCCAGCAAAAGACAAAACACGGAAAGCAAAATTCGTTTTACAATTTTCATTTCATCACCCCGTTTTTCTCATTGTAGCATAGGAAAAGGGCAATGTCTATGCATTTTTGCAAAGACGCAATACATCTTTATTCTTTATCAAGCACCATTTGCAAATACGGCAAAAACCGAAATCCGAGCCGCTCATAAAGACGAATAGCGCGGGTATTTTCGGCTTCGACTTCTAACCGAATACGCCGCACGCCCGCGGGCGGATTTTGACAAAGCGCCGCTAAAAAATCACTGCCGATGCGGTGTGCGCGAAAGGCGGGGCGAATGTAAATTTCCTCCACCCAAAGCACAGGCCCGCCCGCTTCCGGGGAATAAGATTTGGAAAGAAGCGCATAGCCAGCCGCGTTTTCGCCCCACTCTAAAATATAGCAAAGCAGATATTCATCCGAACGTAAACACTCTTTCAGCGTGTTTTCAAAATAAGAATCCGGCACGGGCTTTAACACCGCGTCGCTGTGGTAAAATTCACGCGCCATTTCTAAAAAAGTATCCCGGTCGGCTTCTTGTAGCTTGTGAAATTCCATAATATCTCCTTTCAAAAAAACAAGCCCGCGTTCACGGCAAAACCGTTCGCGCGGGCAGTTTAATTCCAAAAAGGCTTATTCGTAATCCTCTTCGTTTTCCCAGTTGTGGTAGACTTCCTGAATGTCGTCGCTTTCGTCGAACATTTCAAGCATTCTGCCCATATTCTGAATGTCATCGGGGTTTGTAAGCTTCGTATAGGTCGAGGGGATATACGCAACTTCGGCGGAAATGTATTTGTAGCCTTTTGCTTCCAAATCGTCGCGCACAAGGCCCATGTCGTTGGGCTCGGTGCGGATTTCATAGACATCGCCGTCGGTTAAGAAGTCCGAAGCGCCGGCTTCCAGCGCGTCCTCCATCAACTTGTCTTCGTCAATGTCTTCTTTTTCAATCAAAATCACGCCCTGCCGGCTGAACATAAAGGAAACACAGCCCGTGGTGCCCATGTTGCCGCCGAATTTGTCGAACGCGTGGCGCACGTCTGCGGCGGTGCGGTTGCGGTTGTCGGTCAGCGCTTCAATAATCACGGCGATACCCGACGGGCCGTAGCCTTCATACACAATGTTTTCATAGTTGTCGGCGTTGCCTTCGCCGGCGGCTTTTTTGATGATACGTTCAATGTTGTCGTTCGGCACGTTGGCGGCCTTTGCTTTTGCAATAACGTCTTTCAGTTTGGAGTTTGCCGCGGGGTCAGGGCCGCCCGCTTTTACGGCGACGGAAATTTCACGCCCGATTTTCGTGAACACCTTGGCACGCGCGTTGTCGGTCTTTTCTTTTTTGCGCTTAATGGTGCTCCATTTGGAATGTCCTGACATAGTTTCACCTTCTTATAAAATTACGCACAATAGTTTACCATAGTATTTTGTTTTGCGCAAGATGCTTTCCGAAATCCGGCGCGCAAACTGCCTTGCTTTCGCCGAAAAAATGCGCTTTTTTGGGTTCCGCATTCTTGCATAAGCGAAAAAATGTGGTACAATAAACCTGTATTTTCGTTTCTTAGGAGGACGGCCCATGAAGAAGTTTATGGATAAAGATTTTTTGCTGACCACCAAAACCGCCAAGGAGATTTTCCGCCGCGGCGCGGAAAAAGCCCCGATTTTTGACTGGCATTGTCATCTGTCCCCCAAAGAAATTTACGAAAACAAACAGCCCGCCGACATTGCGGAGCTTTGGCTTTCCGCCGACCACTACAAATGGCGCGTGATGCGCTCCTGCGGCGTTTCGGAAGACTATATCACCGGGCAGAAAAGCGGCTATGAAAAATACAAGGCGTTCGCGTCCTGTCTGCCGTACTGCATCGGCAACCCCATGTATCACTGGCCCCACCTCGAATTACAGCGGTATTTCGGCGTGGAAACCCCGCTTTCGGAAAAAACCGCCGACGAGATTTATCAGAAATGCAACGAGAAAATCAAGGCGGGCGGCTTTACCCCGCGCGAACTGATTGAAAAATCCAACGTCGCGTGCGTCTGCACAACCGACGACCCGGCGGACAGCCTCGAATACCACGGGCTTTTAAGAAAAGAAAAGGATTTCAAGTGCCGCGTGCTCCCGGCGTTTCGCCCGGACAAAGCGCTTGGCATTGAACTGCCGACGTTTATCCCGTGGATTACCGCCATGGAAAAAGCCCTGCGCCGCGAAATCCACACATTCTCGGAACTGAAAGCCGCGCTTTTGGAACGCATGGACTTGTTTCAGAAAAACGGCTGCTGTGCAAGTGACCACGCGTTTACCTATGTGCCGTATGCCCCCGCGACGGATTCCGAAATTGAAAAGATTTTCAAAAAAGGGCTTATCGGCGGCACGCTTTCGAATGCAGAACTCGACAAATACCGCACCGCGTTAATGCTGTTTTTGGGCGCGGAATACGCCCGCCGCGGCTGGGTGATGGAGCTTCACATCGGCCCCATGCGCAACAACAACCGCAAAATGTTTGCGCGTTTGGGTCCCGACGCCGGTTTTGATTCCATTGACGACCGCGAAATCGCGCAAGGGCTTTCGGGCTTTATGGACGCGCTGGAGGTCAAAGGAAACCTCCCCAAAACCGTGCTGTTTTGCTTGAACCCCAAAGACAATTACGTCCTCGGCACAATGCTCGGCAATTTCCAAAGCAGCGAAGTGCCCTCCAAAATTCAGTTCGGCTCGGCCTGGTGGTTTAACGACAATTACGACGGGATGCGCGAACAGATGAAAGCGCTCGCAAATCTCGGCGTGCTCGGGAAATTCGTCGGCATGGTCACAGATTCGAGAAGCTTCCTTTCCTATCCGCGCCACGAATATTTCCGCCGCATTTTGTGCGAGCTTATCGGCGACCTTGTCGAAGAGGGGAAATACCCTTGCGACATCGAATTTTTATCGCAGGTGGTTTCGGATATTTCCTATAACAACGCGGCGCGCTACTTCGGTTTGGAAAAATAAAAAAATACAACAAAAAAACAGCGGGAAAAGCAACGCTTTTTCCGCTGTTTTCGTTTGTGCGTATGTTACTTAACAAGGTCAATCAGTGTCATTACAGCACCGGGGTCGCCGTCTACGGAAACCTTGCCGGTGGTGTAGGCAATGACCGGATTGAGCTTGCCGTCGAGAATCTTCAAAAGATTGGTCGGCGCAACGGTAACGACCGCTTTGTTGTCGTGGTAATCATAGGGCTCAACGTTGACCTTGCCGTCTTTGGCTTCGATGTAGAAAATACCCTCTACATTTTTCCCGACCAGATTCACCTGAATGGCGAGTGTGCCGCCCACAGAAGAAGCGTCAACATTTTCATATTTTGCCTTTACCTTGGCAACAACCTGTTCGTATGTCATTGGAAACAACCTCCTTTACACTTTTATTTTAGCATACGAAGCTTTATCCTGCAACGCTTTTTCATCGTGAAAAAGCCGTTTTTTTCGACCTTGTTTTCCTTGTTTTTAGACAGATTGACTTAGAAAACGCAAAAATGTTTTTTTAGCTTCCCGCACGCAAGAAAAAGGGTGACAAAGCGGGGAATTTATAGTATAATACATTCTGTATGAATAGATTTACCGGGAATCGGTTTTCGGAGGTATTCAAATGGCGATTGTAAGAACAGAAGCGTATTTCAATTCTTCCACCGGGCACAACAAAATTTACACCCGAATTTGGCAGGAGGACACCCTTTCACCCATAGGTGTTTTCCAAATTGCCCACGGTATGGCGGAGCACATTACGCGCTATGATGACTTTGCGTGCTTTTTAGCGAAAAACGGTTTTGTCGTCTGCGGCAACGACCACCTCGGTCACGGCGAGTCTGTAAATGACTTTTCGGAACTCGGTTATTTTGCCGAAAAAGACGGCGACAAACGTTTGGTCGACGATATGCACATTTTAACGAAAATTATGAAAAAGAAATATCCGGACCTGCCCTATTTCCTGTTCGGTCACAGTATGGGTTCGCTTTGTGCGCGCGTTTACACCACGCACTTCGGCTATGAGCTTTCCGGTGTGATTTACTGCGGCACTGCGGAACTGCCCGCCGTTGCCGAAGCGGCGCTGCCCGTTGTGCAGTCGCTTTGCGAAAAATTCGGCGCCAAAACCGATGTTACCGCACTCGGCGACGTGTTCAACACGATTTGCAACCTTTCCGTCCGCGAGAAAAACACCCTGCCGGTCGCGTGGATCAGCCGCAACCGTCAAAATCAGGAAAGCTATTTAAGCGACCCGCTTTGCGGCTTCCCGCTGAAGCTGGGCGGCTACCGCGATTTGTTTGCGCTCGCCGTGGAATGCGGCCGGCGTGAGTGGGCAACACTCGTCCCCGAAAATTTGCCGATTATGATTATTTCCGGCGCGAAAGACCCGGTCGGCTTTAACGGCAGGGGCACGCTTTCCGTCGCCGACAATTTGGTGCTTGCCGGTCACGAGCCGACGGTCATCCTTTACCCCGGCGACCGCCACGAGATTTTGTTTGAAGATGACCACGAAATCGTCTATAACGACGTGCTCGCGTGGCTGCATTCGATTTACCTTTCCTAATTTCCCTTATAGGAGTTTTAATTTTGGCACAGAAAACAGAGATTTCAGAGCAAGAGCTTCTCTTACAGCAGCAATACGCCATGCAGGTCCAGTCGATTTTGCAAGACCGCCTGCAGCGTGCGCCGAAAGCTTTTGTGCACACTTACGGCTGTCAGGGCAATGTCGCCGACAGCGAGCGCATGAAGGGCATGCTTTGTGAAATGGGCTATACCTTCTGCGACACGCCCGCCGAAGCCGATTTGATTTTATACAACACCTGCGCCGTTCGCGAACACGCCGAAGACCGCGTGTTCGGCAATGTCGGCGCCATTAAGACTTACAAAACCCAAAACCCGAATTTGATTATCGCGCTTTGCGGCTGTATGATGCAGCAGCAGCGCGTGCGCGACCGCATCTATCAAAGCTATCCGTTTGTAGATTTGGTGTTCGGCACGCACGTCACGCACCGCCTGCCGGAACTGCTTTATAAAGCCCTGACCGGCAAAAAGCGGGTCGTTTGCGCACCGGATGACAGCTGCGCCGTCGCCGAGCACCTGCCGGTTTACCGCGACAGCGGTTTCCGCGCGTGGCTGCCGATTATGTACGGCTGTGACAACTTCTGCACCTATTGCATTGTGCCGTATGTCCGCGGGCGTGAGCGCAGCCGCGAACCTGAAGAGGTGCTGCGCGAAGCGCGCGAAATCATCGCCGACGGCTATAAAGAAATCACGCTTTTGGGGCAGAACGTCAATTCCTACGGCAAAAACAACCAAACGCCGATGAATTTTGCAGAGCTTCTGCGCGCGATTAACGATTTGCCCGGCGACTTTAAAATCCGCTTTATGACTTCCCACCCGAAAGACTGCACGAAAGAGCTTATTGATACCATCGCTTCGTGCGACAAGGTCTCGAAGCACCTGCACTTGCCGTTTCAGTCCGGCAACGACCGGGTGTTAAAAGCGATGAACCGCCACTATACGCGCGAAAAATATTTGGAGCTTATAAACTACGCGAAAGAAAAAATCCCGAATTTGTCGCTCACAAGCGATGTGATTGTCGGCTTCCCCGGCGAAACCTACGAAGAATTCTGCGACACGCTGTCGCTTATCCGCGAAGTGGAATTTACGTCGCTGTTTACGTTTATTTTCTCCCCGCGTCAAGGTACAAAAGCGGCCGAAATGCCCGACCCCGTTTCCCACGAAGAAAAAACCAAATGGTTTCAGGAACTTTGCGCTTTGCAGGAAGAAATTGCCGCCCGCCGCACCAAGGAAATGGTCGGCAAGACCTATACCGTTTTGGTCGAAGGCGTCAGCAAACACGACGAAAACAAGCTTTCCGGCAGAACCGACGGCAATGTGATTGTCGAATTCCCGGGCGAGAAATCGCTGATCGGCAATTATTGCAGCGTGCGCATAACCCAAGCGAAAAGCTGGGTGCTTTTCGGCGAAACAGTTTGATAAATTTCCCCGTGTCGGGTGATTTATAATAGACAAAATACAAAAAACAGGAGAACATTATGGAACTTGAAAAACTCGCTAGAGAACTCGGCGCAGCCATTCAGAAAGACCAGGTTTATCTGGACTACGAAGCGGCGCGCAAAGCAAACGATGAAGACGAAGAATTAAACGCCTTGATGGGCAAAATCCGGCTTGTACAGCTTTCTTATCAGCAGGAAGCCGCGAAAGAAACCCCGGACGAACAGAAAATGCAGGCGTTCAACGAGGAATTCAACGGCGTTTATAACCAGATTATGGCAAACCCCAATATGCAGGCGTTTGAAAAGGCAAGAAACGCCGTAGACGAAATGATGAACTTCCTTACCGGCATTCTCGCGATGTGCGTAAACGGTGAGGACCCCGCAACCTGCGACCCGACCGCGCACAACTGCGGCGGCGAGTGCAGCTCCTGCAGCGGCTGCCACTAAGGCAACAAAAATTTCTGAAAATCTCCGAGGCGAGGCGAATTATGGCAGAATTATCCCCGATGATGCAGCAATATTTTGAGATAAAACAGGCGTATCCCGATACGATCCTGTTCTTTCGCCTCGGCGATTTTTACGAAATGTTTTTTGAAGACGCCAAAATCGCGTCCAAAGAACTGGAACTTGTCTTAACCGGGCGCGACTGCGGGCAGGAGGAGCGCGCGCCGATGTGCGGCGTGCCGTTCCACAGCGCCGACGGGTACATTGCGAAGCTGGTGTCCCGCGGCTACAAAGTCGCGATTTGCGAGCAAATGGAAGACCCCAAAGCGGCAAAAGGCTTAGTTAAACGCGACGTTATCCGCGTAATCACCGCCGGCACCGTCATTGAAAGCTCGATGCTCGACGAAACGCGCAACAATTACCTTGCCTGCTGTTGTTTGTGCTTTGACGCCATGGGGCTTTGCTTTGTCGACGTTTCCACCGGCGAACTGCACTTGACCTCCTTTTCCGAAAATATTGACGAAAAAACCGTGGACGAGCTCGCGCGCTTTATGCCGAGCGAAATCTTAATCAATAAAGAAGCCGCTGCGCTTTCCCGCGTGCGGCAGTTTATTTCGAAAAAGTCGGAAGCCACCGCCGAAACCTTACCGGCGTCGGCGACCGCTTACGACAAAGCGCTTTCCACGGTGGAAGCGCATTTTGACAAAAAACAGTTAGAACCCTTAAAAGACGAAAACAAGCGCAGTGCCGTCTGCGCGCTTGCGGCGGCGCTGTCTTATTTATATGAAACCCAGAAAAGCGACTTAAAAAATATCCAAACGATTCAATATTATTCGGATATGAAGTTTATGAAAATCGGGCTTTCCACGCGCAGAAACTTGGAACTTACCGAAACCATGCGCGACCGGGAAAAACGCGGCTCGCTTTTGTGGGTGCTCGACAAAACCAAAACCGCTATGGGCAAAAGAATGCTTCGAAGCTTCGTCGAATGTCCGCTTTACGACTGCGCGGGGATTTCAAGGCGGCTCAACGCCGTGGACGAATTGCTCGGCGAACCCGTAAAGCTTAAAAGCTTTACGGAAGAAATGACCGGGATTTATGACCTCGAACGCTTAATGACGCGCGTGATTTATAACACCGCGAACGCCAAAGAGCTGTTGTCGTTAAAAACGACGTTAGAGCCGCTTCCGAAAATCCGGGAAATGCTTTCCGACAGTCGGAGCGCCCTGCTTCGCGAAATCTGCGACGATATGGACTTGCTCGAAGACGTCCGCGAACTGGTGACGGGCGCCATTCGCGAGGACGCGCCGTTTTCCGTGCGCGAGGGCGGCATGATTGCCGACGGCTTCAACGCGGAGCTCGACGAACTGCGCGAGATTGTCAAAGGCGGCAAAAGCTATCTTTCCACGCTCGAACAAAAAGAGCAGGAGGCCACAGGCATCAAAAAGCTGAAAATCGGCTATAACCGCGTGTTCGGCTATTACTATGAAGTCTCGAATTCCTTTAAAGAACTTGTGCCCGATACATACATTCGAAAACAAACGCTGACGAACTGCGAGCGCTACATTACCGAGGAATTAAAAGAACTTGAATCCAAAGTCTTGGGCGCGCAGGAACGCATTGTGAGCCTAGAATATGAGGTGTTCTGCGCGGTACGCAAAAAGATTGCCGCGCAATATGAACGCACGCGCAAAACCGCCAAAGCGGTCGCAACGCTCGACACATTGTGCTCGCTTGCGACGGTCGCGGCGGCGAACCACTACACCCGCCCCGAAATCAACGATTCCGGCGTGATTTCCATTACCGAAGGGCGACACCCGGTGATTGAAAAAATGCTCGACGGCGCGCCGTTCGTGCCCAATGACACGTTGTTAGACAACGGCGAAAACCGCACGGCGATTATCACAGGCCCCAATATGGCGGGTAAATCGACCTATATGCGCCAAGTCGCGCTGATAGTGCTGCTCGCGCAAATGGGCTCGTTTGTCCCGGCGAAAGCGGCGTCTATCGGCCTTTGCGACAGCATTTTCACCCGTGTGGGCGCGTCCGACGACCTTGCGGCGGGGCAGTCCACCTTTATGGTAGAAATGCGCGAAGTTGCTGAAATTTTAGAAAATGCGACTTCGAAAAGCTTAATTATTTTAGACGAAATCGGGCGCGGCACTTCGACCTATGACGGCATGAGCATTGCCCGCGCCGTTTTGGAATTTACCGCCGACCGCAAAAAGCTCGGCGCGAAAACGCTGTTTGCCACGCACTACCACGAACTCACCGAACTCGAAAACACCGTGGAGGGTGTGAAGAATTATAATATCGCGGTGAAAAAACGCGGCGATGACATTACCTTTTTACGCCGGATTGTCCGCGGCGGCGCCGACGGCAGCTACGGCATTGACGTTGCGAAACTTGCCGGCGTGCCGGATTCGGTTGTGCGGCGCGCGAAAGTCATTTTGAAAGCCTTGGAGGCGAACGACAACGCTGCGGCGCGCAAACCGCTGCCGATTGAAGAAGCGCCGGAAGACGAGCCGGAGGAAAAACTGCAAATGACCCTTTCCGGCGGGAGCGCAGGGGAGATTGTCGAAGAACTGAAAGCCTTAGACGTCAACACATTAACGCCGATTGAAGCGATGACCAAGCTGTATGAACTGGTCAACAAAGCAAAACAGTAAAGCAATATAGCTTTACATAAAATTTACCACAGGGAGGTGACCGCAATGGGCAGAATTCACGCTTTGCCGAAAGAAATTGCACAGTTGATTGCCGCGGGGGAAGTCGTGGAACGGCCTGCCTCGGTGGTCAAGGAACTGTTGGAAAACGCCATTGACGCGGGCGCAACGGAAATTACATTAGAAATTCAGCACGGCGGCATTCGCTATATCCGAATTACCGACAACGGCTGCGGGATTGCGCGTGAAGACGTGCCGGTGGCGTTTTTAAGCCACGCGACAAGCAAGATTCAAAAAGCCGACGACCTCGACGCGATTTTCACGCTCGGGTTCCGCGGGGAGGCGCTCGCGTCCATAGCCGCGGTGTCGAAGGTCGAAATCATGACCAAAACGCCGGAGGAATTCGCCGGCACGCGCATGGTGCTCGAGGGCGGCGACCCGGTTTCATTAGACGACGCCGGCTGCCCGGTCGGGACGACGATTATCATCCGCGACTTGTTTTATAACACCCCGGCGCGCATGAAATTTTTGAAATCCGACCGTTCGGAGGGCTCGGCGGTCGCCGCAGTCGCCGACCATTTGGCGCTTTCCCACCCGGAAGTGTCTGTGCGGTTTATCAAAGACGGCAAAGAGCAAATGATGACGCCCGGCAACGGCGATTTGCTTTCGTGTATTCACGCTGTCTACGGCAAAGACTTTGCCGAAACCTTGCTGCCTGCAAACGGCGCCGCCGGCGGCATTACCGTTCGTGGGTTTGTCTCGAAACCCTATTGTGCCCGCGGCACCAATACCATGCAGCACTTCTTCGTGAACAACCGCTATATCAAAACGCGTTCCGGCGCGGCGGCGCTCACCGAAGCTTATAAAAATTCCATGATGGTCGGGCGTTACCCCGCCTGTGTTTTATTTATGGAAGTTCAGCCGGCGCTCGTCGACGTCAACGTCCACCCGGCGAAAACCGAGGTGCGTTTCTCCGACGAACGCAAGGTGTTTGACGCGATTTATTACGCCGCGAAAAATGCAATAGCGGCGGACAAAACCCGCCCGACGGTCGCTTTGCATACGCCCAATACGGACCGAAGCGTCCTGCGCCCGCCGCAGCCGCAAGCGGAACAACTGCGTATGCCCACGGCACCTGCAACACCGGCGCAGGCTGAAAAAACGCCGACGCCCACTCCGCCGAAACACGATTTTTCGACTGCAACATATTCTGTGCCGAACGCCGCGCAAAGCAAGACGCCGCAGACTTCGCAAAACGCGAATCCCACCCCCGCGCAGCTGCACGCTTACGAAACGCTGCTCAGAGACAGCGCCGAAGCGGCTTACGGGGCAGAAGAGGATTTGCCGGATTTGTCTGTGCGCACCGCAGGCCTAAGCGAGCCGACAAAGGCACCGGAAGTGCCTGTAACCCAAACAAAAGCAGAACCGGCAATGGAAATTACGCAAAATCCGGAAGCGAACGCTCCCAAAAAAGATATAGAATTTCGTCTAATCGGCGAAGCGTTCAAAGCTTATATTTTTGTCGAGTGCGAGGGGAAACTTTTGATTATCGACAAGCACGCCGCCCACGAGCGGATGCTTTATAATGCTTTAAAAAAAGACAACGGCAAACTGGGCGCGCAAATGCTGCTTGCGCCCGTCACGGTAACCCTCAGCAAAGAGGAATACGCCGTATTAACCGAGCACATGGACGTGCTTCGGGACGCCGGCTTTGAAACTGAAGATTTCGGCGAGGGCGCCGTTTTGGTGCGCGCGTGCCCCTTAAATCTTGAAACCGAAGACATCACCGCCCTGATAACGGAAATCGCCGGCTATCTGCTCAAAAACCGGCGCGAGGTGCTTTCCGAAAAATTAGACTGGGTTTATCATTCGATTGCCTGCCGCGCCGCGATTAAAGCGGGGATGGATACTACCGAATACGAACTGCGTGACTTTACCGCGAAACTGCTCGCGCAAGACGACATCCGCTATTGCCCCCACGGCCGGCCGGTGCTCATTGAGCTTTCCAAAAACGAGTTGGACAAGCAGTTCGGGAGGATTCAGTAATGCCTGAAAAAATCCCCGTGCTCGCGGTTGTCGGGCCGACCGCGTCCGGTAAAACCGCGCTGTCCATCGCTCTTGCAAAAGCCCTTGACGGCGAAATCATTTCCGCCGATTCTATGCAGATTTACAAAGGCATGGATATTGCTTCCGCAAAGCCCACAAAAGAGGAGCGTGCCGGAATCCCGCACCATATGATGGGCGTGATTTCGCCCGAAACGCCATACAGCGTCGCCGATTATGTGGAAGACGCGGGCAAAGCGATTGCGGACGTTTGGAATCGGAAAAAATGCCCGATTTTGGTCGGCGGCACCGGGCTTTATGTTGACAGCCTGCTTTCCGGCACCCGTTTTATTCCGTCGCCGACAGACTTGGAACTTCGAAAAGAATTGCAAGCGCAGTATGACGCGCTCGGCGGCGAAGCGATGCTTCAAAAACTGAAAGCGTTTGACTCCGAAAGCGCCGCGCGCTTGCACCCGAATAACAACAAACGGATTATCCGCGCGTTTGAAGTGTATCGCCTGACCGGCAAAACCATGACCGAAGCGCTCGAAAACTCCCACAGCGAGCCGAGCCGCTATAAGCCTGTTTATATCGGCATCAACTTTGCCGACCGCGCGGTGCTTTACGACCGCATCAACCGCCGCGTGGATTTGATGCTCGAAAACGGGCTTTTAGACGAAGCAAAAGACTTTTTTGAACATACCACCGCTACCGCCGCCCAGGCAATCGGCTATAAAGAGCTAAAGCCTTATTTCGACGGGAAAGTTACTCTCGACGAAGCGGAGGAACGGCTTAAACAGGTTACCCGAAATTACGCAAAACGCCAGCTGACCTGGTTTAAACGAAATCCCGAAATCCATTGGCTTTACCCCGACACCTGCACAAAAGAAGAATTTTTGCAGCAGGCGCTGAAAATCGCAGAAACGGTGAAACTATGAAAGAACCCCAAACTGAGCAAAAAGTCGTCAAACTCAATAACCCCAAAAAGAAAAGAACGACGCTTGTGTATGCGGCGCTCGCGATTTTGATTGTCGGCATTTGCATTTATCAGATTTTCAAAATCAATTACAGTCCCGTCAAAACAGAGGTCGCGTTTGAAAAGACCATTTCCAAAACCGTTTCCACCCAGACGTTTGTGGTGCGCGACGAATCTTATATCCGCGCCGACGCGGCGGGAACGCTTGTACCGCTGGTTGCCGACGGCAACCGCGTGGCGCGCGGCGACACGGTGGCGGTGGTGTTCACGTCGGAAGAATCCGCCCGCAATTACGCCAAAATGCAGAGCGTGCAGGAAGATATTGATTATTTCGAATCGCTGAAAAATAAGGTCGGCGCGCAGACAAGCGACGTCGACGCGCTCGACGACCGCGTTTATGCCGCGTGTGAAAATTATGTCCGCGCGATAGCCGAGGGCAACGTGGACGACTACAAGACTTATGAAGACGCGGTTTGCGAGACAATCACTTCCCGCCAGCTTTCCACCGGCACGGTCATTGACCCGACGGAAAAGATTGCCGCGCTGCAGGCGAAACTTGCCGAATTGCAGGCAAAGTCCGGCGGCTACACCACCATTCAGGTCGAAAATCCCGGCTATTATATCAGCCACGTCGACGGTTATGAAACCGCGATTGCTTACAGCGACGCGACCAGCGCGACGGCGGACCAAATCGAAGCGCTGCTTTCTTCTGAACCGACGCCCGATTCGGAACTTTCCGGCTGCATGGGGCGGCTCGTGGACAGCTTCAACTGGTATATGCTGTGCGTGATTGATTCCGAGTCGGCGGCGTATTTGTCCGACGGGGGAGAGGTCACCGTGGAATTTCCGCTTTCCTCCGCACAAAGCGTAAAAGCCGAGGTCGTCTCGATTCAAAACGCCGGCAGCAACCGTTCATCGGTCATTTTGCGGTGTAACTTAATGAGCCAGCAATATGCCTCTTTGCGTAAAGAGCAAATCCGGCTGGTTTTGCAGGAATTCACCGGCTACCAGGTCAATAATAAGGCAATCCGCGAAGTGGACGGTCAAAAGGGCGTCTATGTGGTCAGCGGCAACATTGTCAAATTCAAAAAGGTCAACATTGCATATTCTGATTCCGAATATTCCGTCTGCGTCACCCCGACGGACGAAAACGGAAATCCGCTGTCCGGATATGTTACGCTATATGATGAAATCATAGTGGAAGGAACTGATTTATATGACGGAAAAATCTTGGATTGAGGAAAAATATAAAGACATTGAGTATAACCTCAAAACCATTCGGGAAGAAATTGCCAAAGCGGCGGCGCTTTCCGGGCGCAGCGAAAAAGACATCGACTTTATGGCGGTGACCAAAACCGTCGACGAAATGTTTATCAATCACGCGATTGACTGCGGGATTACGCTCATCGGCGAAAATAAGGTGCAGGAAATGCTCCGGAAAAAGCCGAATCTCCACTTAGACGGTGTGCGCAAAAACTTAATCGGTCACCTGCAATCTAACAAAGCTTCGCAGATTGTCGGCGAAGTGGATATGATAGAATCGGTGGATTCTTTGAAAATCGCCCGTGAAATCAGCAAACAGGCGCTCAAAAAAGGGATTGTGCAGGACGTGCTCGTTGAAGTGAATATCGGGCGCGAAGAAAGCAAAACAGGCATTATGCCCGAATGCGTCGAAGATTTGCTCGGGCAAATGGGCGAGTGCACAGGCCTTCGCGTCTGCGGGCTTATGGCAATCCCGCCGATTTGTGACAATACCACAGAACTTTGTAAATTTTTTGAGAATATGTACAATATGTATGTTGACATTGGCTCTAAAAAATTAGATAATGTATATATGAATGTTTTGTCCATGGGTATGTCCGGTGACTTTTCCGAGGCAATCCGTTCAGGCGCAAACCATATCCGGGTCGGCTCTAAAATCTTCGGCCCGAGAATATACTAAACTTTGCAGGAGGTTGTTTTATGAGCTTCTTAGATAAGGTCAAAAACATGGTCAATGTTTCCGAGGACGATTACTACGACGAGTTGGAATCGGATGATTATCAGGGCAACGATCAGCAGCAGGAAGAAGAATATGAAGAACCCCGCCGCCCGGCGCGCCGCGCAAGGGAATCCCGTGGGGGTGCGGACAATGTTGTGAATATCCACACAACCGCGCAGCTGCAGGTCGTGCTTGCCAAACCCGAAAGCTTTGAAGAGGCAAAGTCGGTCGTTGACAATCTCAACGAAAAACGCACCGTCGTGATTAACCTCGAATCCACGAACCGCGACATGGCGAGAAGACTGGTCGATTTCTTCTCCGGCGCCGTGTATGCGAACCGCGGAACCTTAAAGCGCGTTGCGAACAATACCTTTATCATTACGCCCTATAATGTGGATGTTATGGGCGACTTGCTCGGTGAGCTCGAAAACAACGGCGTTTTCTTTTAATCTCTAAACAAAATAAATTTTGATGGATTGGTGGAATCAGAGTTATGCTTACTCCGGAAGTTGTGAAAGCGAAGGAATTTCAGGCGAGCGGCCGCGGAGCTTACCGCGCCGAAGATGTGGACAGCTTTTTTGCGGAAGTGTCCGCTTCTTATGAACAGATGTTCAAAGAAAACGGTGAGCTGATTAAGAAAATCAGCATCCTTGCCAACAAGGTCGAGAAATATAAAGAAGAGGAAGACAGCATTCGCAAAGTGCTTGTTTCCGCGCAGACCATGGCGGACAAAATCGTCAAAGACGCCGAAACCAAGTCACAAGAAACCCTCGGCAGTCTTGAACAAGAGGCTGCGAAAAAGCGGGAAGATGCCGAAAAACAGGCAAAAGACATTGTCGAAGCCGCTAAAAAAGAAGCGGAAACCGTTATCTTGAACAGCAAGAAAGATGCGGATGAAATTCTCGGCTCTGTCAACCGCAAGGTGATGAAAGAAAGCCTGGAATTTGAAATGCTTCAGAAAAAGGCTTCCGAATTCCGCGCGCACCTGATTGCCACTTATAAAGAGCATTTGAATCTGATTAACCAGATTCCGGAATATGTCGAAAAAGAAATGGAACAGACTGCGCCCGAAGCGCCGAAAGCAAAACCCGAAGAAAAACCGGCTGCACCGGCTGAAGCGGTAACCGAACAGCCCGCGCCGGCACAGGAACCGGCACCTGCCGCGGAACCGGAAGTGAAAGAAGAAGCCCCGGCTGCGGCACCCGCAGAAGAGCCGGAAGCGGCGCCCGAGCAGTTCACCCTTCTTGACACAGACGATGAGCCCGAAGCGGCGCCTGCCGAAATGGAAGACGTTTCCTCTTCTTCCGAAGAAGAAACCGCCGAAGAAGTGCCGGAAGAAGACGGTTTTGCGCTGGATTTCTCTATGATTGATGATGACGATGAGGACGCCGCTGCGGAAGAACCGGCAGCAGCCCCCGCGCATACATACGCAAAAATTGAAGAAGATGATGAGGACGACGACGATTCGGCCGGCTCCTTTAAGAGCTTTTTCAAGAAAAAATAATTCCCCGTAAGTGAGGCGTTACATGCTTCAAATTGTAACCATTCTCGGATTGGCTGCCCTTGTGGCAGCCGATCAGGCAATTAAATATGTAGTTGTCCGCTTTTTGGAACCGATAGGCAGCTTCCCGTTTATCGACCGCTTCTTGCAGTTTACGTACGTCGAAAACACGGGGGCCGCCTTTGGCTTTTTCAGCCGTCACACCGAGCTCTTGTCCGTGTTTACCGGGATTGTCATCGCGGCGGGGCTGATTTTCCTGTTGTCCGGCAAATTAAAGTCTAAATTTGCCCATGTGGCGGTGCTGATGATTTTGGCGGGCGGGCTCGGCAACTTAATTGACCGCGTGTTCCGCGGCTTTGTGGTAGATTATATCGAACCGCTGTTTATCAATTTCGCCGTGTTTAATTTTGCCGATATGCTCGTTTGCGTCGGCGCGGCGCTTTTGATTGGATACCTGATTTTCGATATGGTGCGCGACGCGCGCAAAGACCCGTTGGCTGACAAAGAAACGGTGGAGCAAAGCCATGAATCCGATTGAAGTGCTGATTGACCATGATTACGAGGGCGAACGCGTCGACAAATATCTTTCCGTGATTTTTCCCGACTCCTCCCGCGCCGCGCTGCAAAAGGCGGTTGAAGCGGGTAACGCGCTGATTAACGGAAAACCGGTCGCGAAAAACTACCGCCTGCGTGCAGGGGACAGACTTTCTTTTTCGCCGCTTGCGGTTCGTCCGCTGGACGTAACGCCCGAAAATATCCCGTTGGACATCGCTTACGAAGACAACGACCTGTTGGTTGTCAACAAACCGAAAGGCATGGTTGTGCACCCCGCGCCCGGCAATTATGACGGCACGCTCGTCAACGCGCTTTTGTACCATTGCCCCGACAGCCTTTCCGACATCAACGGCGTTCTGCGCCCCGGAATTGTCCACCGGATTGACAAAGACACAAGCGGCCTTTTGATTGTTGCGAAAAATGATTTTGCACACCGCGCGTTGGCGTCCCAAATCGCAGAGCATTCTTTTAAAAGGGAATACCGCGCGATTGTCACCGGCCATTTGAAAGAAGACAGCGGCACCGTGATAGCCCCCATCGGGCGCAACCCCAACGACCGCAAAAAAATGGCGGTCACCGACAAAAATTCCAAAAACGCGGTGACCCATTACGAAACCATAGAAAAATATGTGGGCTATTCTTATTTGAAACTGCGTTTGGAAACCGGAAGAACGCACCAAATCCGCGTCCACATGGCCTACCTCGGCCACCCGCTCGCGGGGGACACGGTTTACGGGCACCCGCCGAAAAACGAGCTTTCGCTCGGCGGTCAGTGCCTGCACGCGGGCCTTATCGGCTTTGTGCACCCGCGCACGAACGAATACATGGAATTTCAAAGCCCCTTACCCGATTATTTCACAAAATTTCAAAGGAGCCTGACCCTTGAAGATTGAAGAAAAAGTAAAAACCGATTTTTCCGACTGGCTGGTTGCTTCCGATATTGACGGCACGCTGAACAACAAACTGCGCCGCCTGCCGAAGCGCAATTATGACCGCATTTGCGAGTTCGTGTTAGAGAAAAAAGGCCATTTTACGCTCGCTTCCGGCCGCAACGTCAGTTCTATGCGCAAGCCGTTCCAAAGCCTGCCGATTCAGTCCACGCCGGCGATTATTTTAAACGGCGCCGGGCTTTATGATTACGAGCACGAAAAAATGCTTCGCTTTCACCCGATAAACCCCGCCGGCTACGAGCTTGTGAAAGCCGTGATGAAAAAATTTCCGGCAGTCGAGGTTGAAATTTTAACCAGCGACAGCGCATATACTATCAATGCGCACATTTTTGCAAACGTTATGCTCAAAGCGGACAACCTTCCGCACCGCCGCTATAAAAAGGCGGACGAAGTCCCGCCGGACGACTGGGGCAAGGTGATTTTCTTAGGAATGCCGCCGCTGGTTTCCGCGGTCAAACGGTATCTGCTCTCGATAAAAGACCCCAACGTCAATTTCATGTCGTCGAGTATTTCCTCGTTTGAAATGCTCGAAAAAGGCATTCATAAAGGCGTCGGCGTCCGTGAAGTCGCTGAGCTTTACGGGATTGATTATAAGCACACCGCCGCAATCGGCGATTATTTTAACGATTACGAATTGCTCAAAAGCGTATATTTGCCGGCGTGCTGCGGGCAGGCGCCGCGGAAGATGCATGAAATTGCAAAATTCCACGCCTGTCATTGCAACCATGGTGCGGTGGCGGATTTGCTCGAATATATCATGTACGAATATAAGGAGGATTAACGATGGACAAAACCTTAAAACAGTCGTTGCAGATTTTTGCAACCAAAGCCAGAATGGGTGTTTTGGAAGGGGTATATAACGCCAAAGCCGGGCATCCGGGCGGCTCGCTTTCGATTTGCGACGTGTTGAGTTACCTTTACAATGTTGAAATGCATGTAGATCCGAAAAATCCGAAAGACCCCGGCCGCGACCGGCTCGTGCTGTCGAAAGGCCACGCCGCGCCCGCGCTGTATGCGACTTTGGCGCTCAAAGGTTATTTCCCTGTGGAGGATTTGAAAACCCTTCGTAAATCCGACAGCTATCTGCAAGGTCATCCCAATATGGATAAAGTCCCCGGAATTGATATGAGCACCGGCTCTTTAGGGCAGGGGATTTCCGTTGCCGTCGGCATGGCGCTCGGCGGAAAACTGGACAAAGCCGATTACCGCGTCTATGCAATTCTCGGCGACGGCGAAATCGAAGAAGGTCAGGTCTGGGAAGCGGCAATGCTTGCCGGCAACAAGGGCCTTGACAACCTCGTCGCGATTGTTGACAACAACAACCTGCAAATCGACGGCACAATGGAAGAGGTCAATTCGCCTTATCCGATTCCCGACAAATTCCGTGCGTTCAACTGGAACACCGTGGAAATTGACGGCCACGATTTTGACCAGATTGAAGACGCGTTCGCGAAAGCAAAACAGTGCAAAGGCAAGCCCACGGCAATCATTATGAAAACGATTAAGGGCAAGGGCGTTTCCTTTATGGAAAATGCCGTCGGCTGGCACGGCAGTGCGCCGAACACCGAACAGTATGAACAGGCGATGGAAGAATTGAAAGCCGCTTTGGCAAAATTGGAGGCGTAAATGATGGCAGAAGTCGTGAAATGTGCAACAAGAGAAGCCTACGGCAAAGCGCTTGTCGAACTGGGCGAAACCAACGATAAAGTTTTGGTTTTGGACGCGGACCTTGCCGCCGCCACCAAAACCGGTATGTTTAAAAAAGCATTCCCCGAAAAATTCATTGACGTCGGCATTGCGGAAAGCAACTTAATGGGCGTTGCCGCGGGTCTCGCCGCGACCGGACACATTGTGTTCGCTAGCTCGTTTGCTATGTTTGCCGCCGGCCGTGCGTTTGAACAGGTGCGCAATTCCATTGCTTACACCCACTTAAACGTCAAAATCGGCGCGACCCACGCCGGCATTTCCGTCGGTGAGGATGGCGCAAGCCACCAGTGCTGTGAAGACATCGCCTTAATGCGCTCGATTCCCGGTATGGTCATTTTGAACCCGGCAGATGATATTGAAGCGCGCGCCTGCGTGATGGCGGCGGCTGCGCACGAAGGCCCCGTCTATATGCGCTTTGGCAGACTTGCCGTGCCGCGCGTGTTTGACGAAAGCTATCAGTTCGAAATCGGTAAGGGAAGCGTCCTCATTGAGGGCAGCGACGTTACCATCGTCGCCACCGGCCTTATGGTCAACGAAGCGCTCGAAGCGGCGAAACTTCTTAAAAACGAAGGCATTTCGGCGCGCGTTGTCGATATGGCGACGATTAAACCGATTGACCGCGAAATTCTGATTGACTCGGCGAAGAAAACCGGCGCCATTGTCACCGCAGAAGAGCACAATGTGCTCGGCGGGCTCGGCGGCGCGGTCGCGGAAGTCATTTGCGAAACCGTCCCCGTGCCGGTGCTTCGCGTCGGCGTGGAAGATGTTTTCGGCAAATCCGGCCCCGCGGTGGAACTGCTGCACATCTTCGGTTTAGATGCCGCGCACATCGTCGAAAAAGCCAAACAGGCAGTCGCGATGAAACAAGCGTAATCGAATCTCTTAAATACAAAAACAGCCGGAAGGAATTTCCTTCCGGCTGTTTCTTTTTGTGTTTACAGGCTGAAATCTTCTTCGGAAAACGATTGCAGCTTCCGCGGGCGTCGCGGCTCGCGCTTTAAAATATCATATTTATATTTCCGGCAATGCCCGTCGCGCTCGACAACGCCCTTTTTTTCACAAAGCACGGTTTCTTTGTCCGGCGAAAGGCGGCCGTATGCGCAGTATTCACATTTCGGCGCTATTTTTTCCGCGTCCGTTTTCTTTTTCAATCCATTCACAACCCTTTTCTTAAACTGTTTTCATATTAACACACTTTTCGATTGGGTTCAACCTCTAAAATCAAAAGCACGCTCATCACAATCAGCGCGATAAACGCCGGCACCGAAACCGAATAGACCACCGGCGTTATGGCGCTGTTGGTCGCGAATACGCTGACTTCGCACGGAAAGAAATATAAAAGCCCCTTGCAAAGGAAGGCGGAAATCACCGCGCTAATACACCGCGCCGTAAAAAACCAGCTGCCCTTTACGCCGCAAAATTGTAAATCGGAAAGAATCTGACAATGCACGGAAAGCCCGGCAAATGAGAGAATCGCGGCAAGAACGGGAATGGGGAAATGCCCGGCCGCCGCCTGCACGCCGCCGGTGACTTCTAAAATACTGCTTAAAAACAGCTTGGCGCCCTGCGGCAGGGCGAGCGTGTCGACACAAGCGCAGACCGCGAAAAACAACACCACCCACGCGCAAATCATGAACATGCTGCGCGCCGCTTCCGTCACCGCCTTTGTGAGCGATTTGGAAACGCCGTTTAAGCGAACGGCAACACAGCGCTTGTCATATGTCGCTTTTCGGTCGTCCAAAACGCCGGTTAAAACGCCCATAATCAAAGTGGCAAGCGTCGTGGAAGCATATAAAATCACACCCGCGCGCACGCTGTGCAAAATCGAAAACCCGACGGCGGAAATCACAAACGCGGGACCGGCGTTGACGCAAAACAGGCACATGCGCATTGCCTGGTTTTGTGTGATGTGTCCGCCTGAAAGCAGCTGCGCCGTCATTTTGGCGCCTACGGGGAAGCCGCCGATAAGCCCCATGAAAATGACCCCTGCACTCACCCCGGGGAGATGAAACAAGCGCTTTGTAACCGGCTCTAAAAAATGCCCGGTCAGCCCCAAAACGCCGGAATTGAGCAAAAAAGACGCCACCGTCATAAATACAAACAGCGAGGGAATTACCACATTGCCGCAAAGCTGAATGCCCGCGCGCACCCCGGCGGTGCAAACCGCCGGCTTCGTAAATAAAAACCAGCAAACCGTGCCCGCCAGCAAAACGGGCGGCAGGCTTTTTAAAATTTTCGTGCGCATAATTCTCCCCCTTTTCCGGTAATCAATTTATATGCTTTCGCATAAATTTCTATGAGTGGGAGGGAGCGCGAATGGCTCGAAAAAGCAGAAAACAGCCGGAAAAACCGCATCGGTCAATTGAGCAAACGCTGGATTTGCCGGAGATTTTAAGCCCCGGCGTGCCGCACATTGAAATGCAGGGCAATCGGGAAATCATCATTGACGGGTGCCGCGGCATTTTGGAATATGACGAAGACCGCATCAAACTCAACGCCGGTTCGCTGGTTATTTCCTTTCAGGGGAGCGGACTCGTGATAAAAACCTATTCCGAAAACCAAACCGTGCTCGCCGGCGAAGTTGTGGGAATTGCATTTGAAAATTAGGAGGCAGGCTGCTTGTTTATTTTAAAGTTTGTGCGCTTTGTGCTCGGCTATGTGCTGTTCACGGCGACGGGGGGCTTTCCCGAACGGTTTATCAACCTTTGCACCCAACACAATATCCCGCTTTGGGATTTAAAGCATTTGGGCGACACCGTTGAGGGCAAAACCACCGTTTCCGGCTATAAACGAATTCGTCCGGCGGCGCGGCGCTCCGGCGTGCGCGTGCGCATTTCTAAAAAGTGCGGCCTGCCGTTTTTGCGCGAACGCAACAAAAAACGCGCGGGGCTTTTGGTCGGTGTCGCGCTTGCCGCCTTGCTGCTTTGTATTTTGTCCACCCGCATTTGGACCGTGCGCGTCGAGGGCAATGTGCAAATCCACGACGAGCAAATTCTGCGCGCGGCGAAATCGCTCGGCGTGGAAATGGGCGCGCGCACAAGCAAATTAGACGCGCAGAAAATTGCAAAAGAACTGCAAAATCAGGTGGAGGGTCTTTCCTGGGCGGCGGTCAATATTGACGCGTGCAAAGCGGTGATTGAGGTGCGCGAAAGCACCCCGAAGCCCGACATCCTCGACACCAAAACGCCCGCCAATATCGTCGCGTCCGAAGACGGCGTCCTCACGCGTATTGAGGTGTATTCCGGCACGGCGGCACTGCCGGTCGGGTCTGCCGTGCTCAAAGGAGATTTGTTAATCTCCGGCGTGGTGCTCAACAAAGACAACTCCGAAAGTCTCCACGGCGCGCAGGGGCACGTGTACGCGAAAGTGGAGCGGAATATCGACTGCTCGGCGGAAAACACGGAATTTTTGAAACTCAGCGGCGAAAATACCCGATATGTGCTTTACTGCGTCGGGTTAAAACTGCCGCTCGGCCGTCCGCTTGCAGGCGACGTCTACACAGTCGAAACCTATCTTTCCAACGGCGAAACCACACTGCCCGTCGGACTGCTTCGTGAGCACACCGCGGCGTTTTCTGCGCCGTTTGCTTTGCCGTCACCCGATTCACAAGCGCGCTATGCCGCCAAGCTGTTTGCCGAAGAATACCGCGCGATTTGGCTTGACTCGGTGATCCTCTCAACCGATATTTCGTTTGATTTTGACAAAGAAACCCCGTTTGTCCGCGGAAAAATCACTTGTGAAAAAGAAATTGGGATAAATCAGGAGATTTTTGTGGAAAAAATTAGTGACTAATCACAAAATCGGTGGTATAATATATTCAATATCCACAGAATTTTAACTCGGGAGGGTTTCTTTGTTCGAACAAGTCATCAGCGTAGACCGCATGGAGCACGCGGTCAGTTTGTTCGGGAGCTTTGACGAGAATATCCGCCAGGTCGAAGAGGAATATTCGGTCAAGGTGATAAGCCGCGGGTCCGATTTAAAGGTCAGCGGCGAAGCGGAAAATGTCGCCAAAGCGACCCGGGCAATTGAAGGGCTCCTAACACTTATCAACAAAGGTGAAGCGCTTTCGGAACAAAATGTCCGCTATGTGCTTTCCATGGTGAACGAGGGGTCGGAGGACAAGCTTTCCGAAATGGTCGGCGACTGCATTTGCATCACCGCCAAAGGAAAGCCCGTAAAGCCCAAAACCCTCGGTCAGAAAAAATATGTCGAGGCGATTCGCAAAAATATTGTGACGCTCGGCGCCGGCCCTGCGGGCACGGGAAAAACCTATCTCGCGGTTGCGATGGCGGTCACGGCGTTTCGCGCCAAAGAGGTCAACCGCATTATTTTGACCCGCCCCGCGGTCGAAGCGGGCGAGAAACTGGGATTTTTGCCCGGCGACTTACAGCAAAAGGTTGACCCGTATTTGCGCCCGCTTTATGACGCGCTGTTCGATATGCTCGGCGCGGAGGCGTTCGCCCGTTATCAGGAGCGCGGCAGTATCGAAGTTGCACCGCTCGCGTATATGCGCGGGCGCACGCTCGACGACAGCTTTATTATTTTGGACGAAGCGCAAAACACCACGCGCGAACAAATGAAAATGTTTTTAACGCGCTTAGGGTTCAATTCCAAAATGGTCGTCACCGGCGACATTACCCAAATCGATTTGCCGGACGGCAAAAAGTCCGGTATGTTGCAGGCGATGCGGATTTTAAAGAACATTCCCGACATTTCCATTTGCCAGTTTACCGAAAAAGACGTGGTCCGTCACAAACTGGTGCAGGAAATTATTAAAGCATACGAAAAAAACGAGGAGGCTCACAGAAAATGACCGACAAAATTAAAGTTATCATTTCGAACCAACAAAAGGCAGTGAAAATCCCGACCGGCGTGCGGATGCTCGTCCGCCGCTGCTGCCACGCGGTTTTGATTCAGGAAAATTTCGAAGGCTCGGCGGAAATCAGCGTGACGTTTGTCGATGACAAACAAATTCAGGAACTCAACAAAAAACACCGCAATTTAGACCAGCCGACCGATGTTTTGTCGTTCCCGCTCGGCGAAAACGGGCAATATGACGTAAACCCCGACACCGGCGCGAAAATGCTCGGCGATATTGTAATTTCTATGGAGCGCGCCGTTGCGCAGGCGGAACAATATGACCACCCGCTGCAGCGTGAAATCGCGTTTTTAACCGTCCATTCCATTCTCCATTTGCTCGGCTATGACCATGTGGACGGCGGCTTGCAGGCGGTACATATGCGTGAAAAGGAAGAGGCCGTTTTAACACAGCTGGGGCTTAAACGCAACGGCAGTTATTATTACGACGGCGAATAATTGAGTATGAAAGAACTTTTTTTAAGCTTCGGCTATGCGTTTCGCGGTATTTTCATGACGCTCGTCCACGAGCGCAATATGCGAATTCATTTCGTTTGCATGGCCTATATGTACGCTTTCCTGTCCGTCTATGATTTTTTTGAGGTCACGCGGACGCAGTTTGCGATTTTGTTTTTGGCAAACGCGCTGGTCGTGGCGGCGGAGCTTATCAACACCGCCGTGGAACGCGCGGTGGACCACGCTTCCGAAAAGCGCACCGAAAACGGAAAGCTTGCAAAAGATGCCGCCGCCGGCGCCGTGCTTTGCTGTGCGATTTTTGCCGTCGCGACGGGCGTCGCCGTTCTCGGGCAGAAAGCGGCATTTTTAAAACTGTTTGCCTATTACCGTGAAACCCCCGGCATGTTTGTCGTGTTCGTGCTGTCTGTCGTTTTGTCGACCCTGTTTATTTTCAAGGGCTTCGGAAAATACAGCCGCCGCGAGCAAAACGCAAACCCCGGCGGAAAGGAAAAAACTCCATGAATACACCTAAAACCGCATTTATTGCGATTGTCGGCAAAGCGAATGTCGGCAAATCTTCAATCTTGAACCGCTTGCTCGGCAGCAAAATTGCCATTGTTTCGGACAAGCCCCAAACCACGCGCACCCGGATTATGGGCGTGCTGACCACTGACGACAACGTCCAGCTTGTGTTTACCGATACGCCCGGCTACCACCGCCCGCACAATAAATTGGGCGAAAAAATGGTCCAGGCCGTTTCCGACAGCATTTCCGGCGTGGACGCTTGCCTTTTGGTCGTGGAAGCGGGGGAGAAGCACTTAAACGCCGCCGAAGAAGCGCTGCTGCAAAAAATCAAACAGGCGCATATTCCGACCCTGCTCGCGATTAACAAAATCGATATGCTCAAAAACAAAGAGGACTTAATGGCGCAAATCGCGTCGATAAGTGCCGAATACGATTTTGAATCGGTCATTCCCGTAAGCGCCGCGGACGGCAACGGCATGGATATTTTGCTTGACGAGCTTAAAAAACAGGCGTTCGAAAGCGAACACTTTTTCCCGGACGACACTTTGACCGACCAGCCCGAGCGCGTTCTCGCGGCGGAGATGATTCGCGAAAAAATCCTAAGGCTTTTAAGCAAGGAAATTCCCCACGGCACGGCGGTCTCGATTGAAAAAATGCGCGCGCGCGACGACAGCAATATTGTTGACGTCGAAGCCGTGATTTATTGCGAACGCGAGTCGCACAAAGGCATTATCATCGGCAAAGGCGGCGCGATGCTCAAAAAGATTTCGACTTACGCGAGGCAGGATATGGAGCGCTTTTTTGATTGTAAAATCAATTTAAAATGTTGGGTCAAAGTCAAAGAAGGCTGGCGCAACCGCGAGGGACTCATTCACAATTTTGGTTTAGATTAACAGTTATATTTGCCGCAAAAAAAGGTTAAGTTAATAGCACAAAGCCTTTGAAAGCGGTGGAATATATGGCAGAGACCTACTGGGATATTTTTATAAAAAGCGGCAGCATTGAAGATTATCTTTCTTTTTGCGCCCACAGGCCTGATCTGCAAAACCGCACTTCCAAGGAAAACGAAAATGACATTCAACGAAAACGGGCTGATTCTCAAAGAACAGAATATCGGTGAGCGCGACAAGCTCGTGACCGTTTTAACGGCAAACCACGGCGTGTTGCGCGCTTTTGTGCGCGGCGCGAAAGCGGTCAAAAGCAAAAAACAGTCTGCGACCTCTAAATTTTGTTATGCGAAACTCTCGCTCTATCAGGGCAAAGACAGCTACATAATTGACGAGGCGCAAAGCATCGAAATGTTTTTCGGCCTGCGCGACAGCATCGACGCGCTTGCGCTCGGAGAATATTTTTTGGAACTCGGCTTCGTGTTTTCGCCGGAAGAGCAGGCGGCCGAAGAAAACCTGCGGGTAATTTTAAACTCGCTTTATATGCTATCGAACAAAAAACGCCCTCCGAAGCTTTTGAAAGCGATTACCGAACTGCGGCTTTTAACGCTCGGCGGTTACGCGCCCAATCTGGTCGCGTGCGACAAATGCGGGTGCTTTGAAACCCCTACTATGTATTTTGACATGGAAGGGATTTTATATTGTGAAAACTGTGCGCCGGCCACCGCGCCCTTTGCGCTGCCGTTGGGGGTTGTGAGCGCCATGCGGCATATCGTATTTTCCGAACTGCGCGATCTTTATAATTTCAAATTGGACGACGCGCTTTGCGATGAACTTGGTTATGTGACCGAAACGTATCTTTTGCGCCAAACCGGCCACAAATTCAAAACGCTGGATTTTTATAATTCCGTGCAGGCACTGTAAAGAATAAAAACTTGTCAGACGGGCAATTTTGCTTGCTCGTCTTTTTTTCTGCAAAATTTTAAAAGTTTTGTCAGATTTTACATTTTTCGTGACTACTAAATGAAAGGGAGGAGAGCTCGTTTGAACAGCGCTGTGAAACATAAGGCGGATGAAGCCTTAAACGAAGCTTACCGGCAATATTATTTGCCGCTGCTTCGATACTGTACCGTGCGGCTGGGCGAAGCCAAAGAAGCGGCGGGCGACTGCGTACAAGACGCGTTTGTCGTTTTCTATAACCGCTTGCTTTCGGGCGAAGACGTCCAAAACCCCCGCGCGTTTCTATACAGAACAGCGGACAATTTCCGGCGCCGCGCCTTGCAAAGTTATCAAACCGCGCAAAGCAAAACCGTGCCGCTGGAAAACGCAGAGCCCTATATGGCACCTTTTCTTCCCTTTTCTCCGGAGGATATGGACTATGACCGGTTGGCGAAAGCCTTGCTGGAAACGCTGAGCGACGACGAACAAACGCTTTACCGTTGGAAATATTCGGAAAACATTTCACTTTCGGAAATTGCCGAACGATTGGGCATTTCTCCCGCCGCCGCGGCAAAACGGACTTCCCGCTTGCGACAGCGCATTTACGAAAAGCTTTCGCAAACCATTGAAACAGAGACCAAAGGAGGGATATAAATATGGCTGCTTTACAAATGAATGCGGAAATTTTAAACCGCATTTTGGATGAGCGTGCCCAAAAAGAAGAAATCATTTCCTTTTTAGAAGAAGTCATAGACGACGAACTTGCCCGCGGCGACGAAGCGGATTGTGATTTGATTGACGCGTGTGTGGAAGTGCTCGAAAGCGAGACGGAAAGTGAAAGCTTCCTACATCTGCTTTCAAAACCTTCATTCCTGCGCGCAGTGCAACGCCGCTCGGTGTATTACAAACGCCGTTACCGTACGGCGGCCGCGGTGTGCGCCTGCGCCGTGTTACTCGTGGCGGCAACTGCCGGCTCTCTGCAAACAGAATCCGGCGCCGCGCTCGCAAAACGCGTCCAGCAAAAACTGGAAGCCATTTTCACAGAGGAAAGCACCGCGCCCACGCCGCAAGAAGAACTCACCACCCAAGCGCCGGTGACCGAACCCGAAACTGAGGTTACGGAAGAAGTACCGACTGCGCCAGAAACGACCCAAGCGCCCATGGTGAAAAACACGGCGCCGACCACCGAAGCCGAATTGCAGCTTTCCCGCATTTACGGCATTTTCCCGGACGATTTGAAAACGGAATACGTTGTCGGTGAAACGCTCGATATACAAGGCGTGCGCGTCATGACGGTTTACGAAGACGGCAGCGAGCGGGAAATCCCGCTTGACGACTGCCTGGTCAACACGCAACGCGGCTTTCCCTATGACCCCGGCAGTTATACCATTCAGGTGTTTTATCAGGGACTTTCGTTCTCTTACCCCGTGCGGGTAACGGCGCAAAAAGAAAGCGTCATTTTAAATTCAATTTACGGAAGCTTCGAGCCGGGCTTCGATTTCACCACCGATTCGCCCGCGTCACCCGACCTGTCTTCCATGACCGTCACCGCCGTGTATTCCGACGGCAGCGAGCGTGTGTTAAGTGCTGACGAATACGACGTGACCGTCTCGCCGAATTTCTTAGATAACCCCGACAAAACACTTGTGACCGTGTCTTATTTAGACCGCACGTTTTCCTTCATTTTGACAAAGGAGATGCAGTGAAATGAAAAAGAATGCGAAAAAAATACTGCTGCTGTTCCTGTGTGTTGCGCTTTTAATCGGCTGCGTTCCGATAGCGTCCGTGGCGCTGACCACCGACACGGGGCTTGAATATACCGTCTCCGACACCGCGGTGACGATTACCGCCTATTCGGGCGAAGACACCGTCGTGGAAGTGCCCGCAACCTTAAACGGCCTGCCGGTCACCACCATTGCGGCGGGTGCGTTTTCTTACAAAACCCAGCTTGAAAAAGTCACCTTGCCCGAAACGGTCACCGATATTCAAATGATGGCTTTTTTCGGTTTGGAGAACTTAACGGATGTCAATCTCGAATCGCTTTCCTCGCTTCGTCACATCGGCGCCTATGCATTTGTCGGCACTAAGCTTTCCGGCGCGCTTGTGCTTCCCGAAAGCGTGGAACAAATCGGCGCGGCGGCGTTCGGTATGACAAAACTTACTTCTTTGCACCTCGGCAAAAATGTGCGCCCCGTTGCGGCGGAAACAGCGAACCCGTGGGGAACGGCTTTTAAAAATTTCGGCATGGAGGAAATCGCCGGTATTAACATTGCGAGTTTCATTTCTCCGTATTCAAGCACCGCAGAAGAAAAGAACATTGCGATTGTCTGCCCGAACTTAAAAAGCGTGACCGTTGACGCGCAAAACCCCTATTATCGTTCTTACGGCGGCGTACTGTTCAGCAAGGATATGCGCGAACTTTACTGCTATCCTGCCGGGAAAACTTCGTCGCTTTACATTATGCCGTTTACTGTTGAGAACTTTTACAACGCGTTCGGCGGCCTGCATTTGCCGAAGGCACATATCAAATATTACGGCGACTTGGATATTATGGACAACAATCTTTTGCCGAACGGCTGGTTGAATTTCGGCGAAATCGGCAACTTAAAAACCGTTACCATATCTTCCGCTGTGCAAACCATTTCGACCGCGGCGTTTTATAACACCGGCTTAACCAGCGTTTACCTGCCGAAGAATGTTACAAAAATCGGGCCCAAAGCCTTTTGGCATTGTGCGTCGCTGACCACCGTCGGCTTTGACCGGGATTCCGTGTACCAGGAACTGCCCGAAGAGTGCTTTAAAGACTGCGGCGCGCTGAAAAACATAACATTCGGAAAAATCGACTATCTTGCCGCCCTGGCGTTCGGCAACTGTGCTTCAATTGAAAGCGTTGACCTTACCAACGTCCTCTCGCTCGACAGCACCGCGTTTGACGGGTGCACGGCGCTTCAGAACGTCACCTATATGGATTCCGACGGCGCCGAAAAAGCGACCGTCTCTGCAAGCGCGTTTAACGACACCGCCTCTTTAAAAACCGTTATGCTCGGCTCCTCCGTCGAATCGGTTGAGGATTTGGCGTTTGCCAACTGCGAGGCTTTGGAAACCGTATATATTTCCGATGAGGTGGAAAATATCAGCGCATCGGCTTTCCAAAACAGCGACAATCTGACAATCGTCTGCCCGAATACCACCTGCTACGCCTATTCTTACGCGGTGCAGAACAATATTCCGGTGACGACGCTCGTTGTGTCACCGATTCCGAACCAGACTTACACCGGCGAAGCAATTACCCCGACGCTTACCGTGAAAGCCGGCGGAAAGCTTCTCACCGAAAATAAAGATTACACGGTGTATTGGAAAAACAACGTAAATGCCGGAACGGCAGACGCTGTGATTATGGGCAACGGCGCTTACGGCATGCTCGCCGCCGTCTGCAAATTTGCGATTATGCCGTGTGATTTGTCGAAAGTGGAAATCAGCGCTGTCCCGACGCAAGTCGAGACCGGCGAACCGCTTGAGCCTGAATTTTCCGTCGTGTACGGCGACCGCATTTTGCAAAAAGATACCGACTACACCGTAACGTATTCGGACAATACCGCCGCCGGAACGGCGAGTGTTGAAATTGTGGGGATTGGAAACTATAAAGGCAGCCGGCTTGCGACCTTTGAAATCGCTTCGGCGCCGGCAGCCGAAACACCGACATACGAAGCGGGCGACGTCGACGGGGACGGCACCATTCGCCTGACGGATTATGCGTTAATCTATGCGCACATGACCGGCACGGCGGTCCTTACAGACCGTGCGTCCCTTGCCGCTGCGGACATAAACGGCGACGGCGCAGTCGATGCGTTCGACTTGGCGGAACTGAATTTGTATCTCGCCGGCCAAGCGCGTTAAACCAGAAAAAGAACCTCTTATTGAACGCAATGTGTCTAAAGGGCTTGCCCTTTGGGCGCATTGCTTTTTTTCGTTTCCCGTGGTATGATAAATAAGACTTTTACCGCTTTTTGAAAGGGTAGCTTTATGAACAAACACTTTGAAGCTTTAGAGCTTCCGAAAATTTTAGAAAGACTGGCGGGCTTCACCGCGTGCCCCGACGCGCGCGAAGCGGCGCTCGCGCTTTCCCCAAAAAACGAATATTTTGAAGCGCAGTCGCTGTTGGACCAAACCGAGGCGGCGCACACTTTGATTGCCAAATTCGGCGCGCCGTCGTTCGGCGGGCTTAAAAATGTCCAAAATTCCCTCCACCGTGCGCAGGCGGGCGGCACGCTTTCCATGCGTGAACTTTTGGATATTGCGCAGGTGCTGCGCGTAATTCGCGGGATTTGCACCTGGCGCGACAAAAGCGCGGGACTGGAAACGGCGATTGACGATTTGTTTTTTAGCTTAAGCCCCAATAAATATTTGGAAGACCGGATTACAAACGCGATTCTTTCCGACGATGAAATGAGCGATAACGCTTCACCCGATCTTAAAAACATTCGAAGAAAAATGCGTCAGCAGGATGCGAAAATCCGCGATCAGCTCGAAAAACTTCTGCGCTCGCCGACTTATAAAAACAGCCTGCAGGAAGCGATTGTGACCCAGCGCAACGGGCGGTTTGTCGTGCCTGTAAAAAGCGAACACCGTGCCGAAGTCGCCGGTATGGTCCACGACACCTCCGGCAGCGGTTCGACCGTGTTTATTGAACCGGCGTCGGTCGTCGAGGCAAACAACGAAATCAAAGTGCTCGAAAGCCGCGAACGTGACGAAATCGAGCGGATTCTCACAGAACTTTCCGAAGAAGCCGGCAGCTTTTATGACAGCGTGCGGATAAGCTACCAAAGCGCCGTGGAATTAAACCTGATTTTTGCAAAAGCGCAGCTTGCCTATTCGATGAAAGCCGGCAAGCCGGTTTTAAATGCGGTCGGCGAGATTGAGCTAAAACAAGCGCGCCACCCGTTAATCGCGGCCGAAAAAGTTGTACCGGTCGACATTCGACTCGGCGCGGAATTTGACGCGTTGGTCATTACCGGCCCGAACACCGGCGGCAAAACCGTGTCGATTAAAACCTTGGGGCTTTTAACGCTGATGGCGGCGTGCGGACTGTATGTGCCCGCGGCGGACAACAGCCGCGTCGCCGTGTTCCGCCATGTGTTTGCGGACATCGGCGAAGAACAAAGCATTGAACAGTCACTTTCCACCTTTTCGGCGCATATGAAAAATATTGTCGCCATTGATAAAGAAACCGATGACAGCACGCTTGTGCTCATTGATGAGCTCGGCGCGGGCACCGACCCGGTCGAGGGCGCGGCGCTTGCCGTCTCGATTTTGGAAGCGTTACGTAAAAAAGGCGCCAAAATCGCGGCAACAACGCACTATTCGGAATTAAAGGAATATGCGCTCAACACAGAGCGCGTGGAAAACGCCTCGTGTGAATTTTCGGTGGAGACCCTCCGCCCGACTTATAAACTGTTAATCGGGATTCCCGGCCGTTCCAACGCCTTTGCAATTTCCGAACGCTTAGGGATTTCTCCGGATATTATCGACAACGCGCGCAAGCTGGTTTCTTCGGAAAACCAGCGGTTTGAAGACGTGGTCGATACACTCGAGCAAACGCGCGCCGAAATGGAGCACGAAAAGCAGAAAACGCTGGAATTGCAGGGCGAAGTGGACGCTTTGCGGAAAAAAGCAGAGCAACAGGTCGAAGACGCCAAAAAGAAAAGCGACCGCGAATTGGAGCGCGCCAAACAAGAGGCACAGCGGATTGTCGAAAACGCACGCCGCGCGGCAAACTCTCTGATTTTAGAAGTGGAACGCCTGAAAAAAGAACAGGCGCGCGAGAAAAACGCTGCCGAAATGGCGCGCAAAGCTAAGGCAGCTATGAAACGCCAATTAAACGATTTGGACGATTTGACCGCCGAACGGCTCGGCGAAGAGGACGACGGCGACTATGTCCTGCCGCGGCCGCTTACAATAGGCGACACGGTTTATGTCACCGTGCTCGGCACAAACGGCACTGTGACCGCGCTGCCCGACAGCAAAGACAACGTGGAAATTCAGGCGGGCTCGATGAAAATGAAGGTGCCGCTTCAGTCTTTGCGGCTTCGAAATTCCCCGAAGAAAAACACCCCGCAGCGTACTGCCGTCACGCGCTCCGACCGCGGACCGTCTACTTCTAAAACCAGCGTGGATTTGCGCGGCAAAAATGCCGAAGAAGCGCTTTTGGATTTGGATATGTTCTTAGACGGCGCTTTGCGTGCCGGGCTTTCGGAAGTGACCGTGGTCCACGGCAAAGGCACCGGGGTTTTGCGAAAAGCGGTGCAGGCACATTTGCGCAAACTGCCGTTTGTGCGCTCGTTCCGGCTCGGCGTTTACGGCGAGGGAGAAGACGGCGTCACGATTGTGGAATTCAAATGATTTTTGCCGTTGCAAAACAGAGCCTTGTGTGGTATGATTAAATATACACCAATAAATCAACATCAAATGACGGAGGTCTCTTTATGCGCAAAAAGATATTGGCGGTTTCCGCCGCGATTTTGATTTTCGCCGTCATGGCGGTTGCTTGCGGCAAAGCGGAGGAATACGACAAAACCGATACTTACAACCCGATTGAATATACAACGGACGAGTCGGGTGAAAAATATGTCACCAACATTTACGGCGATTTGATTCCGGTCACGACCGATAAAGACGGTTCCGTAGAACTTTTGGAAGACCTTTACACCAAAACCAAGGAACAGGCCGAAAAAGAAGAACAGTCGTTGAAAGACGAGGCGACCGCCACCGGCAACAACCAGCAGAATAACCAAGGCGGCTCCGGAAACAACTCAGGAAACAACTCCGGCAACAATTCCGGTAATAATTCCGACAGCGGCTCCGGCGGCATTCAGGTCGGCTCCAATTCGCCCAAAGACGAGGGGAAAGAAGCCGTTATCGTTTGGTAAGTATTCAGCAAAAAACTGCTTGACAAGGCGGGAAATATTTAGTATAATATCACCCTGTAAAGCAAAAGACTTTACAGGGTCTTTTTTGTTCTTCAGCAAAGAAATAAACCCCCGGTTCTACCGGGGGAATAAAAACGCTTTAGTAAAGAAAAACAGGGCGAGCAAGGGCAAGCCCGAAAAAGGCGTTGAGGAAAAGAAAACCTCCAAGTAAAA
>DVGI01000022.1 GCA_018712805.1 Candidatus Fimenecus excrementavium | reverse complement strand
TAATGGCACCGAGAACTTCAAATAATCTAAAAGATGAACTTGCGAAGAAAGCAGAGACTACAGCTGGGGAGCGCTTTTTTGATCTCCGGGAGCATTGCTTTGATCAGGTCAGCAATACTCATTGACTTTTTCAGTTTATTCTCCCCAGCTGTAGTCTCTGCTTTCTTCGCAAGTTCATCTTTTAGATTATTTGAAGTTCTCGGTGCCATTATCTCAGTCCTCCTTCAGTAAAATTTTTATGATCCAATATAATAATCGTTCTCTCTGTTTCATTCTCTTTTCCAGTATCCTGTTATGCTGCTTTTACAGTAAATCTTCGGCTTGTTGTTACCCTCTTATATTTCTCATACAATTCAGGCTGTTCCTCTTTCAGCCGCTTTTCATCCAGACTACTGCGGCTAACATTCTTCCATGATACCTTGTAATGTTCATTTTCCGCTGTCTCAGCATCTCCAAGATATATCTTAAGCTGCTGATCAATCTGACGTTTCTCGGTCTCCATATGATCTATTACTGTGAGAAGTTCCTGTCTCCTTCTCAGTTGTTCATCAAAGCCATACAGAGGGATCACAAGCCCCTGAGAACCTTTAAAGCGATCTGCTATAACTGAATCTGCTGTTTTAGAGCCATCAGGATCAGGCATCACACCTGAGATCACATGAGCGTTCCAGAACTCTTTCTCGATCCGGATCAGGTTCTCGATCACTTCATCATCTCTTTCGATCCTGTAGTATTTGAACGCTTTTCCATAGATCACGACCGCAAGATACCATGCATCAGCCTTACATACAGACATATAGTGATAGCACTGGATCTGATAAGAGATCGGTAAGTATTCATCTGTCCACTGATCCATCATATATGGACTTGCTGTCTTACACTCTAATCCTGCGTTCTCTCCGACAACCATGCGGTCAACATCAGCAAGCATGAACGGATTCTTTTCATCATAGAACATAGCGTTCGCACGTCTGACTTTCTTTCCTGATGCTTCACAAAATCGTCTGGCAACGTACTCTTCAAGTTCCCTTCCCTGTCTCATTGCTTCATTGTCGATATCTTCTATTGAATCAGAGGTCTTATCGTAATAGACCTGGATTGCGGTACGGTACGGATTCAGTCCGCATACAGCCCCTGCGTCAGAGCCTCCGATTCCACGTTTCCTGTATCTGAGCCAGCTTTCCTTATCGAGATTTAACGTTGATACAAGTTTCTTCATACAGTTCGTGCCTCCTACGCTGCCATACTTACAAGCTGATATGCCCTGTCAATCAACGGATTCCCCTCTACCGTCTTGGAGAACAGGTTCTCTTTATACTTTGCGGTCTGTCTTAACGGTTTCGCATGTGTAGCGAAGTCTGATACCGCATTGATAAACCTGTAAGCATTCTTTCCGGTGTCCTTAAGATCAGGAGCATCAAAATATCTCATTTTCATATCTTCCTGTAACCGTTTCATATTTCTGATCTGCTGAGGGGTTGAGCCGTCCTCAACCGGGAGCAGGACTTCAATGTAATCCATAACCTCCTGATCGGTAAGTTTGTGCATCCTGAGCTTTTCAAACTCTTTCCCAAGCTCGTCCATATATCGCTCTGCCTTGAACAGAGTATCACTTGCTTCTTTCATCTTGCTCTTGATATCCCCTGTGTGGATCATAGACCATGATCGCTCCGCTGTCCTTAACGCCAGATTCAGTGTGTTGTTGCATACGACACGGATCGGTGTCAGCGCCACCTTGATCGCGCCTGATCCATCATGGGTATTGGAGAACAGAAGATAGGGGCTGATCCTCTCGCCGGAGATAATGTATTCGTGAGGCATATGTGCCAGTAACCATACCTTTTTTCCCTCCTGGAGACTCCCGGCCGTCTCATATCTGACTCCCTGGCCGAGAAGTTCATCTGTGAACGAGAAGGCTTCGTGATTCTGTACTACTTTATAGCGATCCGTAACTACGCCTAATACCTTGCGGTCTGAATCACGGACGTTCGCCTTATAGCCTTTGATCGGCTCATTCTCTGTTGTATAGATCGGTTCCTGAACCACGTTCCAGTTCAGTCCTGCTGCGATCAGAGCTTCTTTTGAATCCGGAGCGGTCATTACTTTTGTCCCTAATCCGTGCCATGGGGTTTCTCTTACATAAAACATTGATTCTACATTTGCTGACATAATAAAATCCTCCTTTGATTTTTGATTGTTCGTAAATTAGGTTGATACTGTTATCGGTTACAATAATACTTAATCGTCGTCACTAAAGATCTGCTGTACAATTACAGTAGCTACTCCTAGCAGAGCTATGATGATCTTATCCATCGGATTCCTCCTTCCTGCATAGAAATAGGGCAGAACCCGTGTTGGATTCTGCCCTGTATGTAATCTTGTTCACTGTTATAATATACAAGTAACGTGCTCTATATTTACAATACGTTGCGACTTCTAAATCACTCTGCACAGTTATTCTTTCTTAAATAAACTATCATCGAGCAGGCTTGCGATAAGTTTTAATGCTATAGAGGTAAACCATCCTGTTACTGCGCTGTCCAGTCCCAGTAATAATACCCATCCAAATCCATATGTCTGATATGTCGATATGAGCCCGAATATTGCTGAGATCCACGATATGACATTAAAAAATGTTCCTGCTGCCTTAAAGCCTTTTGCCGCTTTTGGTAATCTTCTGCCGAACAGCGCAATTGATATACTGTCCATCTCTTTGCAATGCTCTAATACTTCTCCCAGAAACCATCCCAATACAATAATTGCCACAATCCACAGCCAACAGGATGCTAAGCCTTTTACCGGATTATAGAGCGCAACATTAAACAAAATGTTTTTGACGCCATTATAAGCCACTATAAATGTTATTACTGCTGTTACCACAGTTAGCAGTCCTGCTGTTTTTGGATTCAGCTTTGCCAGAACTACTCTGAGTCCGTTCAGACTTTTTTCCTTTGTATCATTCACCTGCTTTTTTATCTTTTCTTTCGTCTCATCGTCAATTATCTTAATGTCTTTGTCTTCCATAGGTACTTCTCCTTCATTCAGTCCGTAATAATCTCAGCATATGCTCCGACAAAAATAGGAATATCATTATCGCTCAGACCAACAAAATCAGCATACATAAATACATTATCCCCGTTTAATATCTTATCAAAGTCACCATATACCGCCACATAATCCGTATCTATATATCCTGTAAAATATCTGTTTCCATTCTCATCGGTATTCTTTTGACTGTTCTGTAAGTAGAAACCATATAACGTCGTATCAGTTGACTCCATCCGTTTTACTGATTCTACGCTGCATGTATCTTGATCTATAAATCTAAAATCAGCCAATATGGTAGATGCATCAAATTCAGCATAACTCCCCGTCGAATAATCCGAGTTTATTATTGCAGTAGCTAAAGTTTTTGGAATACTGTCCGCCACGGGAGTTCCATTAATCTGGTGATCCACCCACCAATTACCGAAAATAATGTCCGAATGAAATTCTGACATGTCTGACGCAATCTGTGTACGGGTGTCGCCAGTACCAAACGGAACTTCGTCGATTACTACAGATGCATTTTCTCTCATTCTATTCGCGACATTATTTCGCAAATTATCAAGATAGGTATTTCCTGTTGATTCTACTGGTTCAGGTTCAGTAAATTCAACCTCTTCGTCATAAGTAATCATACCATTTTCATCTATCCAAAAATGGTCTAAAGTAACATAAGTATCTCCATCCATCATAGCTAATGTAGAGTAATCATTTCTTATTACCCAGTCATATTCCTGGAGAACATTACCATCTTTATCCGTAACCTGTCCCTGGTCATTTTCATAGAGCAAACCGTCTTTTACATCTTTTTCAAATTGTTCCATTGCACTAATTTCTTCTTCCGGCTGCTCTGATGCGGATTCTGTTTCTTCTTTATTCTGAGTTTCTGCAACTTTTTCACCAGAATCTCCTTCTGCTTTTTTATCACCACATCCGGTGATCATCGCCATCATTGATACAATTACTATAGTTGCAATTAATCTTTTTCTTTTCATTCATTTCTCCCTTCATTCTTAATAAAGCTTCTCAGATATCGTTCTGTATATCCGTATTCATTTGCAAGTTCCTTTAGATTCTTTCCGTTATATCGCCTTCTTACTTCGTTTGATATGAACTCCGTTTTATACAGTCTCATCGGGAATACAATCTGCTGACCCCTC
>DVGI01000021.1 GCA_018712805.1 Candidatus Fimenecus excrementavium | reverse complement strand
GGAAAGATAATCTCCGATAAAGAATTAACATTTGCTTTAGGAATTACCGGCGAAAATGCTTTGCGGCGTTTAGGAGTGAGTGATATAGCGTCAGCACTATCCATGTGGGACAAAAACATGGAAAAATACAGGGACACGATTACTGTATTTCACGGGATAAAAGAATTGCTTGAGACTATTTCGGAATTAAAATTAGGCATAGGCATTGTTACCTCTAAAACCCATGAAGAATTTAGAAGCGATTTTCAGAAATTCGATATATCATCTTACTTTGAAACCGTAGTCTGTGCTGATGATACGCTACAACACAAACCAGAATCAGACCCGCTTTTGAAATATATGGAATGGACAAAATGTCAAGCAAATGAGTTACTGTACATTGGCGATAGTATCTACGACATGCAGTGCGCTAAACATGCAAATGTAAACTTTGGATTAGCAAAATGGGGTGCTGGAAATAGAGTGAATGCTCAAAAAGCATTCTGTACTCCTTTTGATTTAGCCAAAAGTCTTGCTTTAACAAAAAGCTAATACTTGATACAAGCAAGTAGCAAAGCCAGCCGAGCCAGTCAACGGTCAAGATGAACGGCGCATTTCATGCGCCGCCGTTGACAGTCACGCCCGTCTTTGCTAAAAAGTAATCAAGGCGGGAAAGCCCTAAAATGGCTTCCCGCCCATTTCAATTTTTAGAAAAGAAACGCTCCAAAATCAGAAAGAGAGCGTCCAAGCACTTTGAGGGATTGGCCGCCTTGTCCACCCATTCAGCGGGGCGGCGGGCGGCGGTCAAGACCGGGTGCAAACCCGTTCATTTCAGTCTTGACGGTTGCCCGCTGTCCTGCTATTTTTCCGGGAGTGTGGCCACAACTTCGGGACACTTTATCCACAAGTCAGAGCGTAGGACGAAGAACGGGGGCGTTCATATACGCCCTGTCTGCTGTCGAAAACAGACCTGCGCTTGCGGCTCCACGCCACACAAGCACAGTCCTGTTTTCCTGCCGCCCCTCCCCGGCGGCAACGGCATTTTCACGGCAACGCCGACAGAGCGTATAACACACTACACTTTGCTCCGCAAAGTCGTGTGCCAAATGGGGGCGTTGCCCCCTTTGGAAACCCCCACAAAAAAAGGCGGTACGCTACCCCTCCACGGGTCGCATACCGCCTTTTCTTGTTATCCAGTCCTCCGGCTGTATCGGTTGAGCAAAAGCCAGCGTGGGATTGGTGTGGTATCTTTAACTTTGGGAAACCCCGAGGTGCTTTTGTCAAGGGTATATACCGTTTGCAGGTAATTTCCTTTCAGCGGCACGTTTGCACGCACGCACGCCGGTTTTTCGTCAAAAGCGCCGTCGCGGTCTAATAAAGAAAGACTGCTTCGGTCCCCTTTTGCAAACGCTTCGGTGTAGTCGCAATAGTTCCACATCAAAAGCTGATAG
This sequence comes from Candidatus Fimenecus excrementavium, assembly GCA_018712805.1. GTDB lineage: Bacteria > Bacillota > Clostridia > Oscillospirales > Acutalibacteraceae > Fimenecus > Fimenecus excrementavium. Next base: position 111,290 of record DVGI01000021.1, on the reverse strand, counting down.
TTTTCTTTTTGTTTTGTGAGAATATGGTCTTCCGCGATTTCTAAAATCTCGTCACCGAGCAAAGACAAAAAGCGATAAGCCCCGCGGACAGCAGAAAATCCATCAGGCTGTCGACATAGCCGAACCAAAAAGCAGGCTCGCCCGCTTCGTCTTCGCGGTAAACCGCCATGTCGTCGTGAAAAATCCCGTGAAAGCGCACATAGGAAAAGCCGATTTCACGCTGAAGCTGTAAAAGCTGTTTTTGGTTTTTTCCGCCTATAAGCAGTAAACGCACGCTGAAAATAACATTGCAATCCGAAAAAAGATTCGATATAATGCAGATAGAAGTTGTCAAAGGAGAGGCGGAACATGAAAAAGCGAAAAGTGCTTAAAATTATTTTGCCGGTTTTGGCGGTCGTTTTGGTCGCCGCCGGTCTTTACATTGCGTTTGGAGTGGTCGGCGTGGAAGAAAAACGAACTTACCCCGTAAGTGAAGCGGTCGAAAGCAATAAAAATACCGGCGAGACGGTCATTGACGAAGCCGTTACCTATCAGACGATGAACGGCTTTGGCGCTTCCGCCTGTTGGTGGAGCCAGGAAGTCGGCACTTGGGAAAACTGTGAACAGGTGCTTTCTTACCTTTACGGCGACGAAAACGGCATTGGCTTGAACATTTACCGCTACAACCTCGGCGCAGGCACAAAGGGCGATAACAGCATTGAGCTCGAAAACCGCAAAACCGAATGTTTCTTACAGCCGGACGGCACTTATGATTTCAGCGCCGACGCGGGCGCACAAAATGCGCTTGCCGCGGCAAAGAAGCTTGCCGGTGACGACTTGCGCGTGACGCTGTTTTGCAACAGCGCGCCGGCGTCGCTCACCAAAAACGGCAAAGGCTATTGTGACCCGGTGACGGACACCGAAGCGCCCTATGTCACCAATTTAGCGGAAGAAAATTATGACGCTTTCGCGGACTACTGCTACACCTGCGCCGACTACTTTTTGGGGCAGGGCTACCGCGTGACCGACGTTTCGCCGATTAACGAGCCGCAATACGCCTGGCGTCCCACGGCGAACGCGGACGGCTCTTACATGATGAACCAAGAGGGTTGTTATTATTCCAAAACCGAAGCGACAAAGCTCCTTTCGGCGATGGTTTCCCGGTTTTCCGGCAGCGCGGTGGAAGAAAAGGGCTGCAAAGTCTCTATGTTTGAATCCGGCTCGGCGGAAGGACAAGGCAGCGCGTCGGCGGCGTATCTCGACTGCCTGCTCGGCAAAGGCCCGAAATATGTTTTTAATAACAAGACACTGCGCGACTATTTTGACACGGTGAGCACACACTCGTATTGGTCCTCTACCGAAACCAAACAGGAAGCCGCGGCGTATCTCCAAGAGAAATACTCGAACTATGACGTCGTCTGCACCGAATACTGCCAGATGACCAACGACGAAAACAGCGGCGTTTTTGATTTGATTCAAAACGAGCCGAACGGCACAAACGGCATGAGCATTGCATACGGCGTTGCAATGGCGGGCGTGATTTTGGACGATCTGACGATTCTCAATGCGAAAGAATGGGACTGGTGGCTCGGCTGTTCTTACGGCGTTTACCCCGACGGGTTGGTTTATATCAACGCCGATAACCACAACGACATTCAAACTTCTAAACGGCTGTGGTGCCTTGGGAACTTCTCGAAATTTATTGAAGAAGGCGCGGTGCGCCTCGCCTGCTCCTCCGGCGTAGAGGGGTTAGAATCCGTCGCGTTCCGCAACACCGACAATTCTTTGGTGCTGGTGTATGTCAACGAAAGCACTGAAAGTAAAACGACCGCTTTGCCCTTTGCGGCAGAAACCGGATTTTCGGTTTACACGACGGACAGCACGCACGACCTTGCGAACACTGTGGTTTGCGCGCCCGGCAACGACACCGGCGTGACGGTTCCGGCGCAATCGGTTGTGACGGTTGTCATCGACCGCGCGTAAAAATTAAGACAACAACATATAAAAAGCTCTGCTTTTTGGCAGAGCTTTTCTTTTATCTATTTTGCATTTTATGCGTGTTCGTCGGAAAGCACCGCTTCGGCGCAGCGAATCCCGTCCACCGCGGCAGAGACAATTCCGCCGGCATAACCCGCGCCCTCGCCGCAGGGGTAAAGGCCGCTTACCTTGGTTTGGAAAAATTCGTCACGCAAAATCCGAACCGGCGACGACGAACGCGTTTCGGGACCCGTGAGCACCGCCTGGTCGCAGGCGAAGCCCTCAAGCATCGTATCCATTTTCACAAGCCCGGCGCACATGGTTTCCGTGACCGTTTTCGGCAAAATATCGCGCAAATTGCAAAGCCGCACGCCGGTGGGGCAGGTCGGGTGCACATCGCCGAGCGCCGTGGAGGCTTCGCCGCGCAGAAAATCGCCGACCAAAGTCGCCGGGGCGGTGTAATCCCCGCCGCCGAGCTGAAAGGCTTTTTGCTCGATTTCCCGCTGAAAATACATACCGGCAAGCGGGTGGTCGCTCGGAAAATGCTCCGGTTCAATGCCGACAAGCAGCGCGGAATTGGCGTTTTCCCCGTCGCGGGCATATTCGCTCATCCCGTTGGTGACAACCGTCCCCGCTTCGCTCGAAGCGCAGACGACCGTGCCGCCCGGGCACATACAAAATGTGTATGCCCCGCGCCCGCCGTAGGGGTGGCAAGCCAATTTATAGTCCGCCGCGCGAAGTTTCGGGTGCGTAAACATTTCGCCGTATTGCGAACGGTTAATCATTTCCTGCCGGTGCTCAATGCGTGCGCCGACAGAAAAGGCTTTTTGCTGAATCGGAATGCCCTTGTGATAGAGCATTTCCACCGTATCACGCGCGGAATGGCCGATTGCCAAAATGACCGCGTCCGTTTCGTAATCTAGGGGCGCGTGCCCGTTTTCCTGCAGCGTAACCCCCTGCACCGCGCCGTTGTAGATCAAAATATCGGTGAGCTTTGTGTTAAATCGCATTTCACCGCCGAGTCGCAAAACCTCTTCGCGCATCGAGCGCACAACGCCGGCAAGCTTGTCCGTGCCGACGTGGGGTTTGGCGCTGTAAAGAATTTCTTCCGGCGCACCGTGGCGGACAAACTGCGTCAGCACTTCGCGTTGGCGGTAGTTTTTGGTACCGGTGTTGAGTTTTCCGTCGGAAAACGTCCCAGCGCCACCTTCGCCGAACTGCACGTTGGACTCGGGGTTCAAGCGGCGGGTCAAAAAGAAATTTTTGACCGACTGCTGCCGTTTTTCCACCGGTTCACCGCGCTCGACGACCAACGGACGAAGCCCCGCGCGCGCGAGCATCAGCGCCGCAAACATGCCGGCGGGACCGAAGCCCACCACAACCGGGCGAAACGTCGATTTCCGTTTGTTTTCGGGAAGCACATATTCGTCAATGACCGCTTTGCTCACTTTCGGGTTGTGGGTGCGCGAAAGCAGGCGGTCTTCGTCGCCCGAGACGGTCACATCTACCGCGTAAATAAAGCGAATATCCTCTTTTTTGCGGCAGTCGAGGGATTTTTTGAAAATCGAAAGGCTTTCTATGTCGTTTTTCGGGATTTTCAGCGCCTTTGCCGCGAGGGCGGGCAGTTCCTGTTCGTCGCCGTCCAGCGGTATTTTCAGTTCGTTGATTCGAATCACGGTGTATTCTCCTTTACAACGGCTGCCCCGGCGGCACGCCCCGAGCTCCATGCCCAGTGCAAATTATAGCCGCCGCAGCCACCGTCCACATTCAAACTTTCGCCGCACACATAAAGATTTTTGTATTTTTTCGATTGCAGGGTTTTGCTGTCAAATTCGCGGCAGTCCGCCCCGCCGGCGGTCACCTGGGCAAAATCAAAGCCACGAACGGTTTCGACGGATACGGTAAAATTCTGGATTTTTTCCGCGAGCGCCGCAATTTGCTTTTGCGAAAGCATTTTGACCGGCGTATCGTTATGAATCCGGCAGGTAAGCAGCAAATAAGAGGCGAGATTTTTAGGGATAACCCCTTCTAACAACACAAGTGCGGGCTTTTCGGGGTTCAATTGGGCGGCGGTTTGTAAAAATTCCGCGAGGCCCGGCACACGCATTTGCGGCAAGCAGTTGAGCTTTACACAGAAATGCTTTTCGGGCGCTGTTGAAACCAGTCGCGACAACTGCATAATCGGAATACCTGAAAGGCCGTAATCGGTAAACTGGACTTCGCCGTCAATTTGATAAACCGGCTCGTTTTCACAAAACAGCGTCACGGCGCAGTCGCACCGCACGCCTTTGAGCGTTTTCGGAAAATTTTTGCACACAAGCGCCGTAAGCGCCGGAGCGGGCGTAATCACGGTATGCCCCAACTTTCGGAGCAATGAGAATGCACCGCCGTCTGTGCCTTGTGACGGTGCGGCGCTCCCGCCCGCACAAAGTAAAAGCACATCGCAAAAATATTGATTGTTTAACCGAAAGCCGCCGTTTTCGGGGCGGACGTCAGAAATTTCACAGTCGGTCACAAGTCTAATGGCAAGGCGTTCGGCTTCACAGAGAAGCGTTTCCCGCACCGCGGAAGCCTGACCGGAAGCGGGGTAAACGCGCCCCATTTCTTCCTCTTTGGTCAAAAGCCCCAAATCGTTAAAGAACGCCCGGTTGCTGTCGGGCGGCAGGGCTTCGAGCACCGTTGCGGCAAACGCCGAATGGCCGAAATAGTCCGAAAACGTCGCGTTTGCATTGGTTAAGTTGCACCGGCCGTTGCCGGTTGCCAAAATCTTTTTAAGGGGTTTTTGCAAGCGCTCGTAAATGGTTACTGTAAAGTCGTTCGACTTTCGTGCAATCGTAATCGCGGCGGCAAAGCCGGAAGCTCCCCCGCCGACTACGGCTACTTGTTTCACGGCTCACGCACCCCCTCGACACTTTGTTTTTCTAAATATTCATACATTTTTTCCATGGTTTCTGCGCTGAGTATGTGTTCCATACGGCAGGCGTCCGCTTCCGCATGCGCTTCGCTGACGCCGAGCGCGTCCAGTAAAAAGCGGCGAATCATTTTGTGCCGCCGCAGGACATTGGCGGCGTGCGACTCGCCGGCGGGCGTCAGAAAGATGCCGCCGTAGGCTTCGTGCCGCAGCAGTCCTTTTTCCCGAAGCTGCGCAACCGCATGCGTCACACTGGGTTTCGACACGCCGAGCGACCGCGCAATATCGGTCACGCGGACGGGGTTTTCAGGATTTTCCACGGACAATATAAATACCGTTTCCAAATAATCTTCCGCCGAAGCGGTGATGTTGTGTTTTTTATTTTCCATCTCGATTCGTTTCCCTGTAAGCGCAATTTGCGCAATCCGCGCCGTGCTTATTACAGCCCTGACAGCCGTCACAACCGTTACAACCGCCGCCGTGTTTCCACACGCGCGCTTTTTTATAAATCAGTGTTCCGACCGCCAAGACAGCCAAAACAAGAATGACAATATCAATAGGAGACATCGTTTTTCTCCTTACATTACGACCTTACAAATATTGTAAACGATAAAGGTAATCACCCACGCCGTGACCGCCTGGAAGCCGAGCGCAATCGCGGTCCATTTTCTGGAATTCATTTCGCGCCGCAAAGTGGCAACAGCCGCCATGCAGGGAATGAACAGAAGGCAGAACGTCATAAACGAATAAGCGGCGGCAGGGGTATAAACCGAAGCGATAATATCGGAAATCGCGCCCGAATCGCCCGCGCCGTGCAAAATGCCCATCGTGCTGACAATGGATTCTCTGGCGATAAGCCCGGAAATCATAGAAACTGAAGATTTCCAGTCACCGAAGCCGAGCGGCGCAAAAATCGGCGCGACGAACGAACCAATCACACCCAAAATGCTCTCTTCGGAATTTTCCACGTGCTGCAGGGAAAAGTTGAAATACTGGCAGAACCAAATCACAACGCTCGCACCCAAAAGCACCGTGCCCGCTTTGGTCATAAAGTCTTTAATGCGGTCATACAAATGCAAGCCGAGCGTTTTTGCCGTGGGCAGGCGATACGGCGGCAGTTCCATGACAAACGGGGCGTGACCGCCTTTTAACACGGTTTTCTGCAAAATAAACGCCGAGAGAATCGCCACGAGCATCCCGAGCAAATAAAGGCTTCCGACCACAAGGCCGCGGTTTGACGGGAAAAACGCCAAAATGAACATAGAATAGACCGGCATTTTCGCGCTGCACGACATAAACGGAATCAGCATCATCGTAATCCGCCGGTCTTTTTCGTTTTCCAACGTGCGCGTCGCCATAATCGCCGGCACCGAACAGCCGAAGCCCATAATCATCGGCACAAAGGATTTTCCCGAAAGACCGATGGAGTGGAGCGCACGGTCCATAATAAACGCCGCGCGCGACATATAACCGCTGTCCTCCAAAATCGAGAGGAACAAGAACAACAGCAAAATCTGAGGGAAGAACGAAAGGACCGCGCCCACGCCGCCGATAATACCGTCGCAGACAAGCCCGACCGCCCAGTCGGACGCGCCCAAAGACACAAGCCCCCCGCGTACCCACGAAGCAAAAATCTCGTTAATCAGCTTGTCGACAAGGTCGGTAAGGTTCGCGCCGAGCGCGCCGAACGTGATATAGAAAATCAACAGCATCAAGCCGAAAAACAACGGGATAGCAAGATATTTATTGGTGACCACGCGGTCAATTTTATCGGAAAGGGTCAAGTGCCCCGCTTCATGTGCGCGTTTGACGCATTTGTCGGTTATAGCGCATATGTATTTATATTTCTGGTCCGCAATGACCATTTCGCGGTCAATGTTTTTGGTTTCGAGTTCCGACACAATCGATTCAATACAGCTAAGTTTTGTGTCGTCCAACGCGAGCGTTTCAAGCGTCGGCTCGTCACCCTCAATCAGCTTGACCGCCGACCAACGAAGCGGTAAGCCCTTTTTCTTACAGTCGTCGGCAATCAACTCTTCAATCCGCAAAACCGCCTTGCGCACAAGGCCTGTGTAAATGTCAGGCGGGGCGCACATATTGTTGTGTTTGTCCATATGGCGGCCGGCAGTGTCGCTGCCGTGGACCGCTTCGTGGTTTGCCGCGTGCAAAAGCTTGTGAATCCCTGTCCCTTTCGCCGCGGAAATCGGCACGACGCGAATGCCCAAAAGCACCGACAGCATATCCACGTCAATACTGTCCCCGTTTTTTTCGACCATATCAATCATGTTAAGCGCAATCACCATCGGAATCCCGAGTTCCGCAAGCTGTAAACTCAAATACAGATTGCGTTCGAGGTTGGTTGCGTCCACGATATTGATAATCAAATCCGGTTTTTCGTCGATGATATAATTTCGGGTGACAATTTCCTCCATGGAATAAGGCGAAAGCGAATAAATCCCCGGCAGGTCGACAATGGAAGCGTCCATATTGTCATGGGTGATTTTGCCTTCCTTTTTTTCCACCGTAACGCCCGGCCAGTTGCCGACATATTGGTTGGAGCCCGTCACCGCATTAAACAGCGTGGTTTTCCCGCAGTTCGGGTTGCCCGCAAGCGCATAGCGATAGCCCATGCTTATTCCTCCGTTTCCACGGTAATGCCTTGCGCTTCGGATTTTCGAAGGCTCAGTTCATACCCTCTGACGTTGATTTCAAGCGGATCACCCATCGGCGCCGCCTTGCGCATAATCACAACCGCGCCGGGCGTAATCCCCATATCAATGATATGCCGGCGAACAGCGCCCGAGCACTCTAACGAAACAACCTTGCTTTTCTGACCGACTTTCAGTTTATTGAGCGGAATCATCATACTTGTGTCTTTGTCCTTTCAAATATTGCTTATATCTAACTTTTTAAAATATTATATTACCGCGATGTGCAATTTCTGTCAATATAAAATCCCGACAGCCGAAAAAATCTTCTGTCGGGAAATCGTTATTTTTTGTGCACTTTTTTAAAGAGCTTTTGATTGCGGCGAAACACAGCGTCTAAAATCTTTTGGCTGTTTTCGCTGATAAACGCCACGGTGACCGCCGGAGTGGGGCGGATTTTAGCTTTCAGCCGTTCACGGAGCGCTTTTCCCGGGCGGAAGGTATCAACCACCTGCCGCAACAAATTTTCAATCGAATCCATTTTCAAAGCACCTCCGTTTCCAGTTTTTCCGCAAAGACCCGTTTGGCTTTTTGAAGCCTTGTTCGAACCGCCGACGCGCTGACACCTAACAGCGCGCCGATTTCTTCGCTTTTGAAGCCGAAATTTTTTAAAGTGAGTAATTCTCTTGTATCTCGGTCGAGCGCGTCAAACGCCAGCCGCACAGAAAGGCTTTGCATATCGTCCGCCGCGGACGGCTCAGCATTCTTTATAAAATGCTCTTGCGCGCCGCGGTCTGAATAGGCGCGGCGCAAATAATCGTTTTTCAAGTTAACGGCGCAGCGAAACGCCCACGCGCGCCAGTTGTCCGGCGGTTTTCCTAAATCTATCGCTTTCCACACCCGCAGAAAGATTTCCTGGGTCAAATCTTCGGCAGCTTCTGTGCCGAAACAGATGTTGAAATAGGCGTAGATGTCGCTTACCAGCGCGTCATACACACTTTCAAACGTTGTGTTCTTTTCTTGTTGTGTAATCATTTTTGAATTTTCGTAACATCGTGCGCGAGCAGCTGCACTTCGTCAAATGTCTTTTTGGTCGCCTTAAGCGAAACAATGTTGGAAAATGCCAAAACCTTTTCCCGCAAAAGCGCCGGCGTAACGTCTTTGCTGATTTTTACTTGTGTTATGTCACATAAAACCAGTTTTCCCTCGACGCTTTCTAAAAGGCTTTTGCTGACGGTGAACGACGAAAGAGCGCTGCGCAGCAAAATTTGATTTTCACGTGTATCTGCAAACAGCACCTGTTTGCCCTCTAACTGAATCCGGCTTGCGCGCACGCTTTCGTCGGCAATAATCAGTTGCGCGCAAACTTCGCCGTGGGCATCTTTTTCGACCGGCTCGATGACCGCAACGGTTTTGGCATAATAACGGTTTTTGCCGTCGCCCGAAAAACAGGACGCGGGCAAAACCGCCTGCGGCGCTAAAATTTTGGTATCTTGAAAATCAAACAGCTTCATTTCACCGTTTAACGACAAAACTTCGACTTTGCCGCCGTTGCTTTTGTCGTTGCGCAAAATGCCGTTTACCAAAAGGCAGACGTGTTTTCCTTCGGACAGCGGCAAAACGGTGACATCGCCGTTTACAGAATAAATAACCGTCTCGCCGTCCGGCAGGCAGGCGTCGTCCAATGTAAGCTCACCGTTGAATGTGCTGATTTTCGCGTTGCTGTCGGCATAAATGGTTGCGGCAACATTGTGCATTTCGATTTTCGCAAACGCCGCGCGGGTTGTGTCGTCGGCCTCCTGCGGCAAAATAACCAACGCCGCGTTGGTGACGGATTCAATCTCACTTGCCGCCTCCACCGAATTATATTTGCGAAGGTCACAGGTGACTACATTTTTAAATTTCATTTTTTCGGCTCCTTTTTTTCTGCGTTCATAAAGAAAGACGCAAACCGGTTTCTATCTGTCTGCGTCTTTTTGTAATATTTAAGCGGCAATGTCAATATACCACTGGGAGCCGACCTGCACCAAGGTGTAGGGCTGTTCAAAATTTTGACCGTCCACCGTGTAGCGATAAGTCACTTCGCACACACCGGAAATGTCGGAAAGCGCAATCCCGAATTTTTCGAGCCGGGCGGTTCTCGCCGCGTCCATGGTCGATTTATAAGCTTCAAGCTCGTCGCCGGAATAGGTCTTTGTCACTTCGGTGGAAATATCTTCCGCTTGCAGGCGGTTTGCTTCGCTGTAAGCCTGGACGCTCGCTTCAAAACACTCAACAGCTTCGTCTTCGGAGCTCGCGGGTTCGCCGAAAATGGCCTCATGCTGTTTTGCATATTCCGCCATATACTGCTTTAAAACGCCGTCAAGCGTTTTGTCGGTGTTGCCCGCAATAATCTGTGCGTAATACGCGTCCATGACTTCGGAAATCCGGGTTTTCAAATCACCCTCTTCTTCGGGAGTGCGTTCTTTGGCTTCGTAATTCGCATCGATTACGGGTTTTACATAATTATTGCGGAAATAATCGCCGAGATATTGATTGGTAATCAGCGTCGAATATTTTAAGGAGTTGAAATCATCTTTGCCGACAACTTCATTGGCGCCGTATTGCTCGGCGACCTGTTCGGGGTAAAGCATGGCAAAGGTGTTTTTGTAATGAACGCCTGTGGCAATGCACAAAAACAGGATAATCCCGACGATTGCGATAATCGCATAAAGGGAATCAAATTTTTTGGTCGCGTTTTCGTCAACCGTATGCAGTTTTTCGTGCTGCACGTTTTTCTCTTTCGCCATGATTACGCCTCCTTTTCGTCGCTCAGTTCCGCCGCACGGCGTTCCTGCAATTCTTTGGTAATCATATCTTTCTTCTTGCCGGTAAGGTCATAGAACAAAATCGGAAGCATCTGCCCGATGACGAAAATGGCGGGAATCAAGGTGTAAATCATCAAAAGCTTGTTGAGCGTATCGTCCGTCTGTGTTGCGTAAGCGACGTTGATGTTGGTGGAGACTTTATAGCCGGACCAGACCACCAGCGCAGGGCCGAACGATTTGGTAAGCGCCGCAGCCACTTTTGAGAAGAAGCCGTAGCCGGCATAGCAAAGGCCTTCCTGGCGTTTGCCGGTTTTCCACTCGATTTCGTCGACGCAGTCCGCAATCATAACGTTGGGCGTGAGGTTTGTGTTGCCGTGCTGAAGACCTACGAAGAAGTTGATAATCAAGAACGGAATCATCAGCGTGGACGGATTGAAGCCGATAATTTTGGAAACGATGTACAGCACGCCGAGAATTGCCGCGCCGTAAAGGCAGCAGACAATGTAAACTTTGCGGGTGTCCCACATTTTCAGAAGTTTTTTAACAACCAGCATACCAACGGCGGTACCGACGCCCATCGGCAAGAGAAGGCCGATTTTCAAATCTTTGGAGCCGAGCAGATACACAGCAATGTAAAGGCTTACCGTGCTGTAAACGCCGCGGCCGAAACCGGTAAATTTGGTAAGGGAAACCATCAACAGGTTTTTGTTGGTGAAAACGAATTTCAGACTTTCTTTCAAGCTGACTTTCTCTTCCGTGTAAGGTACGCGCTCACGGTTGTTGACAAAGAAAATCATAATGAACAACACACAACCGAGCACACAAACCGCCGTAGAGAACATCAAGTCAAGCCCTTGACCTTCTGCTGTTTTATACTGCTGTTCGCCGAGCGCCAATTTCATAATCGCGCCGACAACCGGCAAAACAACCATGCCGCCGGACTGCCCGACAGAACGGAAAATGCTCGCAATCGAAATCGCGTCGCTGCGCTCGGTGGGGTTCGGTGTGCAGCAGGCACCGAAGCAGTTGGACGGACTTTCCACCGCGCAGGAAAACGCCGTGTAAAGCGCGTAAATCACAAACATCCAAACCACAGCCGCGGTGTAGCTGTTGGTTTTCGGGGCGATAAACACAAACATGGAAACAAGCGCCAGCGGGATAACGCCGAAGCCGAACCACGGGCGAATCTTGCCCCATTTGGTGCGGGTACGGTCCACCAAAAAGCCGATAATCAGCTCACACGCGGCGCCCACAAAGCCCGCAACGCCGAAAACATACGCCAAAATTCTCGTGATGCTTTCGGGGTCAATATCGGTCCCTTTAAACGCAAAATCGTTGAAGAAGGTGTATGTATAATCCGGCATCCAGCCTGTCAACAGCGCAATGCCGAAAAGACCGATGCCGTAGGTCCACACCTCAGACTTTTTCATGTATTTTTTCATGCTTTCCCTCGTTTCTTCGGCCAGCCGATGAACATAAACAGAAAAGAGTGTCCATTTTCTGACACTCTTTCCGTTAAATTAACAAATATTATATGCCGATGGCCGAAAAATCGCAATCAGCATTTTACACAAAGTTTCGAAAAATTTTACGACAATTTAACAGTCTTGCCGTCGGCGACAATCTCGTCGTAATCCGACGTTTCCGGCACGACGAAGGAAATGGCGGATTCCAAAATCTGGAACGTGAAATCGGTCACATATTCACACTCGCCGTCCACGTTAACCGCGGCGGGGTTTTGGCTGATAATCTGCATTTTTTTGCCGCGCAAAAAGTGGGTGAAATCCCAAGAAAGGTGTTCCCCGCGCTTATATTTGCCGACAAGGCCGGCAAGCTTTAAGGTGTTGCAGGTTTTTTCGACAATGATAAAATCCAAAAGACCGTCGTCGGGCACTGCTTTCGGCGCGCCTTTATAGCCGCCGCCGTACCAACGCGCATTGGCGCACAACGAGAAGAGCATAGTCCCCTCAATGACTTTTTCGTCGTCGAGAATGACTTTAAAACGGCTGCTGTTGACCCGGCGGAACAAACAGTAAAACAGCGCGAGCGTATAGGCAAATTCGCCGCCGACACCGGGCATTTTTTTGAAAGCCGCCTGTTTTGCGCAGACTTCGGCGTCAAGCCCCATCGAGCACTGGTTGATTGCCACGCGGTCGCCCGCCTGAATCAAATCAAACCGGCGGGTTTTGCCGTTGACCTGCGCGTCCAGATTGATTAACTTTTCACGGTCGCCCAAAATGCGGGCAAAATCGTTGCCGGAGCCGAGCGGAATGCTCGCCACTTCGACGTTCGGATATTTGTAAGCGCCGTTGACCACCTCATAAAGCGTGCCGTCGCCGCCGCAGGCGTAAAACCGCACCGGCTCGCCCTTTGACGCGACCGACTCGACATAACGCATACCGTCTAAACGCTCTTTTGTCACATAAACTTCCCATTCGTATTGCGGGTGCGCGGCAAAATACGCCTCCACTTCGGGAATGATGCGCTTCGCCGCTTTGCCTTTGCCCGCGGTCGGATTCACAATAAAAATATGCTTCACAATATCCACCCCATATCACACAAAACTCATTTAAAATACATATACGCCTGGCACCGAATCATGCCGTTATAAAGCTTGCGGCGTTTGTCCGCGCGCCGTTTGAACAAGGTTTCAAACTCTTCTTCCGGGCTTATCACACAATAGCTGAAACCGTGGCGGCGAGGAAAAACTTTTCCCATCGTTTCAATCAAGCGCGCCGCCTGTTTTTTATCTTGTAGCCGCTCGCCGTAAGGCGGGTTGCAAATCACCGTGCCGTGTTCGGTCGCGGGTTTAAAATCGCGAATATCCGCGCGTCTGAAAATGATTTTATCACGTACGCCGGCGCGGACGGCATTTTCTTCGGCAATTTTCAGCGCTTCTTCGTCAATGTCAGAGCCGAACGCCTGAAAATCCGGCGCGGGCACAACGGCGTTTTGCGCTTTTTCGCGTTCTTCGCGCCAAACCTCCGGCGGAATTTGCGGGAACCGTTCCGCGGTAAAGTGGCGGTGCAGTCCCGGCGCGATATTTTGCACAAGCATGGCACCTTCAATCAAAATCGTGCCGGACCCGCACATCGGGTCGTAAAGCGTGTGATAAGGACGAAGCCGCGACATCGCGCACAGCGCCGCCGCCAAAGTTTCGCGAATCGGCGCTTCGTTCGCCGTCGGACGGTAACCGCGTTTATGTAAGGTTGTGCCGGTTGTATCCAAAAACAAATGTACCTGATTTTTTAAAATCGAGAAAATCAGCGCGTGGCGCACGCCGGTTTCTTCAAACCATTCAATATGGTAACGCTGTTTGAGCCGCTCAACCGCCGCTTTTTTGATAATCGACTGACAGTCGCTGACGCTGAACAAATCCGAGCGCAGGCAATGCCCTTTCACCGGGAATTCGTCGTATTCGCCGATCCAGTTTTCCAAAGGCAGCGCCTTGACGCCGTCAAAAAGTTCCGTAAACGTGTGCGCTTCAAATGCGCCGAGCACAATCAAAATCCGTTCCGCAAATCTCGAGCAGAGATTGGCGCGCGCAAGCAGGTGTTCATCGCCTTCAAAAAAGACGCGTCCGTTTTCCGGTGCGACCGCTTCGGCGCCCAAATTCCGCAGTTCGTCTGCGACAAAGCTTTCCAAGCCGAACAAACACGGCGCGGCAAATTGAATTTTCATAAAAGATACTCCTCCGAGCCGTTTTTCGGCAAAACCGATGCCGAATCTATGCCTAATAGTATATATGCATTTTCACAGAAAAGCAAGATTTATGTTGTATTTCCTGTCACTTTGTTGGATTTTACAAAAAAAGAAAAAAGGGGCAGAAGTGATTTCTGCCCCCGTTTGGTATTTTGACAAATTATTGCTCGACCGCGTAAACGCTGACTTTTTTGCGGTTCTTGTCCATTCTTTCGAATTTGACTTTGCCGTCAATCTTTGCGAACAGGGTGTCGTCGGAGCCTTTGCCGACGTTCTCACCGGGATGGATGTGCGTGCCGCGCTGTTTGACAAGAATGTTGCCGGCGAGCACGAACTGACCGTCCGCACGTTTTACGCCGAGTCTTTTGGATTCGGAGTCACGGCCGTTTTTGGTGGAACCCATACCTTTTTTGTGCGCAAACAACTGAATGTTTATTTTGAGCATTATAAAGCACCTCTTTCAACTTGGATAAAATCGGGATATTGTTCGGATAACGCTTGTAAATGCAGGAAAAAGCCCTGCAAAATATCGGACGCTTTTTCTGCTTCTTCGTTTGAGAGCGTCAAACGAAAGTAGCCGTCCTTTTCCGTGATTTCGGGGGAGAGCGAAAGGATTTCGGTCAAGGTGTTTGCCGTCATGTAAACGGGAGACGAAACCGCAGCGCAGATAATATCTTCGCCGCTTTCGGCGCTTCCCGAATGACCGCTGACACAAAAGCCGGTAATCAAGCCTTGTTCCCCGACACGGAATTTCGCGCGAATCATTTAAGCGTTGATCGCGGAAATCTCAACCTTGGTGTAGGGCTGACGATGACCTTTTTTGCGTTTCTCGTTCTTTTTGGGTTTGTAAGTGAAGACAACAATCTTCTTTGCTTTGCCGTTTTTCAGCGCTTTGGCTGTAACGGTTGCGCCCTCAACATAGGGCTTGCCGACTTTAATACCGTCGTCGGTGCCGACTGCGATGACCTTGTCAAAGGTGACATCTGCGTTTTCTTCGACTGCAAGCTTTTCAACATAAAGCACATCGCCGGCTTCGACTTTGTACTGCTTGCCGCCTGTTTCGATTACTGCGTACATAGTTTTACCTACCTTAATATAGACTCGCTACCGGAGGCGGGGAAAATCCGCTTTTGGCGCCTTGCGGCACCGCCCCTAATATGCGGCAAATGGTATTTTATCAGAAAAGTCAATGGTTGTCAACCGTTTTTTCTGATTTTCGGCGAATCTCGATTATCCCGTAAGCTTCCGCCGGAGTTCCAGCAAAATCGTGCGCTCGCGGCGAGACACCTGCACTTGAGAAAGTCCCAAAATTTCGGCGGTTTTGGTTTGCGTAAGCCCCTTATAATAGCGAAGCTCGATAAGCCGCCGGTCATTTTCGGGCAAAATCTTTAAAACTTCGGAAAGCGCCAGCTTGTTTTGAATTTCCTCCTCTTCGGATTCCACGGGAATGTCGATTTGCCGGTCGTTTTCTTCGTGCAATTCGGTTAAAGACGCCACCGGCATTGACAAATTGACAAGCTGCGCCATTTCATATTCGGACACCTGCATTTTCGCCGCGAGTTCCCGCAGCGTCGGCTCACGCGAAAGTGCGGCGGTCATTTCCTCACGCAGTTTTGCCGCTTCTCTCGCGCGTTCTTTTAAAGCGCGGCTGATTTTCACCGCGCCGCCGTCGCGAAACAGCCGTTTCATCTCGCCCAAAATCGCCGGAACGGCATAAGTCGAAAACGCAAAACCACGCGACTCGTCAAAGCCGTCGGCGGCTTTAACAAGCCCCAAACAGCCGGCGGAAAACAGGTCGTCATATTCAATCCCCTTGTTGCGAAAGCGATTCGCACAGGCGTGCACCAGCCCGAGGTTATCGCAAATCAGTTCTTCACGGCGCAATGCTTGTGTGCCTGCCGTGAATGTATTTAATCAGCGTCACGGTCGTTCCGCTCCCCACTTTGGAACGCACGCGCACATTGTCAGAAAAGCTTTCCATCACCGAAAAGCCGAGCCCCGCGCGGTCGCCGCCGCCTGTCGTAAACAGCGGTTCGCGCGCTTTCTCGACGTCGGCTATTCCACAGCCGCGGTCACGGATTTTAATTTCCACCTTGCCGTTTTCAAACAGCCGCACGGTTATGTAAATGATACCCATTGTATTTTTGTAAGCATGCACAATGCAGTTCGTCACCGCTTCGCTGACGGCGGTTTTAATGTCGTTGATTTCTTCAAGCGTCGGGTCGAGCGTCGCGGCAAACGCCGCCACCGCCACGCGCGCGTAGCCCTCGTTAACCGAACGGCTTTCCAGCTGCATTTTCATTTCATTCTGTGGTTTCACGGTTTTTTTCCTCCTTTTTCCCCTTGCGGGCAAGCGTGGCAATTTTGTCAAGCCCCGCAAGGCGCATCACTTTATAAGCGTGGTCGGACAAATTCTGAATTTCAAGCGTACAGCCCATGCTTTCTAAGAGCTTATACCGCCCCATGACAAGCCCTATCCCGGAGCTGTCCATGAACGTCACGCCGCCGAAATCCAAAACGGTTTTTTCGGGGCGAAAACAGGCGGCGGTTTCGTCAATTTTATCGCGCACGGTCGGCGCGTTGTGGTGGTCAAGCTCGCCGCTTAAATATACGGTCATCAGCTTGTCCGCCGTTTCGATTGTGGTTTGCATAGTTTTCCTCCTTTGGTCATCCGTAGTTCTGATTGTATTCCACCCGGTGTGCGGATTTTGTCAAAGCGCGGCAGGGCACAAAAAAACGGACGGTTTCCCGTCCGTTTTGCCTGTATTAAATTGTTTTCGGTTTCTTATTTTCCGAAATACATATAGCGCATGAATTTTTCGGAAAAGCCCGCGTCTTTTGCAAGGTCGATATAGTCCGCGTGCGAGACGATTTCTTCGGCGCGCGCTGCCTCGTTTTTATAAACCGCACACCCCTCTAAAGACGAGTTGCCGAGCCACACGCATTTTTTTAAAAATTTCGGATTGATAAGTCCGGTTTTGCAAGCGCTTTGCACATTGAGAAATGCGGAAAACCCGCCGGAAAGATAAACCGTTTCCACGTCCGCTTCTGAAACACCCGCAAGCTCTAAAAGCTGCTGTGTGCCCGCGCGGACAGCGGATTTTGCAAGCTGAAACTGCCGGATATCCGCCGCCGTGACCTCGACCCCGGGCGCGACGGGGAATGCTTCTTCCTCCATAGCGCCGGTCTCGTCCACAATGCCGTGGATAAAAAGCTCGCTGACAATATCGACAAGCCCCGTTCCGCAGATGCCCGTCGGCTTTTCGCCCAAAAATGTCGGGCCGTAAGGGTAAGCGTAGTGCGTTATCGCGCCGTTGGAAGCCGGCATACCGCAGGAAATATTCGCACCTTCAAAACAAGGCCCCGCCGCGGTCGCCGTACAAAGCACGCGGGTTTCGTTAAACAACGCCACTTCCGCGTTGGTGCCGAGGTCAATGAGCAAATTATAGTTTCCCGCTTTCGGGAACGTGCAAAGGAGAAGCCCCGCTAACACGTCCGCGCCGACAAACGCGGAAATGCACGGAAGTGTTGTAACCGTTTCGCCCGGCAGCCCGAGCGATTGCGCCGGGACCGTTTGCGCCTTTAAAAACTGCGGCGTATAAGGCGCTGTGCCAAGTGTCGAACAGTCGACGCCTAAAAAAAGGTGCAGCATGGTCGTGTTGCCGCTGACATAAATCTTTTGTATCTGCGCGCCCGCCGCCGTCAGAGGCTCGATTTCCTTTTTAAGGGCGTCTAACAAAACGCGCTGGAGTTCCGCTCCCCCGTGCTGCGTGCCGTAAGAAATTCGGCTGATTACATCCGCGCCGAACGCTTTTTGCGGGTTGTCAAACGCTTTACGGTAAAGTATGGTCCGTTTTATAGGCTCCACCAGCGCCAAGGCGACGGTGGTGGTGCCGATGTCAACCGCCAAGTCCGCTTCCCCTGCCGGAATCTCGTCTTTTGCCGCTTTTGTTTCGGGGGTGACGATTGTATCGCTTTTCGGAAGCGACAAAACGTGAATATCTTTTGTGACGTTATATTGACAGGCGAGCACTTCGCCGATTTCTTGTAAATTTACGCGGCATTTGCCGCATTTCCCCGTCCCGCCGCAGGGTAAGTCCAAAGAAAAGCCGTTTTCGCGCAATGCATTTGCAAGGGAAGTCCCCTTTTGCACGTTCAGGCAGGTATTTTCTATAAAAATACAAACGGTTTCCACGGTTTCGCCTCCTTTGGTGGTTTCTTTGTTTAGACTACCCAATCTTTTACGGTTTGTCAAGAAAAAACGGCCTTCTAAAAGAAAGCCGTTTTTATGCTCTCTGTTATTTTTCCGAAACCACAATTTTGCCGCCGACCATGACGTAGCTTACGTTGACGTTGTCATCAAACAGCAGCAAATCCGCGTCATAACCGGGTTCGATTTTGCCTTTTTTGTCGCCGATTCCAATCACGCGCGCGGGCGTAAGGCTCGCCATTTTGACGCAAATTGGCAGCGGCAGACCGATTTCACGGTACATATTGCGCACAAGCTTGTCACAGGTCGCGACCGACCCCGCAAGGCACGAACGGTCGGCGAGCTTCATTACGCCGTCTTCATAAACGACCGCCATACCGTTTTCCTGGGTAAAGACCTGCCCTTCTTCCATATCCAGCGCGGCATATTCCAGACCGTCGGTAATCAGATACATGCGGTCGGGGCCTTTGCACTTATAAATCAGTTTCAGCACCCCCGCCGGCTGGTGCCGCAAATCGGCAATGACCTGGGTGGTCACATTGTCGTTGCAAAGCGCGGCTTCGACCGTACCCGCATAGCGGAAAACGCCGATTTTGTGGCAGGACGTGCAGGCGTTGTAAAGGTGGGTAACGTCACTGTATCCGTTTTGGAACGCTTCTTCGGCGACGTCGTAATCGCCCGCGGAATGGGCAACCGACGCTACAATCCCGTGTTTTTGCATCGCTTTGCCGAGCGCCATACCGCCGGCGGTCTCCGGCGCTGCGCCCATCATACGAATCCCGTCCCAGTAAGAAAGCAAATCTTCACAGTCCCACTCGTCGGGCACTAAAATATTTTCGGGACTTTGCGCGCCGCACATTTTCGGGGACAAAAACGGCCCTTCCAAATGCGCGCCGAGAATGTTGACGCGGTCGGTGGCGGTTTGCGCCGCCTTGATGCCGTCTATGGCAGTTTTTAACTGCTCGATGGGCGCTGCCAACGTAGTCGGCAAAATCGAAGTTGTGCCGTAGCGCGCGTGCGCTTCACACATTTTCACGACCGCGTCTTTCCCGCCCATGGCGGAATATCCGCCGCCGCCGTGGACGTGCAAATCGATAAAGCCCGGGGAAAGATAACGTCCGCCGCCGTCGACGATTTCCGTTTCGGGTGTCGCTTCAATCGCGGTTGTCACTTCGGCAATTTTGCCATCGCGCACCAACACTTCCCCTTTTTCCACGGTGTTTTCTTTCACGATGTTTACATTGCGAAATAAAGTCATAACCATTCCTCTTTACAAGCTTGCCGTCAGGCAGGCGATTTCTCCTTTGTCGGTAATGTCAATCATGCCGTAGTCGCCGCCGCGCACACTGCCGGGGCACATAAAATAAATCCCGTCGATATAATCGACCCGCGCGACGTGGGTGTGGCCGTATATAGCGACGTCCGCCTTGCGCGCTTTGGCTTCCGAGACAAGGTCTTGAAGCCCGTATTTTACCAAGCGCGTGTGGCCGTGAAGCGCAAAAATTCGTTTCCCGCCGAGCGGGACAAGTTCTTCTTTCGGAAGCGTGGACCCCCAGTCGCAGTTGCCGGCGAGCGCGGTGACTTTTTTGTTGACCAATAGCTTTTGCACCGACGGGGAAAAGAAGTCGTCCTCCCCGTCGCCTAAGAAAAACACCGCCTCGGCTTCGGGGTGCAGGCGCAGAACGCGCTCTAACGAATAATAGTCCCTGTGGGAATCCGACAGGACCAGCGCACGAAGCATAAAAACCGACCTCTTTTCATAGATTATAGTAATTATAGCAAAACGGCGAGGTGTTTGCAATGCAAAATGATAACGGGAATTTGGACCGCATTTTAAAGGAAATTAAGCAAAAAGGCAGCAAAAAAGAAGCGGAAGATTATTTGATGAAACAGTTAAGTCCGACCCAGTCGGAAAAGCTGCAGGCGGTCTTACAAGATGAAAATGCCATGCAGAATTTATTAAAAACCCCGCAAGCGCAGGCGCTTTTGAACAAACTTTTGGAGGGCAACGATGGACAGCATTCGTGAATTGCTTGATTCCGTAAGCCCCGAAGACCTCGAACGGCTCAAAAGTGTGGCGCAGAACCTGATGCAGGATAGCGGCAGCGGTGGCGGTCAATCCGGCAAAAAAGAAGAATCGCACCAAAAAGGGAGTGAAAACGCCGGCGCAGGGCTTTCGGCGATGCTCGGCGATGACATGGCAAAAACACTTGCCGCGGTTGCGGGCAGAATGCACGAAGAGGACGACCGCACGCGCTTTTTGCAGGCGCTTCGCCCCCTGCTTTCCGAAGAACGGCAGAAAAAGGCGGACGAGGCCATGCGTTTTTTGCGGCTGATGGATATGCTTCCGCTTTTGAAAGGAATGTTCTGATATGCGCGAATACACCTATGACGAGCTGCAGAGAATGCAGGAAAAGGCGCTCGAACGCGTGCGCAATATGCAGCTGCACTCCAAAGAAGTGGTGGAGGAAACCAACCGGGCGATGGAATCGCAATCTCCGCCGCCCCGCCGCCAGCCGCGGGAAACTGCGCCGGCGCCCGAAAAACACGGCGGGCGGATTAAAATGCCGCTGAATCTTCCGGAGGACCGCGACATCACCTATCCGACGTTCCGCGAATATTTTGCCCCGGAAAACGAAAAGGCAAAAAAGCAGACCGAACAGAAAACCAAAGCCAATCTTTTAGACAGTGTTTTGGAAGAACCCGACGAGGCGGTTTTGTTTTCGCTGCTTCTGCTTTTACGCTCAGAGGGCGCAGACGAAGCGCTGATGATGGCGCTGCTTTATATTATGTCCTAAAAAGGACGGAAAGCGAGAAGGCTTTCCGTCCTTTTGAATTGTATATTTATTTTTCTGCCGCGGGGGCGTTTTCCAGTTCTTGTTTCATCGGCAAAATCTCTTTTTTGTAAACGTGCCGCAGGAAAATTGTGCTGAACACGAGAGACGCGATTTCGGAAATCGGGAACGAAAGCCAAACCGATTCAAGCCCGAAAAAGCGGGCGAACACATACGCGACCGGCAAAAGCACACAAAGCTGACGAAGCAACGAGACCCAAAGGCTCAAAAGCCCGTGACCGAGCGCCTGGAACATCGACGAACAAACAATCGCGTAGCCTGCGAACAGGAAGCTTACGCTGATGATGCGCAACGCCGGAATGCCGATGGCGAGCATATTTTCCGAAGCGTTGAAAATTGCCAAAAGCTTGTCCGGCAAAAGCAGGAATACAAGAAGCCCGATGAACATAATCCCGACCGCATACAAAATGCTGAGCTTGACGGTGTGGGTGATGCGTTGGGGCTTTTTCGCGCCGTAGTTGTAAGCGACAATCGGCACCATGCCGTTATTAAGCCCGAACACGGGCATAAACACAAAGCTTTGCAGTTTAAAATACACGCCGAACACCGCGGTTGCCGTGGGGGTAAAGGCGATGAGGATTTTGTTCATGCCGAAGGTCATCACGCTGCCGATGGACGCCATGATAATGGACGGCACGCCGACTGAATAAATGTTGCGGATAATCCTTGCTCTGGGACGGAAATTGCGCACGTGCAGGCGCACTTCCGGGTTTTTAAAGTGGTTGAGCACAACGGCCAAAATAAACGCTACAATCTGACCGAATACGGTAGCCGCCGCGGCGCCCGCAACGCCCATTTTCGGGAAGCCCAAATATCCGAAAATCAATATCGGGTCGAAAATGATGTTGATAATTGCGCCGACGCCTTGCGTAATCATCGTATAAATGGTTTTGCCGGTGGATTGCAAAAGGCGTTCAAAGGTAACCTGCCCGAATACGCCGAACGAGAACACCGTGCAAATAATCAAATACTGTTCGCCGTAATTGACGATTTCTTCAATATCGGTCTGCAACGTGAAAAACAGACGCGAGAAAAAGCCGCCGAGCAGCGCGAACACCGCAAAACTGCAAAACGCCAAAAACACGGCGTTGCCCGCGGTTTTGTTAACGCGGTCGAAATTCTTTTCGCCGAGGCTTTTGGAAAGCAGGGCGTTGACACCGACGCCCGTGCCCGTGGCGACGGCAATCATCAGGTTTTGCGCCGGAAACGCGAGGGAAACGGCGGTCAGCGCGTTTTCACTGATTTGCGCCACGAACATGCTGTCGACGATGTTGTAAAGCGCTTGCACCAGCATGGAAATCATCATCGGCACCGACATGGAAATCAAAAGCCGGTTGACGGGCATTATACCCATTTTATTTTCTTTTTGAACTGCTGTTTTTGTTGCCATTACTCTTTTTCCTTTCCGCCGGCGAGCGTAATAATCTGCTGCGCCGCGGCGGGAAGCCCGATAGCGCTGTTAATAAGCAGGTGGTAGTTGTGGGGGTTGCCCCATTCTTCGCCTGTAAAGCGGTCATAATAAGCCGAACGATGGCGGTCGATTTTTTGCAAATACCGCTGATAATCGCTTGCTTTTTCGCCGTAGTCCTCTTCCACGCGGCGGACGCGCTCTTCCATCGGGGCGTAAACAAACACCTTTAAAACCGACGGTTTGTCGCGAAGAATATAGTCCGCGCAGCGGCCCACAATTACACAAGGCCCTTTTTCGGCAAGTTTTGTAATCACATTAGCCTGCGCCAAAAACACCTGGTCGTCCAGCGGCAGATTGCGGCTGTCAAAATACAGGTTATAAAGGAAACTCGAAGTCCGGCGCATTTCGGACGTTTCCACATAACTTGCGGCAAAGCCGCTGTCTTCGGCAATCATCTGGATTAGCTTTCTGTCATAAAGCGGAATCTGCAATTTATCCGCCACCATTTTGGCGATTGTTCTGCCCCCGGAGCCATGTTCACGACCGATTGTGATAATCGAATATTTCATGTAATTTCACTCCTTTTTTAGCTTTTCAATATTCATTTTCAGCATAATATATTTTATACCGCCTCCATTTTTCTGTCAATCGGGCGCCCTTGCACCTGAGCGAATTTTTTACAATTCCGTCGAACCGGTTGTCAAAGCTTTTCGGGGTGTGGTATAATACCATAATAAAGAAAAGCGGATAAAAAAGCGAAAATTTTTAGGCGCAAGCCGCCTTATTTTCAGGCTTTTTCGATACCCTTTTTCTTGGAATTTAAAATATAAACATATATTTTCAAAAAGCCGCCGCTCTTTTCGGTAAGGCGATTTGAAATTACGGAGGTTTTTTCTATGTCGAAACACAGTGACCGTGCGGTGGAATTGTTTAAATCCGGCTATAACTGCTCTCAAGCCGTTTTTGCCGCCTTTTGTGATAAAACAGGGCTTCCCGAGGAAACCGCGCTTCGCGTTGCGGCGGGACTCGGCGGCGGCGTCGGCAGAATGCGCGAAGTTTGCGGCACCGTTTGCGGCGCGGCAATGCTTGCGGGTATGATGTACGGCGCGACAGACGGCAAAGACCGCGAAGCGAAAGCCCTCACCTATAAAAAGGTGCAGGAAATTGTCGAGATTTTCAAACAGACCAACCACTCGATTGTCTGCCGTGAGCTTTTGGGACTTTCGGGGAATGTTCCCGTTTCGCCGACACCGGACGCGCGCACCGCGGCATATTATAAAAAACGCCCCTGCGTCCAAATTGTAGAAGATGCGGCAAAAGCCGCGGAAGCCGTGTTATTCCCCGAAGAACAGGAGTGACCATATGGAATATCCGAATACCGTATTTATTGAAAGCCGGCAAGGCACCATCGCCATTGGCAACCGCTATATCGTCCGTGTTTTTTCTGTGGACGAGAAGCGACATCTTCGCACTGAATTTGTCCGTAACCGCCGCATAGAAGGCGGGCTGGATTTAGAATTTCAGCCCTGTTCGGAAGAATTTGTCATCCGGGTAAAAATGAAACGGAAAAAACCGGCGGCGCTCAAAAGCTCCGCACTGCAGGTCGAGGACATCTGCACGCGCAGCAAGGAAAACTGTAAAGTACTGGAAATTCGCTTTGCGCCTTACCGGGTTTTGGGCGTAACCTACACAGTAACGGAAACCATTGAAGCAACAGAGGACAAGCCGTTTTTATATAAGACGCTGTCTCTTTCTGCTTCAGACGACCGTGTGCTTATTGACACGATTGACACAGAATTCATATCCCTGCCGCGCGGCATTCAGCAAAAATGGAGCCGCCCGAACATGAAAAAAGCTTATCTCACCCCGTTCCAGTCGGCGCTCGGTCAGCCTGTGTATTTGAACAGTCTTTACACCGGCAGCGAGTTTCCCGCCAACGACAACAACATTGAAGACGGCATTGCCCACATTCGTTACTATGCCGGAAAATCCATGCATGATCTGAAAAACGGAAAACCGGCATACACCACCTGGAAAACGGTTTTCGGCGCGGCAAGAAGTTTAGAGCCGGAAGTCATCCGCGCAGATTTTCTCAGCTATATCCGTTCCATCTCGCGTCCGATTTCTTTGCGTACACAATATAATTCCTGGTTTGACCATATGCTGGACATTGACAAGGATAATATTCGCAGTTCGTTCTTTGAAATCGAAAAGGGCATGACGCAAAACGGGCTTCCGCCGGTTGACGCCTATGTGGTGGACGACGGCTGGCCGGATTACGACAAGGATTTTTGGTGCTTTAATCAAAAGTTCCCCAACGAGCTTTATGAAAGCGCCGCCCTCGCTAAAAACTTTGCTTCCGATTTCGGTCTGTGGCTTGGCCCGCGCGGCGGCTACAACAAGAAAACCCCGCGGTTTGCAAGACGAATGCAGCGCGCCAAAAAAGGCGGCTACAACCGCCGCAGCCACGACATCTGCACTGCCGACCACCGCTATACGGAAAATGTAAAGGCTCTGTTTTTAGATTACATGGACCGCTTTGACATCAACTACTGGAAGCTGGACGGCTTTATGCTTCGTTCGTGCCCCTCCCACCGGCACGGGCACCCTACCGGCGGATATGAAGATATGTATTGCTTTACCGACCACTGGGAACGCTGGATTGCGGTATTTCAAGAAATGCACCGCCACCGCGAAGCGCAGGGCAAGTCACTTTGGATCAACCAAACCAGCTACTGCAACGCTAGCCCGTGGCATCTGCAATTTTCAGAAAGCCTTTGGATGCAGAACAGCGACGATATAGGATTTATCGACAAGACAACAAACGGCAAAGCCATGCAAGGCAAAGATTTTGACCGCATGCTTACCTACCGTGATACAAAATATTTTGATTTCCATGAAACGCGCGCCTATCAGTTCCCGTTGTCGAACATGTATAACCACGAGCCGATTTACGGCAATACCGCAAAAATTCAGATGACAGATGAGGAATTCCGCAAATATCTGTATATGCTGGCGACGCGCGGCACAGCATTTTGGGAATTGTATTACAGCTGCAACATGATGAACGATGTCAAATGGCAGATTAACGCCGATGTGCTGCGGTTCTTAGAGGACAATTTCCACATTCTCCGCAATGCAAAGCTCATCGGGCATTCCCCGAACACAGGCGCTGTCTATGGATACTCTGCCTGGGAAGGCGCAGAAGGCTTTGTTTCACTTCGAAATCCGATGCCCTATGCGCAGACTTTTTCGTTCACACTGGATCGGCGCATCGGCGTTGCTGAGGGTACGCAGGACATGGTCTGCACCTCGGTTTTACCCCATGTGCAAACCGAACAGGGCAAGCCCTGGAATTACGGCGACACTTACGAAATCGAACTTAACCCCCACGAAATCCGTGTTTTGCACTTCGGTGCACCGGTAACAGCACCCCCGGTGCTTCTGCGCGCCAAGGCGATGGACGAGCACACCGTTTTGCTCACCTTTGACCGCCACATTTTCCCGGGCGAATTCGCCTGTGCAGGGGAAAAAGCCGAAGCCGAGCTGCTGGCTGATTACAGTGAAGTCCGGCTGCACAGCGCGCAGCCGTTCCCCTACGGAGAAAGCTTTTCGGTGCAATATGCTGTTCGCGATGTTTACGGAAACCTGGCAGAGGGCACAGAAAAATGCATTTGTTATAAAGACCACCTTCTGCCCGAATTCGTCACCGGCGTCGATGAATTTACCGTGCGCCTCCGGCTGAACAACGCCCCGGAAGACGGCATTTTATATACGCAAGGTGACAGCCTTGTCCTCAGCGTTTCCAACGGTAAGCTTGTGGCGGACTGCTGCGGTATTCGCGCAAAGTCAGATGACAAAGTCAGCGGCGGCGCTGTGCGCGCAGACCTCGTTCGGGAGCGCAACGGTATTTTAAAGATTTATGTCAACGGAACCCTTTCCGGCGCCGGTTATCGCGCAGAATCTCCGCTTCCGGCTGTATCAGCCGGAGAAATCCGCAAAAACGCTGCCATAGAAAGCTGCACACTGTATGACCGCGCATTTGCTTATGATGAACTGCGATAAAAACGCAAAAAGGAGGAAAAGCTGTGTGTTCTTTTTGCTGCCCGGTATGTTCCCTGCCGCTCACAGAAAGTGAGTGCACCTATGCCTGCGCCAATGCGCACAGCTTTGACAAGGCCAAAAACGGGTATGTTAACCTGCTGACACACGCGTCCCGACCCGCCGGAAATCATGGTGACAACCGCGATATGGTGCGGGCGCGTCGGGATTTTTTAGACAAAGGCTTTTACGCTCCCTTACAACAAAAAATTGCCGCGCTGGTGCAAAAGTATTTGCTCCCGGGCGGTGTGCTGTTAGACAGCGGCTGCGGCGAGGGGTATTACACCGCCGCGGCAGCCGAAGCCGTGCCGGGCGCGCAAATCCTCGGCATTGACATTTCAAAAGACGCGGCAAACCTTGCGGCGAAGCGCTGCAAAAGTGCAAAAATTGCCGTAGCCAGCGCATTCCATTTGCCGATAGCTGACAACAGCATCGATATGCTTTTAGAGGTGTTTTCCCCCTATTGTGCAACGGAGTTTGACCGCGTTTTAAAACCGGGCGGCATTTTTCTGGAAGTGATTCCGGGCGAAAACCATCTGTTTGCGCTGAAAAGCGCGGTGTATGACGAGCCTTATAAAAATCAGGTGGACAAATTCGAGCGACCGGGCTTTACGCTTTTGGAAGAGCAAAGCGTTTCGGGGGAAATCCGCTTAACGTCGCAAACAGACATTCAAAAC
The DNA here is from genome assembly GCA_018712805.1 of Candidatus Fimenecus excrementavium. Taxonomy (GTDB): domain Bacteria; phylum Bacillota; class Clostridia; order Oscillospirales; family Acutalibacteraceae; genus Fimenecus; species Fimenecus excrementavium. Next base: position 84,012 of record DVGI01000021.1, on the reverse strand, counting down.
CTGTTTTTGATGACGCCTTATTATTATAAAACCGGCAAAAAAGAACAAGCACGGCTTGCGGCTTTAAAAACGCTGGTTACCGAAATCGAATTTTTCCTGCCCGTTTACCGAAAAGACGCGTAAAAAAGCTTAAAAACCCATAGTTGCAGTTTTTGACCATTTCAAGTATAATAAAAAAGTAAATCTGCTGATTTGAGGTGTGTATTATGGAAAAGAAAAAAGTCAAGGTCACCATTGCCGGCGCAACCTATTCGCTGCTGACCGACGAGACCGCGGCATATACCAACGAACTCGCAACGGATATTGATGAAAAAATCAAAGAGATTCAATCTGCCAATCCGTTCATTACCGCAAACCAGGCGGCAATCCTTGTGGCGATTGAGCTTGCCGACCAAGTGAAAAAGACCGAACAGATTGTCGAAAGCTATCGCTCCCAGATTAAGGATTATCTGAAAGACACCTCCGAGGCACAGACCGAGCGCGATTTCTATAAACGCGAGCTCGACCGTATGCGCACCGAAGCGAAAGCCAAAAAGACCGACCAAATCAATTTGTTCACGCAAAGTCATGACGAAGCCTGAGATTCTTGCCCCCTGCGGCGGATCCCCCGCGCTTTTGGCAGCTTTGCGCTGTGGCGCGGACGCCGTTTACTTTGGATTCGGTGCGTTTAACGCGCGCCGAAACGCTGCCAATTTCAGTGACGAAGAAGCAAAAAAGGCGCTCCGGCTTTGCCGTCTGCACGGTGTGCGTGCGCACATTACGCTCAACACGTTAGTGTCAGACGACGAACTGAAAAACCTTGCCGAAACTTTAAAGCGTACCTGTCGCGAAGCGGCAGATGCGCTTATTTTGCAGGATTTGGGCGTTATTCGCCTTGCGCGCACCCTTTACCCGGACCTGCCGCGGCACGCGTCCACGCAAATGACCGTCGGCACACCGGCGGGACTCCGGCTTCTCGCGTCGCGCGGGTTTTCGCGGGGAGTGCTTCCGCGGGAGCTCACGAAATCGGAAATCGCCGAACTTTCGGAAAACGCACCGCTGGAACTTGAAGCGTTCGTACACGGCGCGCTTTGCATGTGTGTTTCGGGACAATGCCTTTTAAGCGCAATGCTGGGATCGCGCAGCGGCAACCGCGGGCTTTGCGCGCAACCCTGCCGCCTGCCGTTTGCCGCAGACGGCGGCACGGGACATGATTTAAGTTTAAAAGATTTATCTTTAATTGATAATCTGCCCGAGCTTGTCAAACTCGGCGTTTGCTCGTTTAAAATTGAGGGGCGCATGAAACGCCCCGAATATGTTGCCGCCGCGGTAACCGCTTGTCGCGAGGCACTGGCGGGGAATTACAACGACACGCGCGAGGCGGATTTAGAAGCGTTATTTTCGCGTTCCGGCTTTACAGACGGGTATTTTGAAAATAACCGCGGCAAAGCGATGTTCGGCACGCGAAAGAAAGAAAATGTCACGGCGGCGACAAACACGCTTTTGAAATCTTATGAAAAGCTATATGAAAAAGAATGTGCGGTTCGACCGGTTCAATTTGAATTTACGGCGAAAATAAATGATGCGCCGCGCCTTGTCGCCGTGTGTGACGGGCACAGTGTCACCGTTTTTGGGGATACACTTTGCGAGCCGGCGAAAACACGGCCGCTGACCGAGGAAACCGTCGAAAAGCAACTGCAAAAATGCGGCGGCACGGTTTTCTTCGCGAAAGAAATCCAATACCACATAGACGAAAATATCGCACTGCCGCTTTCGGAACTGAATGCGCTTCGCCGCAAGGCGCTCGACGCCCTGACGGAAGCGCTCAGCGCGCCGAAGCCTTATAAAATCAACGAAATGCCCCTGCTCGACGCTTTCCCGGCGCACAAAGCAGGCACAAAAAAGTGGTATTTCCGCTTCCGCGACGCAAGCGCCATACCGGAAAATTTGCAATTTGACCGGCTGTTTTTGCCGCTTTCAACGCCGAAGCAAACACTTGCAAAACATCACGCGGGCGTTTATTTGCCGCGCGGCCTTTTCGGCTCGCAAAAGCAGACTTTAAAGGCGCTTCGCGAAAGCGGGGCTCCTTATGCGCTGTGCGACACGCTAGACGCGGTGGCGATTGCAAAAGAAGCCGGCACGGAAATCATCGGCGGACCGTTTTTAAATCTGTTCAACACGTTGGCGTTAAAAGAAGCCGAGGAAATCGGCGTTTCGGAAGCGGCGGTCTCTTACGAGTTGACCGTCAACCAAATCAACCGGCTCGGCGGCGATTTGCCGCGCGGGGTTTGTGTTTACGGGCGCACACCGCTGATGCTCACGCGCAACTGCCCCATAAAAAACGGCATGACCTGCGCGCAATGCGGGCGGAAACAATCGATTACCGACCGCAAAGGAATTGCGTTCCCGGTGCGGTGCGAAAATGGGTTTTCGGAAATTTTCAATTCCCGCCCGACCTGCCTTTCCGACAGGATTCACGAACTTCATAATATTGATTTTTATCTGCTGGATTTCACCACGGAAAGCAAAGCCGAATGCCGGCAGATTATTGAAAATTACCGCCGCGGCGCGCCCGCTGACGGGGCTTATACACGCGGACTTTATTACAGAGGAGTAGAATAATGGAAGTATTGAAAATTAAGAAAGTACAGGAAAACGCGGTCATTCCGAAGCGCGCGACCGAGGGCAGCGCGGGGCTCGACCTTTGCGCCTGCATTGACGCGCCCCTAACATTAAACAGCGGCGACACCGCGTTGATCCCGACCGGGCTTGCGATAGAATTGCCGAGCAGTCAATACGGCGCGTTTGTGTTTGCGCGCAGCGGCCTTTCGATTAAACACGGCATCGGGCTTTTGAACGCGGTCGGCGTCATTGACAGCGACTATCGCGGCGAAATCAAGGTGGGCGTCATCAATCAGATTAAAGAGCCCTACACCATTGAGCCGGGCGAGCGGATTGCCCAACTTGTCATTATGCCGGTGGCAACGCTTCCGGTGGAAGAAGCCCAAACGCTCGGCGAATCCGAACGCGGCGCGGGCGGCTTCGGCTCGACGGGGACGAAATAAGTTTTCTCATTTTTCGCCTGATAAAAGAAAAAGCAATTAAAAAAGCTCCCTTAAATAAGGGGGCTTTTTCTTTATAAGAAAACTAAAAACACAAAAAACACCCTGTCCGTTTGGACAGGGTGTTTCGCGTTAGAAACGAACTTATTTGAGTTCGACTTTTGCGCCGACTTCTTCAAGCTTAGCTTTCGCAGCTTCAGCTTCTTCTTTCGGCATAGCTTCTTTGACGGTCTTGGGAGCGCCGTCAACAAGCGCTTTTGCTTCGCCGAGGCCAAGGCCGGTGAGTTCACGAACAACCTTGATAACCTTGATTTTCTGATCGCCGACTTCAGCAAGAACGAGGTCAAACTCGGTCTTTTCTTCAGCAGCGGCAGCGCCGCCGTCAGCCGGAGCAGCAACAGCAACAGCAGCTGCTGCGGAAACGCCGAACTCCTCTTCAACTGCGTGTACGAGCTCGGACAGCTCGAGAACGGACATAGCTTTGATTTCTTCAAGCAAAGCGGTAACTTTTTCAGATGCCATTTTATTTTCCTCCAATTAAAGTAATTTTTTAGATTATTCCGCAGGGGTCTCTTCAGCTGCGGCTGCTGCTTCTTCGGCAGCCGGTGCAGCCTCTTCAGCCGCGGGAGCCGCTTCTTCGGCAGCCGGTGCAGTTTCTTCTGCTGCGGGAGCCGCCTCGCCGTTCTTGTCAACAACAGCCTGGATAACGCGTGCGAACGCAGCCATCGGCGCGTTGAATGCGCTGAGAACGGTAGCCAGCAATACTTCTCTGGACGGAAGTTTTGCAAGGCTCTGAAGCTTTGCGAGGTCAATGACCTCATTGTCCAGGAAACCGCCTTTCAGATTGAAGTTATCATTCTTTTCGGCATATTTCCCGAGGATTCTTGCAGCGGCAACGTAATCGTCCGCGCTGGTCGCAACAGCGGTGGTTCCTTCCAGAACGCTGTCGAGTTCAGCGAGATCCGTACCCTCAATTGCAAGATGAATCAAAGTGTTTTTCGTAACGGTGTATTTCACGCCGGCTTCACGAAGCTCCTTACGAAGCACGGTGTCGTCCGCAACGGAAATGCCCTTGTAATCGACCAAAACACCTGCGCAGGCGCCTTCAAATCTGGCTTTCAGGTCGGCAACCTGCTGTTTTTTCATTTCCAATACTTTCTCACTTGGCAAACGAATTCACCTCCCAAAATAAATTTACGCTTGCGTTATGAGAATAAAAAGGCCTTTTCTGCCGCAAAGACAGAAAAGGCACGTTAAACTTTAAAAGTCAACAACTTTTCCTCGGCAGGCGGACCGAAATCCTTACGCAAAAGCACCTGCTGTCTTCGGCAAGCGGGTATTATACTAACATATCCATTCGGATTTGTCAAGTATCGAGATTATTCGGCAGCGACAGTCGCAGCGCCGAGTTTGCCGGCGTTGACTTTCACGCCGGGGCCCATGGTGGTCGCAACCACGCAGGACTTAATATACTGACCTTTCATCGCGGCGGGTTTTGCCTTGATGATGGCGTCCATCAGTGTATCAAAGTTTTCTTTGAGCTTTTCAGCGCCGAAAGAAGCTTTGCCGATGGGGCAGTGAATGATGTTGGTTTTGTCGAGTCTGTACTCGATTTTACCGGCTTTCGCTTCGGTAACGGCTTTCGCAACGTCCGGGGTAACCGTACCGGCTTTGGGCGACGGCATCAAGCCGCGCGGGCCGAGGACTTTACCGAGACGGCCGACAAGACCCATCATGTTCGGAGCAGCGATGCAGACGTCAAAGTCCATCATACCGCCCTGCACCTGCTGAACAAGGTCTTCCGCACCGACGATTTCCGCGCCGGCAGCCTGGGCTGCATCAGCGTCCGCGCCTTTTGCGAAGACCGCAACGCGAACTTTTTTACCGGTGCCGTTCGGCAGGACAACCGCGCCTCTGACCTGTTGGTCAGCGTGACGGGAGTCAACGCCCAAACGGACGTGGATTTCAACGGTTTCGTCGAACTTTGCCGTTGCTGTTTTAACTGTAAGGGCAAGCGCTTCGTCTGCGTCGTACAATTTGGTTTTGTCAACAAGCTTTGCGCTTTCCACATATTTTTTTCCGTGTTTCATAACTCCAAATTCCTCCTATAAAGTGGTTATCGGATTTTTCCTCCCACGAAGGAGCATCAATCTTCGACAGTGACGCCCATGGAACGCGCGGTTCCGGCGATCATACGCATGGCCGCCTCAACATCCGAAGCATTGAGGTCGGGCATTTTCTGCTCGGCGATTTTTCTGACCTGCTCACTCGTAATCTTTGCGACCTTGGTCTTGTTCGGAACGCCCGAACCGCTTTCAATGCCGCAGGCCTTTTTGATCAGGACCGCCGCGGGCGGGGTCTTGGTTACGAAAGTGAAAGAGTGGTCTGCGTAAACCGTGATGACGACGGGGATAATCATACCCATGTCGTTCTTTGTGCGTTCGTTAAATTCCTTCGTGAACGCCATGATGTTGACGCCGTGCTGACCGAGAGCCGGTCCGACGGGCGGTGCCGGTGTTGCTTTGCCGGCGGGGATCTGAAGCTTAATAAAACCTATAACCTTCTGAGCCATTTGTTTGCACCTCCAAAATTCGTGGTAGTGGCGGAACAGTTGACTTCGACTGCTCCTCCCACGGCGTATCTTGCGACACGCCATAAAAAGCGGATTTTCCGCTGATTACCAAAATTAGTCTTTGACAGCCTCAACCTGGTCGAGTTCCAAATCCACCGGCGTTTCTTTGCCGAACATGGAAATGATAACGCGCACCGAGTTCGCGTCTGTATCAATGTTGTCCACCACGCCGATGACGCCGTCAAACGCGCCGTCCACGATGGTGACCATATCCCCTTTCTCGTAGTTGACCTCGACCACGCGTTTTTCAACGCCCAGTTTGAGGACCTCTTCTTCGGTCAAGGGGACCGGTTTGCTTTCCGGACCGACAAACCCCGTGACGCCGCGCGTATTGCGCACGACATACCAAGCGTCGTCCGTCATAGACAATTCGTCTGTATCTTCATTTTCAAACACAGCGAATTTCACAAGAACATAACCCGGGAAGATTTTGCGTTCCACTTCTTTTTTCGTGCCGTCCTCGCGGATTTCGGTCACTTTTTCAGTGGGCACGCTGACTTCGAGGATTTGATCCTGCATTTTCCGGTTTTCGACAACGGTTTCAATGTTTGCCGCTACTTTGTTTTCATAACCGGAATAGGTATGCACAACATACCATCTTGCATCGTCTGCCATGTGCACTCCCCTCCGTTATAAACCGAGAAGCCCGGTGAGCATTGCACCGGCAGCAGCCGTTGTGGTTTCGTCGCCGCCGACGTCTTTCGCCAAATTGACAAGGGCTTTAACCCCTTCCGCAAGGCCGGTATCCACAAGCCATAAAATGACAGCAAGAATGGCGACCGCCACAATGACGACCAACGAGCTTTTCAGCACGGTCTTTCTGTCGGGCCATACGATTTTTTTGCACTCGCTGCGGAAATCCTTAAAGAACTTTGCAATGGATTTTCTCGCGCGCGCACCGCGGCTTGCCTTGCCGTCTTTCGACGAGTCTTTTTTGGCTGCGGTATCTTTCTTCGCCTTCTCGGGCTTTGCAGATTTTTCGTTCGACTTCGGTTGAGCGGCAGCTTCCTTTTTCTTTTCGTCAGCCATTTTAACCCTCCGTCTTACTTGGTTTCTCTGTGGAGCGTGTGTTTCTTGCAGAATCTGCAATACTTATTCATCTCCAGCCGGTCCGGCGTGTTCTTTTTGTTTTTCTTGGTGTTGTAGTTGCGTTGCTTGCATTCCGTGCAAGCGAGTGTGATTTTGACTCTCATTTCGGCACCTCCGTTACTAAGCGGTTTCGAACCGCTTTTTTCATAGCCTACCTCAGAAATCAGGGCACAAAAAAAGAACCCTCTTAGAGAGGTACAAGTACTATATCATATTTTGCCTTGCCCGTCAAGCATTTTTTTGGATTCCTTCCAAAATCTGCTTGGCAGCAATATAAATTGTTTCTTTATTACATTATATAGATAAAAAATACCCTGTCAAGCGCTTATCTTTTCAAGATTTTCAGAAAAGAGGGATTGACTTTTTTCTGTGCTTTATGATAAAATTGAAAAAATTTGCGTGCAAGCATTTTTAGAGAAGGAGGAAAACCATGAGACGCGTTTTGAGTTCTTACAAATACGGCGCATCGCTTCGTTTTCTCTCTTCTTGTATGTTCTCGATATTTCGGAAAAGCCCCGCCGTTTTTTCTTTCGCGGGGGACCCTTTTTTCTCTGTTTAAAAGCGACGGTTTTTACCGTCGCTTTTCTTTTAAATTCGGCAGAATTTCAGCGGCATTTGTGTTGAAATCAGTCGGGATATATGGTAAAATTTTATGATGAGTAAAGTGACTTGAAAGGCCGGTGAATGGATTGAAAGCATATTTAATGCTGGAAGACGGCTCGCTGTATGCGGGTGAAGCGCGCGGGGATTTCCGAGAGACCCCCTGCGAGGTGGTGTTTAACACCTCAATGACGGGCTACGTGGAAATTTTGACCGACCCCTCTTACGCCGGGCAGGGCATTGTGATGACCTACCCGATGATCGGCAACTACGGCGTAAGCAAAGAAGATTTTGAAAGCGACAAATTACAACCCTGCGCCTTTTTGGTGCATGAGCTTTGCGACACGCCCTCGAACTTCCGCAACACACAGACGATTGACAGCCTGTTAAAAGAATACGGGATTCCCTGCATGTCGGGGTTAGACACACGCGCTGTCGTGAAAAAGCTTCGCGAAAGCGGCACCATGCGCGGCGTAATTACGGATGACATCAGCGACAAAGATCGCTTGATGCAGGTGATTAAAGATTTCCGTCAGGAAAAGCTCGTCGAGAGCGTGACGCTTCGTGAAAAGCGTGTACGCGGCGAAGAAAACAGCGGCGCAAAAATCGCGCTGATGGATTTCGGCACCAAGCGCAACATTACAAACAATCTTGTAAAGCGCGGCTGTGTGGTGACGGAATATCCGGCATGGACCACCGCCGAAGAAGTGCTTCGGGACAAGCCCGACGGCATTATGCTGTCGAACGGCCCCGGGGACCCCGCCGACTGCGTGGATATCATCAAAGAAATCCGAAAATTCTATGACGTCGGTATTCCGACCTTCGCCATTTGCCTTGGGCATCAGCTCATGGCGCTGAGCGTGGGCGGCGAAACCGAACGCATGAAATACGGTCACCGCGGCGCGAACCACCCGGTCAAGTTCTTACACGAGGACAGAACCTATCTTTCCTCACAGAACCACGGCTACATGGTCAACGGCAAGGGGCTTCCGAGCAATGCGGAAATCAACTGCATCAACGTCAACGACAAAACGGTCGAGGGCATTGTCTATCACGGCAAGCCGATTTTCACCGTGCAGTTCCACCCCGAAGCGAGCGCCGGCCCGCGGGACACATCTTTCCTGTTTGACAGATTCTTGAAAATGGTAGCGGAGGGCAGATACGATGATTGATAAAAGCATCAAAAAAGTAATGGTAATCGGCTCCGGCCCCATCATCATCGGACAAGCCGCCGAGTTTGACTACGCCGGCACGCAGGCCTGCCGTTCGTTAAAAGAAGAAGGCATTGAGGTTGTGCTGGTCAACTCGAACCCCGCAACGATTATGACCGACGGCGACATTGCCGACAAGGTCTATATTGAGCCGCTGACCATTCCGACCCTTACGAAAATCATTGAAAAAGAAAAACCGGACTCCATTCTCCCGACCTTGGGCGGTCAGACGGGGTTGAACCTCGCGATGGAGCTCGAAGAAAAAGGTATTCTCAAAGAAAACGGGGTTCGCTTAATCGGCATTAAGGCTTCCGCGATTAAAAAGGCGGAGGACCGTCAGGAATTCAAAGACACCATGGAAAAAATCGGCGAACCGTGCATTGAATCGCTGGTTGTGCATGACGTCGAATCCGCCGTGGAGTTTTCAGAAAAAATCGGCTACCCGGTCATTGTGCGCCCCGCTTACACCTTGGGCGGCACCGGCGGCGGCATTGCCGACAACGAGCAGGAACTGCGCGAAATCTGCGCAAACGGTCTGCGGCTTTCGCGCGTGACCGAAGTTTTGATTGAAAAATGCATTGCCGGTTGGAAAGAAATTGAGTATGAAGTGATGCGCGACTCAAAAGGCAACTGCATTACGGTTTGTAACATGGAAAACCTGGACCCGGTCGGTGTGCACACTGGCGACTCGATTGTTGTCGCGCCGAGCCAAACCTTAATGGATAAAGATTACCAAATGCTTCGTTCCTCGGCTTTGAACATCATCACGGAGCTCGGCATTGAGGGCGGCTGCAACGTGCAGTTTGCCCTGCACCCGGATTCGTTCCGTTACGCCGTTATCGAAGTAAACCCCCGTGTTTCGCGTTCGTCTGCGCTCGCGTCGAAAGCGACCGGCTACCCGATTGCGCGTGTGGCGGCAAAAATCGCGCTGGGGCTGGGGCTTGACGAAATCCCCAACGCCGTTACCGGCAAGACGTTTGCTTCGTTTGAACCGGCGCTCGATTACTGCGTCGTCAAATTCCCGAAGTGGCCGTTTGACAAGTTTGTCACCGCAAAACGCACCCTCGGCACGCAGATGAAAGCCACCGGCGAAGTCATGGCGATTGCGCGTTCGTTTGAAGCAGCGCTGCAAAAGGCAATGCATTCTTTGGAAGAAAACCGCAAGAGCCTTTTGTACCCTGATTTAATGGCAAAATCCCTGCCGGAACTTGAAAAACGCCTTGAAAATATTGACAACACCAGAATTTATGTGGTCGCGGCGGCGATTTATAACGATATGCCGCTTGAAAAAATCCACAACATTACCAAAATCGACATCTGGTTTTTACAGAAAATCAAAGTAATTGTCGACATGGAAAAGAAACTGATGACCGGCTGCTGTGACCGCGACACGCTGCTCGAAGCGAAACGCCTCGGCTTTACCGACGACGTGATTGCGAAGAACGTCGGCGTGACGGAAGCGGCGGTCAAGAATCTTCGGAAAATGTGGAAGATTCAGCCGAGTTTCTCCATAGTTGACACCTGCGCGGCGGAATTTGCGGCGCAGACGCCTTACTACTATTCCGACTACTGTGTGGAAAACGAAGTCGACACCACTAAAAAGAAGCATAAAAAAATTATGGTGCTCGGTTCCGGACCTATCCGCATCGGCCAGGGTATCGAATTTGACTACTGCTCGGTGCACTCGGTTTGGGCGCTCAAGCAAGCGGGCTGTGAGGCGATTATCGTCAACAACAACCCCGAAACGGTTTCGACCGACTTCGACGTTTCGGACAAGCTGTATTTCGAGCCGCTGACCCCCGAATATGTCACCAACATTGTCGAAATGGAACAGCCCGACGGCGCGATTGTCCAGTTCGGCGGGCAGACCGCCATTAAACTTACAAAAACGCTCAACGATTTGGGCGTGACCATTCTCGGCACAGACGCCGACCATGTCGACGCCGCCGAAGACCGCGAACGCTTTGACGAAATTTTGGAATACTGCGACATCGCGCGCCCGAAGGGGCAGACGGTATTCACCACCAAAGAAGCGCTCGCCGCCGCGCACAGTCTCGGCTATCCCGTTTTGGTGCGTCCGAGTTATGTTCTGGGCGGTCAAGGTATGCAGATTGCCGCGAGCGACGCGGACATCAACGAATTTATGGGCATCATCACCCGCACCATTCCCGACCTTTCGGAACATCCGGTTTTGGTCGATAAATATTTGATGGGGCAGGAAGTTGAAGTGGACGCGATTTGTGACGGCAAAGACATTTTGATTCCCGGCATCATGGAACACGTTGACCGCGCCGGCATTCACTCCGGCGACTCGATTTCGGTCTATCCCGCGGTCACGCTTTCCGAAAAGGTGCAAAATACGATTGTCGATTACACCAAGCGGCTCGCTTCCGCGCTGCACGTCATCGGCATGATGAACATTCAGTTCATTGTTCTGCACGAAGAGGTTTATATCATCGAAGTCAACCCCCGTTCGTCGAGAACCGTGCCGTATATCAGCAAGGTGACCGGCATCCCCGCGATTGCGCTCGCAACGCGCGCGATGCTCGGTGAGAAAATTGCCGACATGGGCTACGGCACCGGGCTCTTCCGCAAGAGCGGCTATTACGCCATCAAGCTGCCGGTGTTCTCGTTTGAAAAGATTATCGGTGCAGACACCTCGTTAGGGCCGGAAATGAAGTCCACCGGCGAAGTGCTCGGCATTTCCAAAGACTTCAACGAAGCGCTCTTAAAAGCATTTGACGGCGGCGGTGTCAGCCTGCCGAAAGACGGGAAAATTATTGTCACCGTCCGCGACAAGGACAAGCCGGAAATCTGCGAAATGCTCAAAGAATTTAAAGATTCCGACTTCCGCTTCTATGCGACGCCCGGCACGCGCAAGGCGCTTATGGACGCGGGCTTTACCAACGTGAAACCCGTCAACAAAATTTCCGGCGACAGCCCGAACATTATGGATATGTTAAACGCGGGCGATGTTTCCTTAATCATCAACACCCCGACCCACGGGCGTATTCCCGACCGCGACGGCTTTAAGCTGCGCCGCATCTCGGTGGAAAGCGGCACTTCCTGCTTAACCTCGCTTGACGCGGCCAAGGCGCTGATGGAAAGCACGTTTATTGTGCCGAGTGACAAAATGTCTTTAACCGACATTGCGACGCTTGCCGTGAAGCCGCAAAAATAAGTGGTTTTAAAAACAGACGTTCCGAAAAACGGGCGTCTGTTTTTTCTTTCAAAATATGCTATACTCTTTTCAGAAATCCGTTTTGGAGTGTGTGCTATGACGATTGCGATTTACGTTTTTTGCGCGGTGCTTTTATTGACGCTTGTCTTTCTTTTGATTTTCGCGAAATCCGTTTTAAAAGTCGGGTTCGGCAAACGTTGCGAGGGCAACCCCCTGCTGCACTATTTCACGGCGGACGATTTTGATGGTTTAAAAGCCGAGCCGGTGGAATTTCAGAATAATCATAAAGAAGCGCTGCGCGGCTTTTTCTATTCGGACGAAGCGCGCACCGACTACCGCGCGCTGTTGATTTTTGCCCACGGCATGGGTGGCGGGCATTTGAGCTATACGACCGAAATCGACTTTTTCGCAAAACGCGGCTATTTGGTGCTCGCCTATGACCAAACCGGCACAATGGCTTCCGACGGCAAGGCGCTTCGCGGTATGGGACAAGGCTTTCGCGATTTGCTTTGTGCGATGCAGTTCGCCAAGGAAAATGAAAAATCCAAAAATCTGCCTGTTTTGCTCGCCGGGCATTCGTGGGGCGGCTACTCGGTTTGCCGCGCGCTGTATTTTCACCCGCAGGTGCGCGGGGTATTGGCATTTTCCGCGCCCGAAAGCGAACCCGATTTGCTTTTAGCGCAGGCAAAGGCGCAAACCGGCAAAAGTTTTGCTTTTTTAAAGCCGTTTTTGCGGTTTTGGAATCGTCTGCAATTCGGCCCCGCCGCAGCGATGACCACTTCCGAAATTTTGGCGGAAAGCGACGTGCCCGTCTTGCTGTTGCACGGTGAAAACGACGCGGTAGTGCCGCCCGAAAACGCCGCTGCTTGCAGTAAACGGCTTCACGGCAAGAAAAATATTCAGGTAAAGCTTTACCCGGGAAAACAGCACAATGTCTATGCAACTCTTGAAGCGGAAGCGTATATAAGCGAGGTGCTTCAAAAATTCGGCGTGCTTTCCGGCAGCAAAGAAAGTGCAGAGCTCAAAGCGTATGCCGAAACGCTGGATTTTCGGAAAATGTGCGAAGAGGACAGCGCCGTTATGGACTTCGCCGCCGCATTTTTGGAAAATTGTCTTACGAAAAAATAACTTTTTAATCTTTTCTTTTTATTTTATCTTTCACGCGTCTGCTCTTTCGGCAGGCGCTTTTTTCGCGGTAAAATGGATTTTTCGGACACGACCGGAAACAAAATCGAATAGAATGTAATGCTCCCCCGAATTTGTAAAAAAATGTTTACAGAAGATATTTGATGGCAAAACTAAAGGTGTACATCAAATATTCTTTGGAGCGTGATAAAAATGACAATTAAGCGCGGGGATATCTATTACGCCGATTTGAGTCCCGTGGTCGGTTCGGAGCAGGGCGGCACGCGGCCGGTTCTGATTGTGCAAAACAACGTCGGCAACAAATACAGTCCGACGGTTATTGCCGCCGCCATTACCAGCCAAAAATATAAAACCCAGCTTCCGACGCACATCAGCGTTCACGCGGACAACTGCGGCCTTCAAAAAGATTCCATTGTATTATTGGAGCAGGTGCGCACGCTGGACAAAAAGCGGCTCAAAGAGCGAATGGGCAATCTCCCCGAAGACGAAATGGCCAAAATTGACCACGCGCTTTCGGTCAGTTTCGGTCTTCCGACGACCTAAGCGAAAAGGCAGGCAGGGCGCTGTCTGCCTTTTCCGGCAAATCAGAAAAGAACAGGAGGAAACTTTATGGCGCAAATAACCAACGCGGAACTGCAATCGATCACCCAGGCGCTTCGCGCGGAACGGGAGCTGTTTTTGAAATATCGGAATTTTGCGAAAGTCACCGGCGACCCCACCGTTCGCGGGCTTTGTGAGCAAATCGCCGCACAGCACAAAAATCACTATGACACGCTTTTGCAAAATCTGAATTAAAGGAGGGGTTCTTATGCCGCAGGCTGAACAGGCGATTTCCGACCGGGAAATTTTGGCGGACATGCTGCTTTCGCAAAAGCAAATGACCGACCTTTATAACCTCGCCGCGGGAAAATGCACTTTAGAACCGCTGCAAAGCGATATGCTGGATATTTTACGGGAGGAACACACCATTCGCGCAAAGCTTTACAGCGAAATGACGAAGCGCGGATTTGTAAACCCCGCGCCCGCCGGACAAGCCGAAATCGACGCCGTGCGTGCCGGCTTTTCCGATGCCGAAAGCGACTTTTAATTTTCTTGCCGTAAAGCGCAAAATATGCTACAATCGCCGTAAAGGCGGTGAGGCGTATGCACATTCGAACGTTACAGGAAAAGGACATTGCGGCAACAGAGGAAATTTGTTTGAAAACCGCCCCCGCGTCGGCGGTCAAGTCCGAAAAGGACAAGCTTTATACCTTATATATGTATAACCGCTATTACACCCGCGCGCAAAAAGACGCCTGTTTTGTTGCGGCGGACGACAAAGACCGCGCCGTCGGCTATATTCTTTGTGCGCCGGACTATCAAAACTATCTTGCGGATTTTAAGGCGCACGAGCTTTTAGACATTCGCAAACTCGGCTTTTGGTATTTTCTTCGTGCAAGCGCCGAAATGCGTGTGCAAAGCCGGTTTCAAAAAGATTACCCCGCCCATTTGCACATTGACCTTTTGCCCGAATACCAGCGCAGGCACCTCGGGAGCCAACTTATGGATGCACTGAAAGCGCATTTGAAAAGCGAACAAATTCCCGGTGTTTATCTTTGCGTCGGGGCGAAAAACATCGGTGCGGTTGCGTTTTACAAAGCACAAGGGTTCAAAATTCTCGCCAATATAGGCGGTTCCTTCGCCATGGGATTCCGAATCGAAACCGACAAATGAAACCAAACTGTCGTGTTCGTGACCGTTTTGTGAATTTTTGGAAAAACGCTTGAAAAACCGCCGGGTTCATTCTATAATGTGAGCATAAGCCGGAACTAACCCGGCAAATAAAATAAGGAAAGGTGATAAAAATGGCAGAATTAAAAGGCAGTAAAACCGAAAAGAACCTGCTTGCCGCTTTTGCCGGCGAATCGCAGGCCCATACAAAATATCAATATTACGCTTCCAAAGCGAAAAAAGACGGCTACGTCCAAATCGGTGAGTTGTTTGCGGAAACCGCGAAAAATGAAAAAGAGCACGCCAAAATCTGGTTCAAGCTTTTGCATGACGACAGCATCCCCGCAACCACCGAAAACCTGAAGGACGCTGCCGCAGGTGAAAACTACGAGTGGACCGACATGTATGCGGGCTTTGCAAAGACCGCGCGCGAAGAGGGCTTTGACCACATTGCGTTTTTGTTTGAGGAAGTCGGCAAGATTGAAAAAATGCACGAGGAAAGATACAGAAAGCTTCTCGCCAATATCGAGGGCGGTCTGGTCTTCTCGAAAGACGGCGACACCGTTTGGCAATGCTCGAACTGCGGCCACATCGTAGTCGGCAAAAAAGCGCCCGATGTTTGCCCGGTTTGTGCGCATCCGCAGTCCTATTTCCAGGTACTTGCTGAAAATTATTGATTTTAAATAAGGAGGAATCACCATGGCGAAATATGTATGCACCGTTTGCGGTTTTGTGTATGAAGGCGACGAGCTGCCCGAGGATTATGAATGCCCGGTTTGCGGCGTCGGTGCCGACCAGTTCGAAAAGGTTGACGAATAATTGACCCTAACGAAATAAAAAAAGCGTCCCGAAAAAATCGGGACGCTTTTTTTATTTTTAAGGATTTTCTTATTTCTCCATTAAGGTGACCATGACGGCTTTTTGCGCATGGAGGCGGTTTTCTGCTTCGTCAAAGATTTCGTCGGCGTGCGCTTCAAACACATCGGCGGTAATTTCTTCGCCGCGGTGCGCCGGCAGGCAGTGCTGCACCATACAGCCGCTGTTCGCCGCGGACAACAGCTTTTTGTTGACCTGGTAAACGCCCTCGAACACCTTGCGGCGCTCTGCCGCTTCCTCTTCCTGCCCCATAGAAGCCCAAACGTCGGTGAAAATCACGTCTGCGCCTGCGGCGGCCTGCATCGGGTCGCGCTCGAGCGAGAAGCCCTGATATGCCTTTGCAAAGTCGAGCACCTGTTCCGAGGGATCATACCCCTCGGGGCAAGCCACGGAAACGCGCATACCGGTTTTCAAGCCACCGACGATTAAGGAGTTCGCCATGTTGTTACCGTCGCCGATATAGCACATTTTAAGCCCGTCGAGATGCCCTTTGTGCTCGCGAATCGTCATCAAATCCGCCAGCACCTGGCACGGGTGGCAGAAATCGGTAAGCCCGTTGATAATCGGGATTGTGCCGTATTTTGCGAGCGCTTCGACTTCGCTTTGGGCGAAAGTACGAATCATAATGCCGTCAATATAGCGCGAAAGCACGCGGGCGGTGTCTTCAATCGGTTCGCCGCGCCCGATTTGCAAGTCGCGGTTCGACAAAAACAACGCCTGACCGCCGAGCTGATACATACCCGTTTCAAACGAAACGCGCGTTCTTGTAGAAGATTTCTGGAAAATCATACCGAGCGTTTGTCCGCTTAAGCGCTTGTGCGCAATGCCGTGTTTGTTTTCATATTTCAGCTGGTCGGCAAGGTTCAAAAGCTCCGAGATTTCCTGCGGGGTGGTGGTTAAAAGGCTTAACAAATGTTTCATAACAATTCTCCTTATTCAGCAAGTACTTTTTCGAGTACGGAAAGTCCTTGGTCGATTTCGGGGTAGGTAATCGTCAGCGGCGGCAGCATTCTGAGCGCTTCTTTCGCGGTAAGAATCAAAAGCCCCGCTTCACAGCAGCGCGTCGCCACGGCGCCTGCTTTTTTGTCGGTCAGGTCAATACCGATCATCAGGCCCTTGCCGCGCACGGCTTTGACGCCCGGGAACTGCGCGACTTTTTCGCGGATATAGTCCCCTTTTTCGCGTACCGACTGTAAAAATGCGTCATCGATTCGGTTTAAGATTTCCACAGCGCCCGCGCAGGCAACCGGGTTACCGCCGAAGGTGGTGCCGTGAGTACCGGGGGTCAGCGTTTCGCCGCATTTTTCCGTGCAAAGGCAAGCGCCCATCGGCAGTCCCCCGCCGATGCCTTTCGCCGTGGTCAGAATATCGGGCTTTACGCCGACGGTCTCCCACGCAAACAGCTTACCGGTGCGCCCGACGCCGGTTTGCACCTCGTCGAAAATCAGCAAAATATCGCGTTCGTCACAGAATTTCCGCGCCGCTTCTATGTAGGCTTTCGAGGTTTCCAACACGCCGCCCTCGCCCTGAATGATTTCCATAATCACGGCGCAAACGGATTTGTCGAGCATTTTGTCAAGCTCTTGGGTGTCGCCCGCATCCGCGTAGGCAAAGCCTTCCAAAAACGGGGTGAAAAACTCGTGATAATGTTCCTGACCCGTCGCGGTAATCGTTGCGATTGTGCGGCCGTGAAAGGAGTTTACAAGGCTCACGATTTTATAGCGCCCCTCGCCGTAACGGTCGAAACTGTATTTGCGCGCAAGCTTAATGGCGCACTCGTTGGCTTCTGCACCGGAGTTGCAGAACAGCACGCGGTCGAAGCCGGATTTTTCGCAAAGGAGTTTCGCGGCTTTCGCGACCGGCTCGGTGTAATAGAGGTTTGAGGTGTGCTGAACCTTGTCAAGCTGAGCTTTGACGGCATTTTTCCAGCCCTCGTCATTTACGCCGAACACATTGACGCCGATGCCGGCGGTAAAGTCGATATATTCTTTCCCCTCGCTGTCGAGATAGGTCGCGTTGTGCCCCTCTGCGAGCGCCACGGGGAAATGCGCATAGGTCGGCATTAAATACCGGTCTGCGGTTTGTTTGATTTCTTCAAAATGCATAGTTTCTACTTCCCTTTCGCCGTTCAGGCCAAGAACATGGTGCCGATACCTGCGTTTGTAAACAATTCAATTAAAATGGAGTGCGGAATACGCCCGTCGATGATGTTCGTGCGGGAAACGCCGCGGCGCACCGCTTCGACGCAGCAGTCGATTTTCGGAATCATACCGCCGGAAATAATGCCCTGCGCTTTTAAAGACGGGATTTCGGAGACGCGCACTTCCTGAATTAAGGTGCTGTCGTCGTCTTTGTCGCGCAAAAGGCCGCTGATGTCGGTCATCAAAAGCAGTTTTTCGGCGTGAAGCTCGGCGGCGATACTCGCCGCGGCGGTGTCGGCGTTGACGTTATACACTTCGCCGTTTTCGCCGCCGGCCACGGTTGAAATGACCGGGATAAAGCCGTCTTTGATGCAATTATCAATAATTTCGGTATTGACTTTTGTAATATCGCCCACAAAGCCGATGTCCTCTTTCGCTTCGTGCTTTTTCGCGACCAGCATATTGCCGTCGAGTCCGCAAAGCCCGACCGCCTTGCCGCCGTGGCGGATTAAAAGCTGGACCAAATGCTTGTTGACCTTACCGGCCAAAACCATTTGCACAACGTCAATTGTTTCTTCGTCGGTGTAGCGAAGCCCGCCCACGAAACGGCTTTCTTTGCCGATTTTTGCGAGCATTTCGGAAATTTCAGGACCGCCGCCGTGCACCAAAACAACATTTACGCCTACAGAGCGCAAAAGCACAATGTCGGTCATCACCGCGTCGCGCAGCTGTTCGTTAATCATGGCGTTGCCGCCGTATTTGATAACGACCGTTTTGCCGTTGTAGCGCTGAATATAAGGCAGCGCCTGGACGAGCACTTCGCTGCGGTCGGCGTGAGAAATATTGGAAATATCCATAAAAATCCTCCGTTTTGTGGGTTTTGCATTTTGCCCCTAAGTGGGCAAAGTGAATTTTATTATAGAAATGTTTTGCTTCTCTGATTGTTTATGCGCCGCCGGCGCATCGGAGACCCCCCGGCGAGGATTCTCCGGATAAAACAGTCCACCGGACTGTTTTATCTCCTCTCCTGCGCTTTTCGCAAAAGGGATTCCTTGCATCTGCGCAAATCCTGCCCCAAAGGCGCTGCCTTTGGAATCCGCCGTCTTTTAAAAAAGGCGGGCGAAAACTTATATGCTGTCTGATTTTCGAGCGTGGTGCAGGTCGTGCAGCTTTGCGGCGGCGAAGCGTATCGGGATACGCGAGTTACCGCCGGAAAACGTGTGAAATGCGCCGCAATCGGAAAACTAGAAATTCCCTGATTTTCGAGTGTGCGTGCTGTGCGGCTTTTGGGCTGCCCGAAGTGTATACCGATACACGAGCGGGCAGGCTAAAAATTGCACAGTGCGTGCAATCGGATTCCCAAAATCCATCTGATTTTCGAGTGTGGTGCAGGTCGTGCGGCTTTGCGGCGGCGAAGCGTATCGAGATACGCGAGTTACCGCCGGAAAACGTGCGAAATGCGCCGCAATCGGAAATCAGGTGCGGTAGTCACCGTTGATTTTGACGTAATCATATGTCAGGTCACACCCGTAAGCGGTCGCTTCGGCGTCGCCGCTGTTGAGGTCAACCAAAATTTCAATTTCATCTTCCAAAAGGACTTCTTTCGCCTTTTCTTCGGAAAATTCAATGCCTGCGCCGTTTTTACAGACGGGCACAGTCCCCTTGCGGGAGCGGAACGACACGTCGATTTTGGAAACGTCAATCGCCGCACCGGCGTAGCCGAGCGCACAAAGCACCCTGCCCCAGTTGGCGTCTGAGCCGAACATTGCCGTTTTCACAAGCGGGGAACGAATGACGGATTTTGCACAGATACGCGCCGTTTCTTCGTCCGCGGCGCCCACCACTTCGCACACGACAAGCTTCGTGGCGCCCTCGCCGTCTTTGGCGAGCATGCGCACGATATGATTGCAGATTTTAAACAACGCGCGGCAAAATACGGCGTAATCCTCATTTTCGGTTTCCATGCGCGTGTTGCCGCAAAGCCCGTTTGCCAAAATCGCCACGGTATCGTTCGTGGAAGTGTCGCCGTCGACGCTTAACATATTATAGCTTCTTGTAACACACCAGCGCAACGCTTTTTGAAGCATTTCGGCGCTGATATTGGCGTCGGTTGTGATGAAGGAAAGCATGGTCGCCATGTTCGGGTGAATCATGCCGCTGCCTTTGGCGATGGCGCCGAGCGTGCAGGTTTTGCCGCCGGAAAGTTCGACTGAAACCGCGATTTCTTTTTTCACGGTGTCGGTGGTCATAATCGCTTGCGCCGCCGCGCTCGAACCGTTTTCGTTTAAGCCGTCCACGAGCGTTTGCATGCCGCTTTGAATCGGCTCCAAATCAATCGGCTGACCGATTACGCCGGTGGAAGCCACAACGACGTCGTTGGCGGGGATGCCGGTATATTGTTCGGTAAGCGCGCACATGGCTTCTGCCTTTTCCACGCCGTCGGCGTTGCAGGTGTTCGCAATACCGCTGTTGCAAATGACCGCGCGCGCTTTGCCGTTTTTCAGGTTTTCGCGCGTGACGGTGACCGGAGCGCCGCAGACCAGGTTTTGCGTATAAACCGCCGCCGCGTCGCAAAGCACGTCGGACACGATGAGCATTAAATCTTTTTTATCTTTATTTTTGCGGATGCCGCAGTGAATTCCGTTAGCCCGAAAGCCTTTCGGTGCGGTTACGCCGCCTTCTTTGAGAATTTCGATATGCATTAGAATTTCTCCTTATGATTTTCTAAATTGTCTTCTTTCGCTTCGATACACATAACGCCGAACGCGACAAGCAGCAAAATCGGGCTTGCCAAAATTGCATATTGCCCAAATGCGCGCACAAGCGCATTGCCGCACACCGCGCCGACCGAGAACACGACAATCACGCCGTAGTAAAGGCAAGACCGCCGAAACAGGTGGGCATTTTTCTCGTGCACCGCGTTTGCGAGCAAGTCGGTTGCCGTGCGCAAATTGCCGATGCACATGGTGGTGGCAAGGTGGTTGCCGCGGATTTTCTGAAAGCTTTGCACCTGAATCCCGCAGGCGAAAGAGACCATGCAGTTCGCGGGCAAATTGTTGTCGGTGGACATCAACGAAACGGCGGTCAAAAGCACGATTTCCAAAAACAGGGACAAATGCCGCCAGTGGAACCGCCCGCTTTTTTGGAACGTAAGGCGAAACACCTGCGCCAAAAGCACGCCGCAAGTGAAGCTCAAGACGGGGAACAGGTATTTGAGCGCGTTGTGAAAACTGCCGTCAAACACGTTGATACCAAGCAAAATGAGGTTCCCGGTTTGGGCGTTTGCAAACACGCCGCCGCGGAACACATATGTATAGGCGTCCATCAGTCCGCCGGAAAACGCCAGCAGAACGCCGACGAAAATCGACTCGGACATTTGGATTTTTTTCAGTTCCTTTTTGTTCATGTCTCAGTTCACAGCTCCAAGCCGTATTCCGGGGCTAGGCCCATTACAATATTCATACATTCCAGCGCCGCGCCGGAAGCTCCTTTGCCGAGGTTGTCGTAGCGCGCGGCAAGCAAAATGCGCTCGCTGTTACCGAACACGGAAATTTCCATACGGTCGAGCGTGGACAGCTTCGCCGCAGAAAGGAAACCCTCTTCGTCGGGCGCGTCCGCGTAAGATACAATCGGGATATTATAAAGCGAACGATAAAGCGCCTTGATGTCTTCCGCTGTTTTGCCGTTTTGCAAATCCCGTGCGTCGAGCACAACGGTGACAAGCATGCCGCTGTAAAACGGCGCGACAATCGGGCAGAATGCCGGTGCGGTTTTAAGCCCCGTAACGGCGACCATTTCCTTTAAATGCTTGTGCTGTTGGGAAAGACCGTAAACGCGGGGGGCTTTTAAAAGCGGGTTGTCCGTTTCGGTTTCATACTGGGCAATCATTTTCTTTCCGCCGCCGGAATAGCCGGTCAAAGAAGTACAGCTCAAATAGGTTTCTGGTTTTATAAAACCGTTTTGCACAAGGGGTTCCACAAGCGCGATAAAGCCGCTTGCGTGACAGCCGGGGACGGCAATGCGCTTGCCATTTTTTACTTTTTCAAATGCCGCTTCGGAAAGCTCCGGGAAGCCGTAAGCCCAGCCGGGGCTGGTGCGATGAGCGGTGGAAGTGTCTAAAATCACAGTATGGTCGTTTTCCACCCACTCGACCGCTTCGGTCGCCGCCGCGTCAGGCAGGCACAGAAAGGCGATATCCGCTTCGTTCAGCGCTTTTTTGCGCGCCGCAGGGTCTTTTCGGTCGTCACCGGTTAAAACACGGAGTTCAATATCTGTTCTTTTGGAAAGGCGGTCAAAGATTTTTAAACCGGTGGTTCCCTGACTGCCGTCGATAAATACTTTGGTCATTTTATAATCTCACTTTGTCCCCCGCTTGTTGCGGGGTTTCATTTATTCCGCCTCGTTGAGGCTTTTTACGCGCTTAACCTGCGCGCGGACATTTTCGGGGGCGGGGCCGCCCAAAGAGGTTCTGTCGTTGACGCATTTGTCGAGGTTTATCGCGTCATAAACGCCCTCGTCGAACAAGTCACAAATCTTTTGATATTCAGAAAGCGGCAGGGTTTCGAGCGTCAGCCCCTTTTGAATGCAAAGCGCCACAAGCTCGCCGGTCGCCTTGTAAGCGTCGCGGAACGGCAAGCCCTTGCTAACCAAGAAATCTGCACAGTCGGTAGCGTTGATAAAGCCGCCCGCCGCCGCTTTGCGCATATTTTCGGGGCGCGCGGTCATGGTGTCGAGCATCGGGATAAACGCGGTCAGACACATTTTCACGGTGTCAAACGCGTCGAAAATCGCTTCTTTATCTTCCTGCATGTCTTTGTTGTAAGCCAGCGGCAGACCTTTCATCATGGTAAGCAAGGTCATCAAATCGCCGAACACACGGCCGGATTTGCCGCGGATAAGCTCCGTAATATCGGGGTTCTTTTTCTGGGGCATAATCGACGAGCCGGTCGAAAACGCATCGTCGAGTTCGACGAATTTAAACTCCCAAGAGCACCACAGGACGATTTCTTCGGAGAAACGCGACAGGTGCACCATTAAAATGGAGAGCATACTTGCGAGTTCCATACAAAAATCCCGGTCGGAAACGGCGTCGAGCGAATTTTGCATCGCGCCCGAAAAGCCGAGGTCGCGGGCAGTCATTTCCCGGTCGGTATTATAAGTCGTTCCGGCAAGTGCGCACGCACCTAACGGGCAGACGTTCATCCGTTTTTTCGCGTCTTGGAGGCGTTCCTTGTCGCGCAGGAGCATTTCGGCGTAAGCGAGCAGATGATGCCCGAACGTGATCGGCTGGGCACGCTGCAAATGCGTATAGCCCGGCATCACGGCGTCGGCGTATTGCTCAGCTTTTTTGCAAAGCACCGAGACAAGTTCGGTCAGCTGTGCATATAACTCGTTGCAAGCTTTGCGCAGATACAGCCGGATATCCAAAGCAACCTGGTCGTTGCGGCTGCGCGCGGTGTGCAGGCGTTTGCCCGCCGCGCCGACGCGGGCGGTCAGCTCCCCTTCCACGAACGTGTGAATATCCTCTGCGTTCGGGTCGATTTCAAGCTTACCGCTTTCAATATCTTCGCGGATGGCCTGAAGCCCCTCTAAAATATCCGCCAAATCCTCAGAGGAGATAATCCCCTGCGCGCAAAGCATAGTGGCGTGCGCAATGCTGCCGGCGATGTCCTCGCGGAACATACGGCTGTCAAAGCGGATTGAGGAATTGAAATCGTTGGTTTTCGGGTCGAGCGCTTTTTGAAATCTGCCCTGCCAAAGTTGCATAATATTCTCTCCTGTATATGCGCAATACGACAAAGGGCATTTTTTGCCCTTTGCCGCCGTTTGCTCGCGGCAAAACTGCCGCATTGTTTGATTTAGAAAATTACTGGTTCTGTTCGCGTTTTGCGTCCAGCAAAGCTTTTACCTTAATCGGCAGGCCGAACAGGTTAATGAAGCCTGCGGCATCCGCCTGGTTATAAGCGCCGCCGTCTTCGCCGAAGGACGCGATATTTTCGTCATACAGCGTATAGGGGGAAGTTACGCCGGCGTTGATGATATTGCCTTTGTAAAGTTTCAGTTTGACGTCGCCGGTCACAGTCTCCTGGGTCTTGTCGACGAACGCGGAAAGCGCTTCGCGCAGCGGGGTGAACCACTGGCCGAAATAGACAAGCTCGCCGAATTTCTGGGAAACAAGTTTTTTATAGTGCGAGGTCTCGCGGTCAAGCGTAATCATTTCCAAAAGCTCGTGGGCTTTGTAAAGGATTGTGCCGCCGGGAGTCTCATAAACGCCTCTGGACTTCATGCCGACCAAACGGTTCTCGACGATGTCCAAAAGGCCGATGCCGTTTGCACCGCCGAGCTCGTTGAGCTTTTCGACGATTGCAAGGCCTTCCATTTCTTTCCCGTCAATCGCGGTCGGAACACCTTTTTCAAAGTGAATGGTGACATAGGTCGGCTTGTCGGGTGCCTGTTCGGGCGCGACGCCCAATTCGAGGAAGCCGGGTTTGCTGTATTGCGGCTCGTTCGCCGGGTCTTCGAGGTCCAAACCTTCATGCGACAGGTGCCACACGTTTTTATCTTTGGAATAGTTGGTCTCGCGGTTGATTTTCAGCGGAATGTTATGCGCTTCGGCATATTCGATTTCCTCTTCACGGGATTTGATATTCCACTCCCGCCAGGGGGCGATGATTTCCATTTCCGGCGCAAGCGCTTTGAGCGTCAGCTCGAAACGCACCTGGTCGTTACCCTTGCCGGTGCAGCCATGGCAAATCGCGTCGGCGCCCTCTTTTTTAGCGATTTCCGCCAAGCCTTTGGCGATGCAGGGACGCGCGTGGGAAGTGCCGAGCAGATAGGTTTCATAGTCCGCGCCCGCTTTCAAGCACGGCCAAATGTAATCTTCCACATATTCCTTTTTGAGGTCCAAAACATACAGCTTGGAAGCGCCGGTTTTCAGAGCCTTTTCTTCGAGCCCGTCAAGCTCGGTGCCCTGACCGACGTCGCCGGAAACGGCAATGACTTCGCAGTTGTTGTAGTTTTCTTTCAGCCACGGAATGATAATAGAAGTATCCAGGCCGCCGGAATAGGCAAGAACCACTTTTTTAATATCTTTTTTCATAATGAAGAACCTCCCGGATTCGTGTTTTTTGTTCTGCTGTGATTATACGCCTTTTTCGCATAAAATCAAGTGCTTTTTGAATATTTATTCAATATTCGGCAGATTGGATATTATAAATATACAATCCGAAGCCGGTTTTATGCAATTTTTATTCACGATTTCCCTATTCGGGCGCAAAAATATGCAAAACCCTTGCAAAGTTGAAAAAGGGCAACCCGAAGGTCGCCCTTTTTGGTGTGTTGCGCCACAGCGGGCGAACGGGATTCTGCCGTGGAACCGCCTGAAAACAGGTTAGTCCGCAGTGTAGGGCAGAATGGCGATCGCTCTTGCACGTTTGATAGCCGTGGTGAGCTCTCTCTGATGATAAGCGCAAGTGCCGGTTACACGGCGGGGAAGAATCTTTGCGCGTTCAGAAGTATAGCGGCGCAGTTTTGCCGCGTCTTTATAATCAATCTTATCTACTTTTTCCACACAGAAAGAGCAAACTTTTTTGCGTTTTCTGTTCATCGGGCGTCCGCCCTGTGCTTTATCGTAAGCCATTGTAAATCCTCCTTATTCAAAATCAATATCCGTTAAAACGGCAGGCCGTCGTCCTCATCGCTTCCGCCGAACGGGAACGCGTCGTCATCAGACGTGGGAAGCACCGAGAAGCCGTCCGTATTGCCGCCCTGATAAGCGGGCGCGGGACGGGAAGCCGCCGGCGCCGAAGAAGTGCCGGATTCCGCTTTGCTGCCGCAGAAGGAAACGTTGTTTGCCACAATTTCGACTGCGGTGCGTTTATTGCCGTTTTTGTCCTCATAATTGCGGGTCTGAATCGAACCTTGAACCGCAATCATGGAACCTTTGTGAAAATATCTGGTAACAAATTCTGCGGTCTGCCGCCAGGCGACCACATTGATAAAATCGGTCTGTCTTTCTTCACCCGCGCGGACAAACGAGCGGTCCACCGCGACAGAGAAAGAAGTGACCGAAGTGCCGTTACCGGTCGTGCGAAGCTCGGGGTCAGCCGTCAGGCGGCCCATAATAATTGCACAGTTTAACATGCTTTTTCCCTCCGATTACTGCTTCACAACAAGGGAACGCAGCACGCCGTCGGTAATGTTGGCAATACGCTCAAATTCCGCCGGGAAAGCCGGTTCGCTTTCGAAGTTGAAGAGAACATAATAGCCTTCGGCCTCGTCGTCGATTTCGTAAGCAAGCTTTCTCTTGCCCCATTCATCAACGCTTTCGAGAGTGCCGTTCGCTTCGACAAGAGCCTTGAACTTTGCCACCAGGCTCTGGGTTGCCTCGTCGCCGTTTTTCACGGAGAGGACAACAACTGCTTCATACTTAGACATTCTTTTTGCACCTCCTTATGGACTTTCGCCCGCAGACTTCATTTCAAATTTACCTGCGGGAAGGAGCTGTAAAACGCGATAATTATTTTACAGCGGTTTGTAATTATAGCAAACTTCTTGCGGAAAGTCAAGCGATTTTCGGATTTTTGCGCGCCGCCTATTTTTGAGCTGTCAGACTTTGAAAGAAGTTTATATAATCCGCACTCGCCTCTTCAAAATAGGGGCTTCCGTAAATGTCAAAATGGCCGCAGTCATATAACTTAATGGTGCCCAATGGGCTTTGCTTTGCGTATTCCAGCGTTTTTTTCGCGGGCGCGACCTCGTCTTTTGCGCACACGGCATAATAAATCGGCGTGCGAATATCTTTCGCATATTTCCCGGGGCGGTATTTGAAAAATTCGAGCACCGTTTCCACGGGAGTGATGTTACGGAAGGTTTTGCTGTTTCCCGCCATCAGGTCGAGATAATAGGTATAGTTTTCCGCCACCATCAGCGCCCGTTCGTTCGGTTTGCCTGCAAGCGGCACCATGATTTTGTGCCCGAACAGCCTTGTAACGCAATCGGCACAAAGCGTTAAAACCAGTTTCAGACTTGTCACAGCGGGAACGGCGAACACAGACGCGAATGTATCTGTATAAGGGCACTGGGCAATCGTGCCGCGAATGTCGTTTCGTTTTGCAGAAAGCGTCATCACGTGCCCGCCGCTGAAAGACGTTCCGAACAAGAACAGACGGTCCGTATCGATATTGTCAAGCGTTTTGACAAAGTCTACGGCGTTGTTCCAGTCTTCGAGCTGTTCTTTGACGTTTACCCGATAGCGCTTATCGCCTTTGCTGTCGCCGTTGTTCCGGTAATCGAACAGAAAACAGGCGAAACCCGCTTCGGCAAAGGAGGAGGCAAACGCGTCTAAGCGCATGTCCCTTGTGGAGCCGAGCCCGTGCGCCATAACGATAACCGGCTGCTTTCCCGTGTCTGAAACATACAGCCAGGCGGCGCAATCGGTGCCTTCGGACGAGAACCAAATGTCTTTTCGGGTGACTTCTTGTGCCATTTTTGTTTTCTCCGCTTCATTTCATCTTATATATACATTTATAAACATTAGAATAAAACTTCGCCGGGGTTTAAGAAAATTATAAAAGATTTTGCCGCTCCCGTCAATCGATTTGGGCATTGCAAGAAAAGAAAAAACGGCAGGGAATTCCCTGCCGTTTCGCTTACTTTGCCGCTGTTATTTATAGTATGCCAATTTGTAGAAATTCGGATAGGCATTTAAAAAGGCGGAAAGCGTGGTTCTTGTGTTGGAACCGGGGTCGTTGATTGTGAAATTTGCCGCGGAAAGCGCGCCGCCGACAAAGCCGGTCACGACAACCCAGTGCTGCGAGCCGGAAGATTTCTTGGCACCCAAAATCGCGGGTTTGCCGCTTTTGAGCAAGTTGTAAATTGTCTGCAAATAATTGGTGCCATCGGTGGTCGTCACATAGTTGGACGGCCAGTAAAGCCACCCTGCCGGCGCATAGGTGAGTTTGGACACCATGCCCGCCGGTGTAATGGTTGTGCCGGTGCGGAAGCTTTCGGTCATTGCGAGCGCTGTGGTGGTACAGCCGGAAGAACCGATGGTATCCCCCTGGGTACCGATTTTAATCCCCGACCAGCGGGAATCGTTTTGCTTGAAGCTGACAACGGAAAGTTTAATCGCCGCATAGCCGTTCGAGCCCGAAGAGGCAGTTTGCAGATAAGCCGCGCTCACATAACCTGTGCTTTTCCCGTTATACAGGATTTTCGCCCAGCCGCCGGACTGCGAAAGCACAACGACGACCCTGCCGCTCGGCAGCGACGTTTTTACGCTGTATGCGGTGGAAGCGCCCGTGCGGACATTTAAGTTGCCGCTGGACGTGCGGACGGTGGCGGCGTAACTGCCGGGGACTTCGTCAATATAGCTTGCCGCAACATAGCCGTAGCGGCCTTGCGCGTACTCCACTTTCCAGAAGCTCCCGCTTTTTTGCAGGAGGGTTACGGTCTCCCCTTTATACAAAGAGGAAATGACCGAGGACGAAGTGCTCGCCTGTGCACGCACATTCAAGCTGCCGGATGTAATCCGAACCGTGCCCGCCTTGCTGTTTGCGTCCGCGCCGAATGCGGGCAGGGCGCAAAGCAGCAGCAAAGACAGCGTAAGACACAAAGTTAAAATTCGTTTGGTTGTTTTTTTCACACAAATACCTCCTTGTCCGGCAAAGCGCCGGATGTGTGTGGTGTCATTATAGCAAACCGTCAAGCGGATTTCACGCTCCAAATTCTGTTATGGAAGTAATGGAAATAACTTGATTTTTTCTTTATAAAACCGACAAAGCCGCCGAAACAATATAAATCGGTTTTTGTTCAATGCGACAAAAAGGAAAAAATGTTGTTTTTTTTATTGACTTTTGTTTGCGGACTGCTATAATAGTGGCATACGGAAGACAACGAGGTCTTTAAAAAGGTCTCGTTGTCTTTTTTTATTTTTGAAGGGAGTCATTCAAATGGGTTACACCAAAGAAGATGTTTTGCGAATCGCAAAAGAGAAAGATGTGCAGTTTATCCGTCTGCAGTTCACGGATATTTTCGGTCAGTTGAAAAATGTTGCGATTACCCAAAGCCAGCTCGAAAAAGCACTGGACAATAAATGCATGTTCGACGGTTCCTCGATTGAGGGCTATGTTCGCATCAATGAATCCGACATGTATCTCCGCCCGGATTATGATTCTTTCGTCATCCTGCCGTGGAAAGACCGCGTTGCGCGCATGATTTGCGATGTCTATTGCGCAGACGGCAAAACCCCATTCCTCGGCGACCCGAGAAACGTTTTGAAAAAAGTCATTAAAGAAGCCGCAGACATGGGCTATACGTTCAACGTCGGTCCGGAATGCGAATTCTTCCTGTTCCAGTTGGATGAAGAAGGCAACCCGACCACCAAGACCGGCGACGTCGCGGGCTATTTCGATATGGGTCCCTCCGACCAGGGCGAACAGTGCCGCCGCGATATCTGCTTGGCGCTGGAAGAAATGGGCTTTGAAATTGAAGCTTCCCACCACGAAGTGGCACAGGGTCAGCACGAAATCGACTTCCGTTTTGACGAAGCGCTGAAAACCGCAGACAACGTTGTTACCTTTAAACATGTTGTTAAAACCTATGCTCGCCGTCACGGCCTGCACGCAACGTTCATGCCGAAGCCCGTTTACGGCATCAACGGTTCCGGTATGCACACCAACATGTCTTTGATGAAAGACGGCAAAAACGCGTTCTATGACCCCGACGCAGAACTGGGCCTCAGCGAAACCGCAATGCACTTCATCGCCGGTGTTCTCAAACACGTGAAAGCGATTACCGCCGTTGCTAACCCGCTGGTCAACTCTTACAAACGTCTGGTTCCCGGCTATGAAGCACCGGTTTACATCGCTTGGTCCGCTTCGAACCGTTCCTCTTTGATTCGTGTTCCTGCGGCACGCGGCATGGGCACGCGTATTGAGCTTCGCAGCCCCGACCCGTCCTGCAACCCCTATCTTGAAATGGCGCTTTGCTTGGCAGCCGGCCTCGACGGTATCAAACAGAACCTCGCAGCACCCGCAGGCACCAACAAGAACATCTTCGCGATGTCTTCGAAAGAACTGGAAGCGGAAGGCATTGACAGCCTGCCCGGTTCTTTGGAAGAAGCGATGGTCGAATTCCAGAAAGATCCGTTCATCAAAGAGACCCTCGGCGAACACGTTTACGAGAAATATCTCGAAGGCAAACTTCGCGAGTGGCGTCATTATCGCAACAAGGTTACCGGTTGGGAAATCGACAATTACCTCTGCAAATATTAATCCAACACAAAAAACGCCGGGTGCAATGCATCCGGCGTTTTTCTTATTCATAAAAAAGGAAAATAAAAAGAAAAAGACCGCCTGAGGGGGAATCAGGCGGCTTTTTTCTCTTTTGTTAAAAGAAAGGGGGAGAAATGAAAAAGTTCTTCCAAACAGAGGGGGTAATCTGTTTGTATCGCCTCAAGAAATGCTCTCTCTTGATTTGATGTCTTTAGTATATCGGCAAATTATTTCGATACAATAGCCATTTGTTGAACGTTTTGTAAACAAAAAATTAACTTCGCTTTGTATTTTCTTTTTACACAATTTCGGTGTAGCTGCCGAGATAGCTGAACTGTTCACAGGATTCCTGAAGCTCGGAAAGCATGCGGAAGAAGTCTTCGGAATAGACCGACGCTTCAATATCAAAATAAAATACAAATTCAAAATCGCTGCCCGGTTTGGGACGGCTTTCGAGCTTTAGTAGGTTAATATCGAGCGCGTAAAACCGCGACAGCACGTCATAAAGCGCGCCGGGTTTGTGCTGAAGGGTAAGCATCAGGCTCGTTTTGTTTGCGCCGGGGAAAATTTCCGGCTGTTTGCCGATGCAGATAAACCGCGTATAGTTGTTGGAATTGTTCTGAATGCTCTCGCCGAGTGCCTCCAACCCGTAAAGCGCCATACAGTCTTTCGAAGAAATGGCCGCAATGTCGCGCCGGTCGCTTTCTGCCACGCATTTGGCGGCGGCCGCCGTATTTTCACAAACGGTCACTTTGACGCCTTTCAAGCCCTCTAAAAATGCGCTGCACTGCTGAATTGCCTGTTCGTGTGAAAAGATTTCACGCACTTCCGAAAGCTTAACGCCCTTTTTGGCAAGCAAGGTGTGCTCGACACGCAGGCGAATGCTGCGGACAATATAAAAATTGTGGCGGTTCATTAAGTCATAAACCTGGTTGACGGAGCCGGCGGTACTGTTTTCAATCGGCAAAATGCCGTATTGGCAAAGCCCTTCCTGCACAGCCGTGAAAACGCCCTCCCAGTTTTGGAAAAACAAAATATCCGGCTGTTTGAAAAGCCGCGCGCAGGCAAGCGAAGAGTAAGCGCCCTCCACCCCTTGGCAGGCGACAACGGCGTCCTGCGGCAAATCCTTTTTGTCGGAAGCTTTTATCGCGGCGCGCAGTTTTTCTTCGAGCGTCGTCTCATTTTTGTCGAGCTGTTTGTGCTGGTAAGACCGGGAAAGCCCCATAATCGACAAATACAGCAGTCTTGTATAAAGCTGTAAATCGGGGTCGTCGGTTTTTTCGGACACTTTCTTTAAAAGCGCACGTTCGCGCGCGCGGTCAAGCACCGGCAGATGATTTTCCGCCTTATATTCCGCGACCTTTAACGAAACGCCCATACGCTCTAAAAACAGCGGCACCAATTTTTCGTCAATTCGGTCAATCTGGGCGCGCAACTCTTGAATATCCATAAAATCCCTCCGTTAAAATCCGAGTATGTCGAGCATGGTAATTGCCGTAACCGCTTCAATCACCGGCACGGCACGCGGCACGATACACGGGTCATGTCTGCCGTGGACGATCAATTTTTCCGGCTGCATGGTGTTCAGGTTGACGCTTTGCTGTTCTTTGCCGATCGAGGAGGTCGGCTTGACCGCTACGCGGAACAAAATCGGCATGCCGGAGGTAATCCCGCCCAAAATACCGCCGTTGTTGTTGCTGGTGGTAACGATTTTACCGTTTTCATCAATGGTATAAGGGTCGTTGTTTTGACTGCCGCGCAGTTTGACGCAGGCAAAGCCGTTGCCGAATTCCAAGCCTTTCACGGCGGGAACACCGAAAATATTGCGCGCAAGCTGATTTTCAACACCGTCAAACATCGGGTCACCAAGCCCTGCGGGCATACCGGTCACCGCACATTCAACAATGCCGCCGACGGAGTCCGCCGACATCCGCGCTTTTTCAATTTCAGCCTTCATTTCTTCGCCGCAAGCGTCGGAAATGACCGGAAACACCTTTTCACCGGGGCGCGCGTCGGTAATTGTAATCGGGTCAAAGGGAATATCCCGCACGCCGGCAAGCTCATAAATATGCGCCTGCACTTTCACGCCTTTTTGCTCTAAAATTTGCAGACAAACGGCGCCCGCAAAGCAAAGCGGCGCGGTGAGCCGGCCGGAAAAATGACCGCCGCCGGCGACGTCCTGATAGCCGCCGTAACGCACATTGGCGGGGTAATCCGCGTGGCCCGGTCGGGGCACGGCGCGCAGGTTGTCGTAATCGCTCGAGCGCGTATTGGTGTTTTCAATCAAAAAGCCGAGCGGTGCGCCGCAGGTTACGCCGTCCACAAGGCCGGAAAGCACAACGGGCTCGTCCGCTTCGCGGCGTTTGGTCGAATATTTCGTGTTGCCCGGTGCGCGGCGGCGCATAAACGCGGCGACTTTTTCGCTGTCGATTTTTACGCCCGCCGGAAGCCCGTCAATCACGGCGCCGATCGCTTTGGAGTGAGACTGGCCGAACACCGAAACCTGAATATGTTTACCTGTCAGAATTGAGGACATCTGCTTTTCCTCCCAGTTTATTAAAATCTTCAAAGAAATGCGGATAGGATTTTTTCACCGCTTGCGCGTCGTGGACAACCACAGGGCCGTCCGCAGCAATCGAAGCGACCGCCGTTGCCATGGCCATGCGGTGGTCGTTATAAGACGAGACCTGCCCGCCGTGTAAGGGGTCGCCGCCCCAAATCACCAACCCGTCGTCGGTTTCCGAAACTGCCGCACCGAGTTTGGTAAGACAGTCGTTCACGGCAGAAAGGCGGTCACATTCTTTTAACCGCAGGCGCGCGGCGTTGGAAATAACCGTCACGCCGCTTTTTGCGGCAGCTGCCGCGACGGAAAGCACCGGTACAAGGTCGGGAATATTCGCGCCGTCAATCGGAATCCCGTGGAGTTCTGCCGGCGAAACCGTGACAGCGTCGCCGCGAATTTCCACTTTTGCACCCATTTCGGAAAGCAGGCGCACAATCGCTTTGTCGCCTTGTTCCGAATCTTGCCGCAGCCCCGTCACCGTCACGCTGTCGCCCAGCGCACCGGCAACCAAGAAAAACGCCGCGTTCGACCAGTCGCCCTCAACGGTGATTTCCCCGGGCGAGCGGAAGTGCTGCTTTCCCGGAATGACAAAGCCTTGTTCGGTCTCTTCAATTTCAATGCCGAACACACGAAGGGTGTGCAAGGTCATTCGGATATAAGGGAGCGATTCCACCGGCGGCAAAAGGGTTAAGGTGCTGTCCTTTTCTAAAAGCGGCAAAGAAAACAAAAGCCCCGTGATATATTGCGAGCTGACGTCGCCGCGCAGGGTGTATTCCCCCGCCGAGAGCTGCCCCTCGGTTTTTAAAGGGAACTGCTCTTTTTGCGGAAAGCGCACGCCGTGGGCTTCCATCGCTTCACGCAACGGGGTGACCGGACGGTTGGGCAGCCGGCCGTGCCCTATAAACGTACCGTTTTTGCCGAGCGCGGAAACCAGTGGCAGTAAAAACCGCAGGGTCGAACCGCTTTCGCCGCAGTCGAGCGACACGTCTTTCGGCGTTTCGCAGGCGTTCGGGTACACGGTAATCACGCCGTCGGAAAATTCCGCTTTGGCGCCGAGCGCCGCAAGGCACGCGGCGGTTGCGTGAATGTCGTCAGACACAATATTGCAAAGCATTTTGGTCGGTTTTTCGGCAAGTGCACTTGCAATCAGCACGCGGTGCGCGTCGGATTTGGACGAAATCGCAGGGAGCGTGCCGTGCAGTTTTGCCGGCGTTAATCGAATGTTCATGCGTTCAGTCCTTGTTTTGTAAAGTCCAAAAGGCGGTCGGTGGAAATCGGATACAGCACGCATTTGCCCGCTTCTTCCGGCAAAATCAGCGTGATGCGGTCGCCGGCGCGTTTTTTGTCGGAAAGCGCACGGGAGGTGAGCGCCTCGGCGCTGTAATCCGTTTGCATCGGCAAATGATATTTTTGAAGAAGCTTGCAAAGAAGCTTTGTTTCGTCCGCTTTGCTCACGTTCATTTTATAAGCCGCGCGGGAAGCGAGCACCATACCGACAGCTACCGCGCTGCCGTGGGTTATCGAAAAATCGCTGCACCCTTCAATCGCGTGGCCGAGCGTGTGCCCGAAATTCAAAAGTCCGCGTTTGCCGTGGTCCTGTTCGTCTTGTTCGACGACGTCGCGCTTGAGCGTAACGCAGCGGGTAATCACGGTTTCAAGGTTGTCTTTTGCTTCGTTTTCTAATAGAAAATCCAAAAAGGCGCGGTCAAAAATCATGCCGTATTTAATGACCTCCGCCATGCCGTCGGCAAACTGCGCGTCGGTAAGCGTCGAAAGCGTGCTGTAATCGCAAAGCACCAGCTTCGGCTGATAAAAAGCGCCCGCCAAATTCTTGCCGCCTTTTAAATCTACCGCGGTTTTGCCGCCGACGGAAGAATCGACACAGCTTAGCAGCGTTGTGGGGATTTGCACATAGTCAATCCCGCGCTGATAGGTCGCCGCCGCGAAGCCCGCAAGGTCACCGACCACGCCGCCGCCGAGCGCCACGACGCAGTCGGTGCGCGTAACGTGGTTTGCCGCGAAAAATTCCAACGCTTCGCCGTAAACGGTGAGGTTTTTGGAGGCTTCACCGTTCGGGAACACAAAGCGCAGCGTCGCAAAGCCGGTTTGTTTTAACGAGGCTTCCACCGTATCGGCATAAAGCCCGTTTACAACGTCGTCGGTGACAATGACGGCGGTTTTCGCTTCCGTTACAGCGCGCAGGTATTCGCCCGCCTGTTTCAAAAGCCCGCTTTCAATATAAATGGTATAATCCGTGCTTGCCTGCACTTTTACGGTTTGCATAACATACTCCCCTGTCAGTTGCGGTATTGCCCGTCGATTTTTTCTTTGCGGTCGCTGCCCGCTTTCAAAAGCGCGTGGAGCGTTTTGGCGTCTTTCTCGTGCAAAGCACGGCTGTACTGCTGCAAATTTTCAATCAAGCCGTCGAGCTCTTCGGTAAGATTATCGACATTGTCTAAAAACAACTCGGTCCACATATCGGCGTTGAGTTTCGCAACACGGGTCAAATCTTTGTAACTGCCCGCAGAAAAGCCGTTGTGCACCTGCGCTTGGGGGCTTTTCACATAAGCGTTCGAGACCACGTGCGCAAGCTGAGACGTATAGGCGATAATGCGGTCATGCTCTTCGGGCGTGGAAATTTGGATATTGGTAAAACCAATCGACAAAAACAAATGTTTCAAATTCGCCAAATCGTTGATGTCCGCGTTATCGGGCGGCAGCAAAATCATCGACGCGTTCGAGAACATATGCACGTCGGAATAAGC
Organism: Candidatus Fimenecus excrementavium; assembly: GCA_018712805.1. Lineage (GTDB taxonomy): Bacteria > Bacillota > Clostridia > Oscillospirales > Acutalibacteraceae > Fimenecus > Fimenecus excrementavium. The sequence goes on along the minus strand of DVGI01000021.1, from coordinate 48,782 downwards.
AAAGCCGGAGAAATGCAGACCCGCCATCGGGTGCGCGCCGTAAAAGAGGAAGCCGTTTTCTTTGGCGCACTGCCAAAGCGTTTCGCAAATCACACGTTTCACGCCGCAGCAATCCATCACAATAGCGCCCTTTTTAAAGCTTTGCGCGTGTTGGGTGATGTAATCGAGCGTATCCTGCGGATAAAGCGCGGTAATCACCAAATCACAAGAAGGAAGCTGTTCGGGCAGCAATTCGTCGTCGACCGCGCCCAACAGTTTTGCTTTGAGCAGCACGCCGCGGTCAACGTCCGTGCCCAGCACTTCGTGTTCCGTATTGTATTTGAGTGCCTTAGCGAGCGAGCCGCCGATAAGGCCTAAGCCGACAATGCCGATTCTCATAGTTTAAGCCCCCTTGACAGCTTCACGGATTTTCGCAACGCCCGCGGTGACCTCGGCGAAGCGTTCGGGGGTGAGCGCCTGCGGGCCGTCGCACAAAGCGTGGGCGGGGTCGTTGTGGACTTCAATCATTAAGCCGTCCGCGCCGCAAGCCGCCGCAGCGAACGCCATCGGTTTGACCATCCTTGCAATGCCGCAGGCGTGGCTCGGGTCCACGACAACCGGCAGGTGTGACATTTCTTTGAGCATCGGCACAGCGGAAAGGTCGAGCGTGTTGCGCGTGGCGGTTTCGAAAGTACGGATACCGCGTTCGCAAAGAATGACCTTTTGGTTGCCTTCCGCCATAATGTATTCGGCGCTCATCAAGAACTCCTGCAAGGTGGCGGCAAGCCCGCGTTTTAAGAAAATCGGCTTGTCAATTCGGCCGAGCTGTTTGAGCAGTTCGAAGTTCTGCATATTGCGTGCGCCGACCTGAATAATATCAACGTCTTCAAACAACGGCAGGTGCGAAGCGTCCATGATTTCGGTAACAATCGGCATGCCGGTTTCTTTTTTCGCTTCCAAAAGAAGTTCCAGTCCTTCGGCACGCATGCCTTGGAACGCGTAAGGCGAAGTACGCGGTTTGAACGCGCCGCCGCGCAGAATGTTCGCGCCCGCTTTTTGCACCGCTCGGGCAATCGTCAAAATCTGTTCACGGCTTTCGACCGAGCAGGGACCGGCGAAATATTGGAAATTGCCGCCGCCGATTTTGTAACCGTTCACGTCAATAACGGTGTCGTCCGGGTGGAATTTACGGTTAGCGTTTTTATAAGGCTCGGAAATACGCTTGACGTTTTCAACGATGTCAAGCCCTTGGATTAAGTCAATGTCGACTTTGCTGGTGTCGCCGATGAGGCCCAAGATGGTTTGGTACTGCCCTTTGACGGTGTGCACCGACAGGCCCTGATTTTCAAGCCAGTCTGTTAAGTTTTTGACCTTTTTCTGTTCTGCGTGGTCTTTTAAGATAACTACCATACTGTTTTACTCCTTCGTTTTACGTTTCAACATAATAAAAAACTCCGCAGTGCGTTTCACTGCGGAGCTGTTTTACAAAATTGCGCGGAAAATCAGCAAACGAACTCTTTTACAGCGAAACTCGAAAAAACCTTGCCAAAAAAGTTGGTAAAGTAAAAGTAAAAGTATTCGGCTGTAAAGACGAATTTAGACATTTGCTTTTTTCCTTTCGTTTTATTCCGCTGAATTTCGCGGTTTAAAGTATACTAACACCGTAAAAGCGCGTTGTCAACACTTTTTTGGAAATTTTTAAATCTTTTTTGCCCGGTTGTTGCGAAGCGCGCGCAACAGTTCGTTAAACTTCGGGGGCTTGCCGTACATCAAAACGCCGATGCGGTAAATCGCGGCGGCAAGATAGCCGACACCCACGGTAGAAAGCAGCAAAATCGCGACAGAAATCACAATTTCGACTGTTTCAACGTGACCCATGGCAATGCGGGTAAACATCGCGAGCGGCGACGTAAACGGGATATAGGACGCGACTTTCATCAGCGGGCTGTCGACATCGCCGACCATCGAGAACATCGTCACCATAAACGCGATAATCATCAAAAACGTCACCGGCATAATCAGCGTGTTGACGTCTTCAAGCCGACTTGCAAGCGACGCCAAAGCGCCGTAGAGGAAAGAATACAGCAAAAAGCCCAAAACAAAGAACAAAACCGTGTAAAGAATCATCCGAAGCGGCATGCCGAAAACGGATTCAATCACCATGTTGGACGCCCAGTAAGATTTGTTGACGCTGTAAAAGGTGAACGCACTGCCGAGGAGCAATACAAGCTGTGTAAGCCCCGCCGCGCCGGAGCCGAGCACCTTGCCGAACATCAAATTGACCGGCTTTGCCGAGGTAATCAGCAACTCCATTGCGCGCGAGCTTTTCTCGACGGCGACGCTTTGCGCGACAAACTGGCCATACATCATCACAGCAAAATACAATAAAAACATTAAAATATAGGTGTAGAAAAAGCTTTGACTTTGGTCGTTGCCGAGCACGACCGGTTCGGCGGTCACGGCGGCGGTCATCACGCTTTGCGCCTCTTGCCCGGTTAAGCCGTATTGCGCCATCGTCGCATATTGTCTTCGCACGGTCAGCATTTCGCTGATGGTGTAAGAGGTGTTGTCCGTCAGCGCACCGGTTTGGGTGATGTATTTATACTGCGTCGGGCTTTCGAGCAGCACGGCAGCGTCATAAGTACCGTCTGCAACGCTTGCTTTTAACGTATCCAAATCGGTTTCGACTGCGGTCAAAGTGGCTTTTGGAAGCCCGGGTTGCAAATATCCGGCGACGTCTTTTGCGCTGTCGGAACAGGTGCTTGCTATCGCAATCGTTTTCGGGGCGGTGTCGGAAATCGACGGAAGCGAAATATCTTTTCCGGCAGAAAATCGCGGAAAAAACAGCACAACCGCCATAAACAAAATCGAAATCACTGTCAAAGCGACAAAAACCTTGTTGCACACATAGCTTTTATATTCAAAGCTGAAAATATGACGAAACTGTTTCATATCGCGCCCTCCGTGTAATGCACAAAAATCTCGTTGAGCGTGGGTTCTTTGACAACGAACGCGTCCACGCTTCCCGCGAGCGGCTCCAACGCTTTGTAAAGCGCTTCTTTATCCTGCGGCGCGCGCAAGGTCACGGCGACCTTGCCGTCTGTAATTTCGTGCGCCGAAACAAAGGGAAGCGCCTGTGCGGTTAAAAACGCATCGATTTTTTGCAGTTCCTTGCCGGAAAGCAAAATCGTCCGGCGGTCAAAGCTTCGCTTAATTTCCCCGATGTCGCCGGAAAGCACAATCTTGCCGCCGTTCAAAATAGCAATATCGTCGCAAAACTCTTCTATGTAATTCATCTGGTGGCTGGAAAAAAGCACAATCCGCCCTTTGGCGATGAGTTCACGCACCAAATCTTTCAGTAGCATTGCATTCACCGGGTCGAGGCCTGAAAACGGCTCGTCCAAAATGATAATATCGGGGTCGGCAATGAGCGTTGCAACCAGCTGGATTTTTTGTTGGTTGCCTTTCGAGAGCGTATCCAGTCGTTTGTCGCGGTATTCGGTCATTTCCAGTCGTTCCAGCAAGCGGTCGGCATTCGCGGCCGCTTCGCGTTTTTTAAGCCCCGCGAGCATGCCGAAATACAAAAGCTGCTGCATGACCGACTTTTTCGGGTACATACCGCGTTCTTCGGGTAAATAGCCGATTTTGACTTTTCCCGGCGTCATCGGCTGCCCGTCTAAAAGCACTTCGCCGCTGTCGGGGGAAAAGACCTGCATAATAATTCGAATGGTTGTGGTTTTGCCGGCGCCGTTTCGGCCCAAAATACCGAGCGCACGCCCGCCGGTCACCGAAAAAGAAACGCCCCGCAGCACCGCTTTTTCACCGAAGCTTTTATAGAGCTCCGCGGTTTTCAGTTCCATAAAAGTTTACACCTCCGCACTTGATTGCCGTGCGCAAATAGTATATAATTTATTGCAGTTTTCATTGTAAAGGAAAGTCGAAAAAAAATCAACTAAAAAGTATAAAATAGTGAGAGGAAACCTATGGTACGCGAACTGACTGAAAAAAATCTGATTTATCAACTGCGGCAATATAAAGTCAAACGCCGGGTGCAGTTTTTCCCGGAAACCGAATCCACCAACACCGTTGCCAAAAAGCTCTGCAACGAGGGTAAAGGCGCGGGCGCGCTGATTGTGGCAGACTGCCAAACCGCCGGGCGCGGCAGGCTCGGGCGGACGTTTTGCTCGCCGAAGGGCACGGGCATTTACGTTACGCCGGTTTATGAGCTGCACGGCAACGAAAAAAATATGGATTTAATCTCCCCGCTTGCGGGGCTTGCCGTCCGCGACACGCTTTATAATATGTTCGGGCTCGAAACCACGGTCAAATGGCCGAACGACGTGTTGTATGAAGGCAAAAAACTCTGCGGGATTTTGTGCGAAATCGTCAACGTCAACAACCGCCCGAAATATGTTGTAGTCGGTGTGGGGCTGAACGTTCAGCCGGGCGCGTTCCCGGACGACGTTGCCTGTGTCGCGGGCGCGATTTCCGAATTTTACCAAGGTGAAATCGACCGCAACGAGCTTTGCGTGGAGCTTGTGCACAACATGGACCGCTACATTCAGCGGACAAACGCACTCACCGAGGACAACAAAGAGGTCATTGACCGTTTAAAAGCCTGCTCGGCGACGCTCGGGCAGATGGTGCGCGTCATTTTGCCGGAAGAAAGCTACGACGCGCGCGTTTTGGACATTGCACCGAACGGCGGGCTGGTTGTCGACACAGCCGAGGGCGAAAAGATTGTCACCTCCGGCGAAGTGGTTCATATTCGGTGAAAATAGTAAATAAACAACGGGCAAAGAAAATTTCTTTGCCCGTTGCTTTTATATCTAATTATTCAAATTCACAAATGCTGTTTAAAATAAATTTACCGTTTTTATATTTCTCGGCGCCGGATTCGAAAATGCCGGTCACTTTGCCGTCTTTTGTGTCAATGCCCTCTAAAAGCGGCGGGAGACGAAGCCGCGCGGTGATATCCGTTCTGCAAAGCGAATAGACCGGCACATCACGGTCGGGGTAAGTGAGATAATACGCGGGCTCCCCTTTCGTTACGTCCGCGTAAGTGTAAAGCCAGGAATCGGTGTTGCGCCCGTAGGAAACGCTCAGCGCAAACTGCCCGTCGGAAAGCCGCGTAAATCCCTGGACACGGTTCGGCACGGTGAACGACATTGTCGGCGTGACCGTGGTTTCGGGCGTTTTGGCAAACGCGTTCTCAATTTCCGAAAGCGCATAGGCGTTGCAGCGCGCAAAACTCAATTCGGTCGTGGAAACCTGCATATGATGCGTGGGGTCTGTGTCATAACGCCCGTCGGAATAATAGGTGTAAAACTCGCCGGCATATAAATATTCGCCGTCTGTTCCGATATAAGAGCACTTCACGTCAGTCACGATGGATTCGGTCAGCATGACCGGCGCACCGTCGGAAGCGGTTTGCAGGCGTTCGAGCGAAATGCGGTAAATCGTGTTGCCGTCGCAAATGTAAACATAGGTATCATCATCTGCCACACCGCCGGCGTGACCGGTAAACGGGGTGCCGTCATTTTGGTGGAGCACAACGGTTTTCTGCCGTTTGCCGGTTTGCGCGTCCACCATAGACAAAACAGAAGCGTCTTTGTCGTGATAATAGGAAATGATATAGGCGTCTGCCGCCTCGCAATAACAATAGCCCTGCGGCACATAGCCGTTTTCGGTTTCGGGAATGTCGGCAAGGGGTGTGTAGCCGGTGTAATTTGTGCTTCGTTGCACAATTCCGGAAAGCCCGCGCCAAAGCGCTTCGCCGCCGTGCGCAAGCGTGGTGCGGTATCGGTTCGCCGCCGAGGGCGCATTGATGCCACCCATAACATAGGCAAAAATACCGACGGTTAAAAGCACAGCCAGCGTGAGCGCAATCCATCGTTTTCCAAGAAGCCGCACAACGACTCCCCCTTTCTGATTATAGCTTCAATATACCACAACTTTTCGCGGTTTGCAATCGAGAGAAAAAAACAGACGGCACAACCTGCCGCCTGTTTTTTATTTTCTTAAAAGTATTTTTCTAATTCTCGGGCGCAAGGACAGCGCCAAAACCGCGCAAAGCACGATTTTTGCAAGGTCGCCCGGAATAAACGGCAGCGCCGTCAGCGAAAGTGCCGCCACGAAAGAAGTCCCGGCGTAAACCATATACCACGCCGTGCCGACCACATAGCAAACGGCCAAAGAAAGCAGCATTGCCGCCGCCATATAGCTCCCGCGCAAAAATGCGGTTTTATTCGCAAGCTTGCGGTCGTAAATCAACATCATCACCGCCACAAGCAGCGAAACGAACGGAAATACAACCAAATAGCCGCCGGTGGGGCCCGCCAAACGCGCGACGCCGGACTGAAACCCGGCAAACACCGGCACGCCGACCGCGCCGAGCAGCAAATACACAAGCTGCGAAAGAAAAGCGGTTTTGACCGGCAAAAGAAGCCCGGCCAAATAAACGGCAATCAGCGAGCAGGAAATCGGCACGGGGCCTATGGGCAAAGAAATCTGCGACACGACGGCGGTAATCGCCGCAAACACGCCGCAGGTCACCACGGCACGAACAGCCGCCGAAGAGCCCGCCTTATACGCTTTTTGCTCCATGAAAATGCCCCCTTACAGAATCACGCCGAGCGTGCCCGCAGGCGCCATAACGGCGTTGGATTCGTCGGTGTCAATGTGCATGGCAAGCGCATAGTTCGGGCTTACACGCACGACCGTGTCACCGAAAATCAGCGAACGCTCCGCCGATTTGATTTCAACGGAAACAACCTGTTTATCGGAAAGGCCGTATTTTTCGGCGTCTTCCGGGGTCATATGTATATGTCTTTTGGCGATGATAACGCCTTCTTTCAGTTCGACTTCGCCCGCCGGGCCGACCAGCTTGCACGCACCGGAACCGGCAACGTCGCCGGACTCACGCACGGGTGCGGTAATGCCGAGGGTTCTTGCGTCGGAAGCGGAAATTTCCACCTGGTCAGCCGAACGCTCCGGCCCGAGAATGGAAACTGCCGGGAAGCTGTTTTTCGGCCCGATGACCTGTACGCGCTCCACACAGGCGAACTGCCCGGGCTGGGAAAGGTCTTTTTTCTTGGTCAGCTGATAGCCTTTGCCGAACAGCGTTTCCAAAGTTTCTTTTGTGACGTGCACGTGACGTGCGGAGGTTTCAATCAAAACTGTTTTTTCCATGGTTCTATCCCCTTAATTCTGAATATTCTTATTTGCCCGCAAGCTCGGCACGCGCCGCCTTGATGTTCGCAACAAAGCGCTTGCCGGTCTCGGTAATCAGCTTGTAGTCACCGGTCTTTGCGCCCGCGGTAAGCGAGGACCCCGCGCCGACCGCGACAGCGCCGGCCTTAATCCACTCGCCGACGTTATCCGCATTGACGCCGCCGGTGGGCATCATTTTCGCGTAAGGAATCGGCCCGCGAATGTCTTTGATAATCTTCGGCCCGAAGAGGTCAGCCGGGAATACTTTCAGAATGTCTGCGCCGTTTTCCATCGCGAGCAAGCCTTCGCGCACGCTCATAATGCCGGGCATCATCGGTACTCTGTAACGGTTGCACAAATGCAGGGTGTCAAGATCCAGCGCGGGGCTTACGATATACTGCGCGCCGGAAAGCATTGCGATGCGCGCGGTGGTTGCGTCGAGCACCGTGCCCGCGCCGAGAATAATCTGGTCGGGCGTATAGCGGGTTGCCAATTCTTCAATCACCTTGTCCGCATGCGGCACGGTAAAGGTCAGTTCAATGGCCGCCACACCGCCCTCGATGCAGGCGTCGGTGATGCGGATTGCTTTATCCACGGATTCCGCGCGGACAACCGCGACGATGCCGCAGTCCTGAATTTTCTGTAAAATCTGTTCTTTATCCATACGTACATCTCCTGTATTGTTTGTCGGTATAAATCAGCGCTGCACTCTTGCGCCGGCGCCGCCGATGATGTTCTCAACTTCTTTCAAAGACGCCATCGAGGTGTCGCCGGGGGTGGTCATTGCAAGTGCACCGTGTGCCACACCGTAGTTGACCGCTTTCTGCGGGTCGCCGGTGGTTATCAAACCATAGATAAGGCCCGAAGCGAAGCTGTCGCCGCCGCCGACTCGGTCATAAATTTCAAGTCCGGGCAGCGAAAGTCCGTTATAGACTTTGCCGTCGGCATAGCAAATCGCGCTCCAGTCATTGACCGTTGCGGTTTTCACCGTGCGCAGCGTGGTGGCAATGACTTTAAAGTTCGGATAGACTTTCACGACTTCGCCGAGCATTTTGTAATAGCCCTCAATGTTCAACGATTTGAGGTTTGCGTCGTTGCCCTCGACCTCGAAACCGAGGCAGGCGGTGAAGTCCTCTTCGTTGCCGATCATCACGTCAATGTATTCTGCGATTTCGCGGTTGACTTCCTGCGCCTTTTCTTTGCCGCCGATGTCTTTCCACAAAGACGGGCGGTAGTTTAAGTCGTAAGAAACGATTGTACCGTATTTTTTCGCGGTTTTGACCGCTTCAATCACCACGTCCGCCGTGGTGTCGGACAGCGCGGCGAAAATGCCGCCGGTGTGCAGCCAACGCACGCCGAGCGTGCCGAAAATATAGTCCCAGTCAATGTCGCCGGCTTTTAATTGCGAAGCCGCCGTGTTGCCGCGGTCGGAAACGCCCACCGCGCCGCGAACGCCGTAGCCGCGTTCGGTGAAATTGAGGCCATTACGAACGGTTCTGCCGATGCCGTCATATTTTCTCCATTGGATAAGCGAAGTGTCCACGCCGCCCTGGAGCATAAAATCCTCCACCAAGCGACCGACTTCGTTGTCGGCAAGGGCGGTCACAGCCGCCGTTTTCATGCCGAAGCAACGGCGAAGGCCTCTTGCGACGTTATATTCGCCGCCGCCTTCCCAAACGCGGAAGGAACGGGCACATTTGATTCGGCTGTCACCCGGGTCCAAACGCAGCATGATTTCGCCGAGAGAAATCATATCATAGGTATAAGTGCCGGGTTCTTTTAAATGTAATTCCATTTTTGTCAACTCCGTCAATAGTGTTTTGAAGCGGTCACACCGCAAAATGATTGCCGAGAAGAATTGCCGCTTCCGTAAGCGCAAGGAACAAAATGCCGAAAGCAAGGCTCAACTTCACCTTTTTGGAGGAAGCCGGCTGTTTTTCACTTTTGCCTTCGATAATTGTCAGCGTCTCGCCGGATTTCGGCGTTTCTTTGGTTGGTTCTTCCCCGCGCGCCGCTTTTTTGCGCAGCACCACACAGCGAATCAGCAACACAACCGCCACGACAAGACAAATCAGTGCAATCAAATACCAATACATTCTTTTCCGCCTCTCCGGGAAAGCCCCGTTTATTTATACGCCGGAATATGCGTTAAAGCCGCCGTCCACCGGAATGGTCGTGCCGGTAATAAACCCGGAATAGGCTTCATCGCACAAGAACAGCAGCGTGCCGTCAAGCTCTTCGGGCTCGCCGAAGCGTTTCATAGGCGTTGCGGCCAAAATCTTGCCGGTACGCGCCGTAGGCGTGCCGTCGGGATTCCACAAAAGGGTTTTGTTCTGGTTGGTCGAGAAGAAACCGGGCGCAATCGCGTTGACGCGAATGCCTACATCGGCAAAATGCACCGCCATAAACTGGGTGAAGTTCGTGACCGCCGCTTTTGCCGCGGAATACGCCGGAATCTTTGTCAGCGGACGGTAAGCGTTCATGGAGCTGACCATGACGATGCAGGTGTTCTTTTTCTGCGCCATGTCGCGCGCAAAAACCTGGGTCGGAATCAGCGTGCCCAAGAAGTTGAGGTTGAACACAAATGAAATGCCCTGTGGGTCCAAATCGAAGAACGTTTTGATGTTTTCATCTTTATCGGTCAAATCCACCGCTTCGAGCGTTTCTTTGGTGGTGGTGCCTTTCGGATTGTTGCCGCCGGCGCCGTTTAACAGAATGTCACACGTGCCGAGCTTTTCATTGACAATTTTGCGGGCGTTTTCCATGCTTTCGGGTTCGAGAACATTGCAGCCGACCGCAATGGCTTCGCCGCCCGCTGCGGTGATTTCATCGACGACTTTCTGCGCCGCCGCTTCGTTCAAATCCAAAACCGCAACTTTAACACCCTGGCGCGCAAGTGCTTTGGCGAAATCGCCGCACAAAACTCCGCCGCCGCCGGTTACAACGGCTACTCTGCCTTTTAAATTCTCATGTGTCATGTTATTTACCCTCTTTCTGTTTTGCAACGGCTTCCCAAAGCCCGTTCAAATAGGTGGCGCCGAGCGCACGGTCATAAAGCCCGTAGCCGGGGCGCGCCACTTCGCCCCAAATCATTCGGCCGTGGTCGGGACGGATATAGCCGTCAAACCCGACGTCCTGAAGCGCTTTCACGATTTCATACATATCCAAAGAGCCGGTCGCGCTTTCGTGGGCGGTTTCGTTGAAATGACGACCTTGAACCAATACGTTGCGCAGATGTGCAAAATAAATACGGTCGCCGACTTCGCGAATCATCGCCGGCAAATCATTTTGCAGGCTTGCGCCCAAAGAACCGGTGCAGAACGTGATGCCGTTATATTTGCTCGGCACGGCTGTCAGCAGCTGTTTGAGCGCCTTAATATCCGTAATAATCCGCGGCAGGCCGAAAATGCCCCATGGCGGATCGTCCGGGTGAATTGCCATTTTGACGTCGCATTCCTCACAGGTGGGCATAATCTGTTCCAAGAAATAAATCAGATTTTTCCAAAGGTCCTCTTCGGTAATGCCCTTGTATTTCTCGAACAATTCTTTGATTTCGCCCATGCGCTCGGTTTCCCAGCCGGGCATTGCATAACCGTTGGAACGGTCGTCGATTTCGCGGAACATGTCCTCGGGGGATTTGCCCTCGATTTGCGTGCCGTCGTAAGAAAGGCAGGTCGCGCCGTCGCCCATGCCCATTGAAAGGTCAGTGCGCGTCCAGTCAAAGACCGGCATGAAGTTATAGCAAATTACTTTAACGCCCGCTTTCGAGAGATTGCGGATGCTTTCTTTGTAGTTTTCAATATACTTGTCGCGCGTCGGAAGCCCGATTTTAATGTCCTCATGCACATTGACGCTTTCGATGCACTCCATTGTAAGCCCCGCCGCTTCGATTTCTGCTTTCATTTTTAAAATATCGTCAAGCGGCCACGCTTCGCCCGCGGGCAGATAGTGCAGCGCGGGGACCACGCCGACAACGCCGGGGATTTGCCGAATCTGTTCAAGCGTCACGGTGTCTTTGTCGCGCCCGAACCAACGAAAAGTCATTTGCATTTGATCATCACCTTCCTGATTTTCAAGATTTTCCCATTCGTGTTTATTGTATCACCGTTCTTTGGTTTTATCAACCGAAATCTTACCGCCCGCGCGTAAAAAGCCGGGCGAAAAAAGAACGGATTTATAGGCAATATGTTGGCAAAAAATCGCCCGCCGCGCAAAAAGCGGGCAGGCGCACAAAATTAATCTTTGTCGTCGAAAAAGTCGTCGGGATAATAGTCCCAAAGTGCGCGTTCCTGGTCTTCGGTCAGCGGCACCGCCGGGCACTCGGCATAAGCTTCTAATTTTCCTGTACGCATCCAAATCGACGGGTCAATCCGCAGCGTATAGCCGCAGGCGTTCGGGGTCATCCACTCGTGGAGCGGCGCTTCGGGGATAGCAAACGCGGACATCAGCGCCATAATCACACCGCCGTGGGTAATCACCGCCGTGCCGGGCACACCGGCTTCGATAATCCCGTTGACGATTTTTACAAGCGCCCCGCAGACGCGGTTGCTGAACCCGACCTGACTTTCGCCGAACGGCAGGGGCGTTTCGGGGCTTGTACCGGCAAGCCAAGTGCGAAACGCTTCTTCGTCTTTCAGCTCGTCGGCGGTTTTGCCTTCGAATTCGCCGAAATCATATTCGGAAAGGTCTTCCATAATAATCGGCTCTTTGTCGGGGTAAATGCGTTTCGCCGTTTGCAGGCAGCGTTTTAAGGGGCTTGAAAACACCGCGTCCACCTCGGGGTATCCGCCGTATTCTTCTTTGAGCTGGTCAATTTGCTTAAGCCCCTCGGGCGTGGCTTCCATGTCGGTGTGGCCGATATACTGCCCGTCTAAATTGCCCTGGGTCATGGCGTGGCGAATCAAATGCAGCTGATAGGTTTTCATAAAAGACTCCTTTTTAACAATATACAAATTGTCAATTTTATGATATAATAAAAATACAAACCGTATAAAAGGGGCTGTTTTTTTGAACGAAGCATTTTCTGCGCGGCTTTCTACCCTCCGAAAAGAACGGGGCTTGAGCCAAAAAGAGGCCGCCGAAGCGCTCGGTATTTCCGGCGCGCTGCTTTCCCACTATGAAAAAGGGATTCGGGAATGCGGCTTGCAGTTCATTTGCAAGGCGGCGGCGTTTTACGACGTGAGCTGTGACTATCTTTTGGGTGTCAGCAACACACGGCGCTCCATTAACGAAGAATTTGACGCAAAAGACACCGCGCAAGACAAAGAATTTCGCTTGGGCACGATGTTTCGCGCGGCGGTCATGCTCAACGACACGCTTTCCGCGGCAAGCGGACCGGCGTCAGGCAAGCTGCGCGATTATTTTGCGCTTTCCATTTACCGTGTCGCGATTTTGGCGGGCGAAACCGGCGCCATTCCGAAAGAATGGATTACCCTGCCGCAGGATACGGCGGAAATTTTAAGCGCCGCCGTTATGGACAGTATTGTCAAAATCGGATTTTTAAAACAAGAAAAATCCACCCGCAAACAAGCCGCCGAGCCGCTTTGCGTCAAAACGATTTTGGAAAACAGCGAACGCATTTTGCAAAAAGAATTTCGCGCTCTGCTCCCCGCCACGGACACAGTTCCGCCGGCCGCAGGGGCGGACGGCCGCAAAAGCGACAAATAAATTTTACTTTCCCCGTGCTTTTCGGCACGGGGCTTTTTGTTACGAGAGCACCGTTTCTCGGTTTTCGAGCACATAGGTTTTGCAGTGCTCTGAGATACGCGCGCGGTCGAATGCTTCTTTAAACGGCGCGTCAAAACGGGAGACATCGTCGTCGGCGTTATAAGCCGTGTATGCCTCTTTCACCAAAGCGGAAAGTTTTTCTTCGCCGACTGCCGCAAGTGCGGGCGACGCCAACGAGCAAAGCGGCTCGCCGTTATGCCCTAAGAAAAACGAAAGCGCGGTTTCGCTGTCTTCCAAAAAATAATACAGCGTATATAGGTACTGACTCGGCAGCGGAAATGTCGAAAAGCACGTTTCCGGGTCGTCGGCGCGCTCAATTTTGCTTTGCAAAACCGCCTGCACACCGTCGAGCACTTCCCGCGATTCGCACGCTTCGATTTCTTCCTTCGAGGCGTGCTGAAATTTATCTTTTAACGCTTTTAGGCGGTCAATTTCTTCCAAAAGCTGCTTTTTGTCGTTGTTGTGCTGCTGCAAAGCGCCGGAAGCTTTATACAAAACAAACACGGTCACCAAACAAAGCACGGCGAAAAGCACCCACAAATACCAATATTCCATAGATTTCCCTCTCACTGTGTCAGCGCTTTATAAATATCGCTTTTTTTAATACCGCTTTCTTTTGCCGCGATTTTTGCGGCTTCGTTTTTGGAAACGCCCTTTTCCACTTGCTTTTTCGCAAATGCAACCGCTTCGTCAAGCGTCCACTTTGCGTCGGGCAGGGGTTCTGCGCCGGAAACCACGAGCACAAACTCGCCTTTCGGCGGCGTTTCTTTATATTTTTCGCACGCGGCGGAAAGCGTCGTGCGCTCAATCGTTTCGTGCATTTTGGTAAGCTCACGTACCAGTGCGATTTTTCGGTCGCCGAACGCGGCGTACATATCTTCTAACGTCGCAAGCAGTTTGTGCGGCGCTTCGTAAAACACCATGGTGCGCTCTTCCGAAAGCAGGCTTTCGAGGTGCTTACGACGGCTCGGCTTATTGGTGCTTAAAAAGCCCTCAAAGGTAAACCGCCCGGTGGGCAACCCCGCCACCGCCAACGCGGTCGCAAACGCCGTCGGGCCGGGTACGGCGCAAACCTGCACGCCGTGTTCGTGGCAAAGGTTCACCAAATCTTCGCCCGGGTCGGAAATCGCGGGCATGCCCGCGTCGGTCACCAGTGCACAGCTTTCCCCGCCGAGAAGCCGCGCCAAAATCTGTTCGCCGCGCTCACGGCGGTTGTGTTCAAAATAGCTTGTCATGGGCTTGTGAATTTCAAAACGGTTCAGCAGTTTTTGCGTCACGCGCGTGTCTTCCGCCGCGATAAAATCGCAGTTTTGCAAAGTTTCGACCGCGCGCGGGGAAAAGTCGGACAAGTTGCCGATCGGCGTGCCGACCACATATAAAACACCTGCCATTCACTCGCCCTCCTTTTGGCTTGTTTCTGCATAAGCGCCGGTAATTCGGCGCAGTTCTTCGCTTTCGGTGCCGTCGGGTTCATATAAAAACAAATTCGGCAAGACCGTCATGCCGCGCTTGCCGCCGCTTCGCCCTTCCAAAAGACAAAGCCACGGCGGGCAGTCTTTGTTTTTGGCGACGAGCCGCAAGCGTTTCGGCTCGATTCTTTGCTTCTCCATCGCCGCCAGGGCTTCCGAGAGCCGTTCGGGGCGAATGCAGACACAAAACCGGCCGCCGAATTTCAACAGCTTAAAAGCGGTTTTGGCGATGTCGTCGAGCGTGCAATAGATTTCATGACGCGCAATTTGTGCGTGCGCCGCTTCGCTTTTTATCCCGGCGCCCGCCGCTTTATAAGGCGGGTTCATCGTCACAAGGTCATAAGCGCCGTTCGGAAGCACTTCCGGCGCTTCTTTTAAATCCAAATGGTAGGCCGTAAGCACGCTTTCGGCGTGATTATAGGCAATCGATTTTTGGAACTGCAAAAACGCCTGTTCCTGAAGTTCTACGCCGTCTACGGACGCGCAAAGCTTGTCCCGGAACCATAGAAGCGGAATGATTCCGCAGCCCGTTCCGAGGTCGCAAGCCTTATCTTTTCGTTTCGGCGCGGCAAAGTCCGCCAAAAGCATGGCGTCCGTGCCGAACGTATGCGCCGCAGACACAAAAACGCCCGTGTCTGCGTTTAAAAATTCGATGTGGTCCGATTTCCGTTTTTTTATCTGTTCCATATCGGTCATTGTATCATAAATCTAAAGAAAAGTAAAAGAAAAAGACTGCCGAAGTCCGGCAGTCTTTGATTATGTTGCCTTTTATTCCGCAGAAGGCGCGCCAACGGGGCAAACATCCGCGCAGTTGCCGCAGTCGATGCAGGTTTCTGCGTCAATTGCATATTTGCCGTCGTCCTCATGGATGGCTTCCACCGGGCATTCTGAAGCGCAAGCGCCGCAGCCAATGCAGGCGTCTTTGTCAATTGCGTATGCCATTCCTCTGACCTCCTTCTATCAAGATTAGTTTTATTCTAACATATTTTTGTAAAATAGCAAGTACTTTTATTCGATTCCTTTGAGCGCTTCAAGCTCTTTTTTATTTAGTTTAATCTGCGCGTCACGAATCAGTTTAACCTGGTGGCGTTCAATCACCACGGGCGCCGCGTCGGGGCGGCGGTCCAGGCGAATGGTCAGCATACCTGTCAGCAGGTTATTATCAAGCACCGTGCCTCTTCCCTCACGCGTTTCGACAATCGCGCCGATTTTCGGCGTGTGGCGCAAAAGGTGCTCGTAAGCCTCCTGTTCATATTTCAGACAGCACATCAGCCGCCCGCAAGTCCCGCTGATTTTGGTGGGGTTGAGCGACAGGCCCTGTTCTTTTGCCATTTTGATAGACACCGGCTGAAAATCTCCTAAAAATGAACTGCAGCAAAACGGACGGCCGCAAATGCCGAAGCCGCCGATCATTTTCGACTCGTCGCGTACGCCGATTTGGCGAAGCTCAATGCGCGTGCGGAACACGCCCGCCAGGTCTTTGACAAGCTCGCGGAAATCCACGCGCCCGTCGGCGGTGAAATAAAACAAAATTTTGCTGGAATCAAAGGTGTATTCC
Organism: Candidatus Fimenecus excrementavium; assembly: GCA_018712805.1. GTDB lineage: Bacteria > Bacillota > Clostridia > Oscillospirales > Acutalibacteraceae > Fimenecus > Fimenecus excrementavium. Next base: position 32,837 of record DVGI01000021.1, on the reverse strand, counting down.
ACATCGACCAGCTTCATTTCCAGCTTGTGCGCACGGATTTTCTGTTCACAAATATCAAACGCTTTTTTCTCTTTTTCGCGGTTTTCCGCTACGATTTTCAAGTCCGCTTCGGTCGCGGCGCGAATGATGCGCTTTAAGGGCTTGACGATTTCTTCTTCGGGGACTTCACGGTTTTCCATTGCGACTTCGCCGCATTCCACGCCGCGCGCCGTTTCAACAATCGCTTTGTCACCCTTTTTAAATTTCATAGAGTCGGGGTCAAAATAATAGATTTTCCCGACTTCTTTAAATCGGATTCCGACAACTTCTGCCATTCTATTCTTCCTTTCAGAATTCCGTTTTGTTCTCTGCCGCGCGCCGCAGGCGGTAACAAAGCCCCGTTACAAGCAGATTGGTGTTGGCGTTGCGGTCGGCGTCGGCTTTGAGTTCCCCTGCCGTATTCCACAGCGCATATAATTTATGGTTGGTGAGTTTTTCGCACAAAAGCGCCGCGGGTTCGGCGTATTGCGCTGCCGGCGTGCCGCCGTTTTTTTGCTTAAGTGCATTTTCAAAAATTTCGCTTAAACACATAAGCGTCGTTTTAACAGCGTCGCGGTCTTTTTCGAGCCCCGCAGTCGCGCGCAAAAGCGCAAGTTCACTTTGAGAAACAACCGCTTCGGCAAGCCCGAAAGCGGTTTCGAGCGTCTCGTCGGAAAACGGGCACACTTCACCCGTCAGCGACAGCACAACCGCGCGAGAAAGCACGGTCGGCAGCATCGAAAACCGGCTGTCACAGGTCAGCACAAAGTAAACGCCCGCGGGCGGTTCTTCCAAAATTTTTAAAAGCGCATTTTCACTGCTGTCGTTCATATTTTGGCTGTCTTCCAAAATATAGACTTTGCAGTCGCCGTCGTTGGGCAAGATAAATGCGTCCTGCCGGATTTCCCGGCAAGTTTCAACTTTGAAAATGCTGTTTTTCTTTTCCGGCGCATAAAACTTGATGTCCGGGTGGCTGTCGGCGCGGCTTTTGACACAGGCCCGGCACACCCCGCACGGGCGCGCACCATCCCCTTGGCACACAATCGCCGCGGCAATTTCTTTCGCGAGCGCGCGGCGTTCCTCTTCACGCCCGCCCTCTAAAAGCAGGGTCTGGGGCAAGGTGCCGTGGCGCAGGCGGCTTTCCAGAAGCTGCCGGTCCTGAGGATTCAGCGCAAAATCGCTCCAACTCATAATTTATAAAACTGTTCCACGTCCAAAACGAACACGGTCGCGCCGCCCACCGTAACTTCCACGGGAACGGTAATCATCGAGTCACCTATGTAAGTGGAATTGACAGGCACCTGTTGTTTGCGCTGGCTTGAAAATTCTTCAATCACCGACAACGCTTTTTGCACCTGCTCTTCCTCCACGCCGATCATCATCGTGACATTTCCGGCACGCAGAAAGCCGCCGGAGGTGGCGAGTTTGGTTACGCTGAAGCCCTGCCTTGTCAGTTCCGACAAAACAGCGGAAGCGTCTTCACTGTTGACAATCGCAATAATCAGTTTCATAAAAATCCCTCCGGTATATATTTTCCGCAAAACGCGGAATTGGACAAATTAAACTTGAGAAGCCGCGATAAACAGCGGCATGGTCAGTATAGACAGAAAGCTGGAAACCGCAACGGTTTGGGACGCCGCTTCGGTGTCGCAGTTGTATTTCGCGGCGAACATCACCGTGTTGTTGGCAGGCGGCGCCGATGCGGAAATCACGAGCGCCGTGCAAAGCGTGCCGGCTATGCCGACAAGCTTCATGCCCCCGAGCATAACTGCCGGCAGCACCAATAATTTTAAAATCGACACAAGATACGTCTCTTTGCGGAAAAACATTTTTTTCAAATCGGTTTGCGCAAGATACGTGCCGAACATCAGCATTGCAAGCGGCGTATTTAAGTCTGCAATAAGCCCGGCCGGTTCCAAAATGATGCGCGGCAGGGAAAGACGCAATAAGAAAATCGGAAGCCCGATTAAAACCGATATCACGCCGGGGTTGAAAAGCAGCCACTTTAATTTAAAACCGGTTTTTTTAGAGGAGACGCCGGCCATTAAGCGAATGCCGTGGGTAAACTCGAAAATATTAAACGGAATTAAAACACCGGAGCAGAAAAACACGCCTTCCGCCCCCAAAACCGCCTGCGCGAGCGGCAGGGCCATATAGCCGACGTTGCCGTAAACACAAGCAAATTTATAAGTGTGGGTGGTGCGCTTGTCGCCTTTCCGGAAAAACGGCAGCGACAAAAGAATCGCAATCGCGTGCAGCGCCGCGCCGCCGGCAAAGGACAAAAGCAAATTTTTAAGCGTTTCGTTCGAATAGGCTATGGAAGAGAAAGACTCAATAATAATTGCGGGCGTGACAATGTAAAACAGTAAGTCATTTGTAAGCCGCGCCGCTTTTTCGGTATAAAGCCCGGTTTTGTCACAAATAAACCCGACCGCAACCAAAACATATAGAATGGCAACCTGCATTGCCGCCGTTTCTACATTTTGTAAAAACATGCCTTCCTCTTTCCCGCGTTACGCTTCTTCTTTTTCTCCCTCTTGTGCCGTTTCCGTCTTTTCTTCGGCGGCGTCCGCATTCGGCAGAAGGTCATCTTCGGAAGCGGGACGACCGTAGCGCATGTGGGTGAAGATATAAGCGACGGCGAAAGCGCCGAAGCCGATGTCGGCAAGCGAGAACTGGAAGCCGTCCGCCAAAAGGTCCGCACGGCCGCCGACAGTGCAAACCAAGCGCGTGATACCGATTAACAGCGCGAGGAACGCGGCGGGCATGCCGTAGCGCACAATTTTTTTCATTTCACCCTTTTGGTTGACCTGCGCGCTCACGCGGGCAAAGGACATTAAGAAAAGGAGCATAAACGCGAGCATCAGCAATTCTAAAAGCAGCTCGGAAACCATTGTGAAGCTGATTTTGGTCATAAAGCGCGAGACCATGCGGAACAGCGCCCAGAAAAGCGGCATAATCGCAAGGAATCGATAGTCGCAATAGGTCGCTTTTTCGCCGACATAGGAAAGCGCAACCAAAACGATATAGATGCACGCCGCCATGCCGCAAATTGCCTGCAAAAGCTGGGCAAACATGCCGTCGGTAAACATCACGGAGAAAAAGCCGTTGGCAAGGCTGCCGTCGGTCAGCGCGCGCATGACTTTCGCGAGCGCGAAAATCACATCATAGGCTATGCCGACTGCAAACAGGAAACTGCAAATCGCCAGCGTCTTATCACGGCGCAGAACCGGCCGTGACGCGGGGATTTTCCCGAAGCTGCCTGCGACAACCGCAAGCACGATGACAAAAAGAACAACAACGGCGTAAAAGCAATAGACCGTCCAATTATTTTCTATGAAAAAGCCGGTGTTCGGCTCAATGTTGGTGAAAAGCTGCACCAACCGAAACGGAATGCAAATCACAAGCCCCGCCAAAAGCAAAAGGCCGAGTGCTTTTGCGCTCACGTTTCCCGTTCTGGTTTTCGTTGATTTCTGCATAAAGCGTTCTTCCTCTTCCCTAACCGAAAAATTCGGTACAATATAGTTTATCGTTCCTCTGTGGGAATATACTCGGTTTGCACAACGTGGTTGTCGACGCGCTCGGCCATCGGCACGAAGCGGCGCGGCAGCGACACGCTCTTGTAAGCGGGGCGCATAATCCGCCCGCCGCCACCGGTCAGTTCCTCAATGCGGTGCGCCGACCAGCCGGCAATACGCGAGGACATAAACAACGGCGTAAACAGCTCCTGCGGGATTTTCAGCATGTCGTAAATCAGGCCGGAATACAAATCCACGTTGGCGCAGATTTTTTTCTTTTCGCCTTTATATTTCGCGAACAGTTCCGGCGTGAGTGCTTCTATCAACTCGAGCGTGCGGAAATCTGCTTCAAAGCCGCATTTTTTCGCATATTCACGTGCACTGCGTTTTAAAATGACCGCGCGCGGGTCAGAAAGCGTATAGACCGCGTGACCCATGCCGTAAATGAGCCCCGAACCGTCGCCCGCTTTTTTCTGAATGACTTTGGCGAGATAATCGGCGACCTGCCCCTCGTTTGTGGGGTCGGAAACGTGCGCTTTCATATCTTCAACCATTTTATGTACTTTGATATTTGCGCCGCCGTGCTTCGGGCCTTTTAAAGAGCCGATGCCCGCCGCAATGGCGGAATAAGTATCCGTCCCCGAAGAGGTAATGCAGCGCGTGGCGAATGTCGAGTTGTTACCGCCGCCGTGCTCGGCGTGAATAATCATACAAAGGTCCAAAAGTTTGGCTTCTTCGTCGGTGAATTTCCGGTCGGCACGAATGGAGTGGAGAATCGACTCGGCGGTTTTTAAGGACTTTTTATTTTGGTGAATGAACATGCTTTTGTGGTCATACACCCGGCGTTTGACCTGGTAAGCGTAAGCCATGATGCTCGGAATCTGCGCGATGAGCTGAATCGACTGGCGCAGGACATTTTCAACCGAAGTATCGTCGGGGTTCTGGTCAAACGAGTAAAGCGCCAAAACCGAACGCGCGACTTTGTTCATAATGTCGGGTGACGGCGCTTTCATAATCATATCTTCGATAAACTCGTCGGGCAGTTCGCGGCACTCCGCAAGCAGTTCGCAGAAACGGTCCAGCTGCTTTTGCGTGGGCAGGTCGCCGAACAAGAGCAGCCAAGCGACTTCTTCAAAGCCGAAACGGTTTTCGGCAATGCAGTTGTCGACGATTTCGTTCATATCAATACCGCGGTAAATAAGCCGGCCTTCTTTCGGAACGCGCTCGCCGTCGTCGATGTAGTAGCCTTCGACCGAGCAAATCCGCGTAAGGCCCGCCATAACGCCGGTGCCGTCCGCATTGCGAAGCCCGCGCTTTACGTCAAAGCGGGTGTACGCTTCGGGAGAAATGCGGTTATTTTTCAAGAGCTCTTCACATAAACTAGAAAGAGCATCCGTGTCAATCGGGGAAATATAATTTTCCATGCTTACAAAATGCCTCCCTTAAAATGAACCGAAATATCGAAAACGGCATAGTGCCGCATTATCGTTTTATAGATATTTTATTGTATATCAATTTCTAAACAAAGTCAACCGACTATCCACCAAAATACAGGAAGCGAGAGGAAAGAATTATGAAAACGTATGCGATTTTATGTTTCGTTTTGGCGCTTGCAATGTTTGTGTCGCCGGTCGCGGTTTTAAATTTTTCGGAGTTTTCTGCCGAGAATGTGCGCGCGGCGTTGTTTTCGGAAGAATCGGAAAACGACGCGCAGGCAGCAAACGCTGAAGCGGAAGCCGACACCGTCGCCGTTTTACAGGCGGCGTCCGGCAAGGTCGTCGAACTTTCAACGCTCGAATATTTAGTCGGCTGTGTCGCCTGTGAAATGCCGCCGGATTACAGCGAGGAGGCGTTAAAAGCGCAGACGGTCACCGCCTACACCAATTTGATGCGGTTAAAAACGAACCCCGACGGCAAGGCAGGCGACGCGGACATCACCGACGACACCGGCACACATCAGGGCTATTACGACGAAGCGATACGGAAAGAAAAATGGGGCGAAAAATATGAAATTTACAACGAAAAAATCACGAACGCGGTAAAAGCCGTGCTCGGACAAACTTTAACCTATGAGGGCGCGTATATCACCGCCGCCTATTTTGCCCTTTGCCCGGGTCGCACGGAAAGCGCTAAAAATATTTGGGGCGGCGACATTCCTTATCTTGTGTCCGTGACAAGCCCCGGCGACAAGCTTTCGCCGAATTACAGCGAAACCGTTACCCTTTCCGAAGCGGACGTGAAAGCGGCGGCGCAAAAACAGGGCATCACGCTTTCGGGTGACGCGGCGAACTGGATAAGCGGCCTTGCTTTTTCCGAAAACGGGACCGGCGTTGTCACGCAAATCACCTTCGGCGGCAAAGCCATGACCGGGCAGGCGTTTCGGACGATGCTCTCGCTTAGAAGTCCGGCATTTACCGTAAAATACGGGGGCGGTAATTTTACGTTTACGGTCACCGGCAGCGGGCATTTTGTGGGCATGAGCCAATACGGCGCGGACTATATGGCGCGACAGGGCGCAGACTACAAAGAAATTTTAGCGCACTATTACCCCGGCACCACCCTAACATAAAAGGCGCCCGGCACGGAAAATCCGAAACCGGGCACCGAAAGAAAGGGGCGTTATTGGTTTTCAAGCGTCTCGCCTTTTTCGGCTTTTGCTTCAATGCGCTTGCTGTAATATTGATAAATAAAGGAAACCGCAATCAAAATCCCGCCGAACACGAAGAACGAGATAATCCGCCAAAGAAGCCCGAGCCCGAAAAGGTCAATGATAAACAACTTGGCGAGCGCCACGAACGAGAGCACAAGACCGCTTTTGCGAAGATTCTGGTAACGCCGCAGGAAACCCCAAACGATCCACAAAAGCGCCGCGAGCACATAGAGAATGCTGATAACCGGGTTCGTAAAACGAAGCCCGAACTGGCTGGTCAAAACAAGCGTTAAAAGGAGCACAAAACTCACCGTGCCGAACACCGGCACAACCTGCGCGGACCAACCGAAATCACGCTGCAGCAGTTTGCACATCCGCAAGATTGCCGCCACACCGGCAAGGCAGGCAAGGACCATAAAAGCGATTTGCCGGACAAGCACGCCGGTGGGGACAACTGCCTGTCGCCATGTCTCGAAAAAGCCGAAAGGCACAAAGAACAGCGCCACGCAAAGGCCTATAAACAACCCGCCGGAAAGCAGAGCGCTCACGGCGGTTGTGCCGCCGTTTCGGAACGGACGCAGGAACGAAAAACCGATTAGGAACACAAGCGACAAGAGGAAGAACCCCATCCACCCGGAAAATGTATCTTGAAGCAAGAGCGTTTCCGTCGTATGGTCGCCGTAAATGAACTGCACCGGCACGCCTTTCCCGAGATCTGCAATTCGCTCGGTTAAAAAGGCGATGAAGCCGATCGTCACCGGCAAAAATGTACACGCAAACACCCGGTAAGGCGCGGTCTTATTTCGTTTTGCAAGGACGCTGAACAGCAATATCAGCGCGGCACTGACAATCAACAGCGGGAATGTAACCCACGCCGCGTCGAGCGCGAAATCGCCGTTTTCAGACGTGTATTGCATATCGGAAAGCAAATCCTGAATGAACACGACTAATGTGGAAAGCGCGAAGCACACAAAACCGGTCACGCGAAGCGCTTTGCCTTTTTTGAACGTGCCGATACTTAAAAGCACCGTCGATTCCAAAAGCCACGCAAGCGACGCATATTCAAAGCCAAATTTGAGCGGCACGACGCAGAAACTCATGACGACCGCGGAAATAAAGAACAGCAGCGTTGTGCGCGCTTCTTCTTGGAGCCGTGCCGCGCTGTACCACGCCGCCGCGGCATACACAAAGGTCAGCGCCAAAGCGGGGACATAGAGGAAATCGGTGAAAAATACACCTGTGAGCGTAAGCAACAGCACCGTCCCGACGCCGACGTTGATGCAGGTGAGCACAAACTGCGCGGCGGAAAGTTTCTTTTCTTTGCCCGTGCCGAAAAAGACGCTGCCAAGGTAGACGAGCACGGTGAGCGCCGCCACGGCAATCGCTACGGCTTCGTAGCTTTGTTTTCCGGTAAGCGAGGAAAGCGACGCGCTCACATAGGCGAGGCCGCAGGTTGCCGGCAGTTGTAAGGCGTAGCCCAAAAACAGCGTGACGTGCCAACGATTACGTAAAGAGACGGCAAACACAAATGCGCTGAGCACCGTCAAATACACCGCCAAAACCGGATATTCATAGCCGCCCGCTAAAAGCTCGGGCATTCGGTTGAGATACAGCATCCAAAGCGGCAGATAACCGCCGATGACCGCAAAGGCGGAAATGGTCTGCGACCGGTGGAGCATGGAGAGCGCAAACGCACCGGCGGCCACCAGCACGCAGAGCAAAAACGCTGTCTGCGGCGAAATGAGCTTCAACACGAAATAGGTTACGGCCGTTGCCACATACAAAACGGCGACGCCGCCGCTGATTAACCCTTGCGCAAACACATTGGCGCGGCGCTTGCGGGTAATAATCTCACCGCCGGCAATGAGCGCACCGCCGAGCAAATACAGAAGCACGCTTTTGAACACATCGCCGATTCTCGTAAAGGTATATTGCCCCGCCGCAATCGCGCCGATAATAAGCAGGAAAATACCGATTTTATTAAACACGTTTAAGCCGACAAAAGTTTCCCAGCTTTTGCGGCCGAGGCTTTTTTCGAGTTCTTCCGAAGTCACGCCCTCTTGCCGGAGGGTTTGGAATTTTGCGTTTTTCTCGTCTGTATACGCTTTCTTTGCCTGCGCTTCGAGGGCGCGCATCGCCGCGATTTTTTCGTCGAGCGACTGTGCGAACGCTTCGATTTGCCGGTTTAGCGCCTCGGCCTGTTCGGTTTCGGATTGCTGCACTTTAAAAAACAGCTCGTCAACGCGTTTGCGGCAATCCTTTTCAAGGCTTAAAAGCCGGTTGCCCGCACCCGCCTCGCGCTCGAGGTAATAAAGGTCGACCCGCCGGTTCACCGTTTCAAGCACCGAAAATTTTTCCCGAAGCATTTGCGCCGTCAGGGCATTTTGGGTGTTTTGCAGGCGCTTTTGCGTTTGTGAAAGCGCGGCGCGCGCCTTATCGCCGTCGGCTTTTTCCTTTTCGAGAGAAGCACGTAACCGTTTGTTTTCCGCTTCGACGTCTGCGGACTCGAGCGCGGCAACTTCGGTTTCCAAATCCGCCAAAATGGATTTTTGCCGGCTTACAATCTCCCGCAATTCGGATGTTGTGGTCATGTCGACACCTCCCCTATTTTCCTGTAAAGAACAACCATTTTAGAAAATAAAAATGCTATGCTGTATCTCTGATACAAACATAGCATCTTTTTTGCAAATGATTTGCGAATTGTCATTTTTGACCTGTTTTTTGTTCTTTTTGGCTGTCTTCGGGGAAATTGAGCCGTACAAGCAGGGTAAACCGCTTTTGTTCACAGCGGGCGAGGACTTCGCCGCGATATTTTTCGGCAGTGGAGCGAATGCTTTTTAAGCCGATGCCGTGATTGGCGCCGTCTTTTTTGGTCGAGACAAACGTAAGGCCGCGCCGCACCGGTTCTTTTTCGACGGGGTTCACAACGGAAATCACAAGGCTTTCCGGCGATTCGGTGATTTTCAGCGTAATAAAACGTTCTTCGACGTCCGGGATCTTCGCGCAGGCTTCGAGCGCATTGTCGAGCGCGTTACTCAAAATAATACACAAATCGACCGCGTTCGCACGGGTATTTTTCAAAGAGGCAACTTCAAACCGCAGATTGGTTTGCTGGTTTTGCGCTTCGAGCAGTTTTTCGTTTAAAATCGCGTCGACTGCCGAATTTTCGCTGACCGCGAAATAGGTCGCGTCCTCAATGTCGGACTGCATGGTTTTTAAATACGCCCGCGCGCCGTCGTAATCGCCGCTTTGCAAAAGCCCGTTTAAACAGCGCAGGTGATTTTTTAAGTCGTGCCGCAGGGCGCGGGTATGGTTGTATGCCGTCTCCATTTTTTCGACCGACTGTTTTTGCAAATCCATTTGCAGTTTCATTTCCTGATTGTCGCGCACAATCGCAAGCTGATTTTGCAGCTTTGAAAACAGCACGAACACAAGCACGGTGATGAACAAAAGCCCTGCCGCCGCGGCGTAAATGTAATTGTGAATCTGCTCATCTTCCGGCAGGCTTTGCAAGGCAAACTGGAACACCGTCAGCGTGATAATCGTAATCGCGGGGACGGTTAAAAGCATAATCCAATAGCGAAACTCGATATGCTCGCTTTTTCGGCGGATAAAGCCGCACAAAAGCAAAACTGCCGCAAGCATGATGAGATAAGGCAGTTCCAGATTTAAAAGCCGGAAGAAAAAGGCGTCGCGCTCTAAAAACGGCGCGCGGTCGGCAATCCACGAAAGCGCAAACGCCGACATAATATCCGCAAGCGCCAGCATTAAAGAAAACGCCAACAGAAAAACCACCCGGTCGCGCTTTTTGCCGGTGTAGACGGTGAAAGAAATCACAAGCACCAGCAAAATTTCGGCAAGGACTTTAAACTCGCCGATGCGCCCGGTTTCCTGCAAGGCGAACATAATTCCCGCCGAAAGCACAAACGCCACGCGCTGAGGCCAGGGACTTACATATTTTTTGTCGAAAAAGCTCGACAGCAAAATAAAGGCAAACACGATTTCAAAAACCGACGACAGCGCCTTAATGATATTAAACAATACCGTTTCAAACATCGTTTTACCTCATCGCCCACAAGCTCGCGTCGCGTACCGCTTCGCGCCGGCTTTTGCTCACGGGAAGCGTTTCGCCGGAAAGCAAGGTCAACGCATTGCCGCCGACAATTTTAATCTGTTTGGCGTTGACCAAAAAACTTTGGTGACAGCGCACAAAATCCTGCCCCTTTAATTCTTGTTCAATGTCGTCAAGTTTGCCGTAAAAGGTGTATTGCTCGGTTTTGACATGCACCGTAATTTGCCGGCGGTTGCTTTCAAAATACAAAATATCCCGCAAATCAAGCGTGACGGTATCCGCCCCGAGCCGGAACGAGAACCGCCGCAGGCTGTCGGCGCGCAGTTCTTCCATACATTCTTCGAAAATTTTGCGAAACGCCTGATGCAGTTCGGTTTTTAAAATATAGCGAAAGGCTTTGACCTCATAGCCGCGGAACACATATTCCGCCGACGAGGTGATAAAGACAATCAGCACCTTTTCGTCATAGCGCCGGATTTCCCGCGCGGCGGAAATACCGTTCATCGCCTGCATTTTAATATCGAGAAAGACGATTTGAAAATCCGCTTCGCCGCGCTCATACGCGCGCACCAAGCTTTCCCCGTCGGAAAACACCCGCGTGTTCCCGTCGAGGTCGGCGCGCACCAGCTGACCGGCGAGCAGTTCCTCTATTTCCCGGCAGACCGCCGGTTCATCGTCACAAATCGCAACCGAAAGCATAAAAGTCCCCTCAAGAAAATTTTAGCGGATTAGAAAATGCTGCGCAAAAGATTGATGACCGATGACAGCATATAATAGACAACCGGCAGCGCCACAAGCCACACGGCATTGTACTTCGGCAATTTTTTCGGGCCGAATGTCGCGGCGAACAAAACGGCAACCGTCAGCAAATACCAAACCGCCTGCCAAACCCAGGTGGACACCGACGCCGTTACACTTTTCTGCGCAATCAACAGATAATAGAACACATACAACACGCGATAAAGCGTCAGGGAAGCAAACATGGCCCAAAACAACATTTTTTGCTTTTTGCGGCGCGCTTCGCCGTCTTCCATAGAAGCGACCCACAAAATGCCGGCCATAAAAAGCGGCACAAGAAACAGTTCCAAAACGCCAAAAACAAAGTCGCTTGCCATACTGCCGAAAAAAGCGAACATACTGCTGTCTAATGACGCCCTTAATTCCTGCTCGGTCGGCATGAAAAACAAAGCTATTCCGCTTATCACCTGCGTGCCGAAATACGCCAGCGGAAGCAACAGCCATTTTACTTTCGCTATTTCGCCGGCAAAGGTAGTTTTTTGCAAAATGTAGCGACACAGCAAAGCGCCGGAGGTTAAAAGGAGCGCCTGATAAATTACGGTGAAAATATCTGTCAAAATATCGGGTGCATCGCCCAAAATGGTCTGCACAATAACCGGGACGCTGATTACAACGCTCAGAATCAGCAAAGTTAAAATTTGCCAAACCCAGCTCACTTTGTAAAAATACGCGAGCGGGTTTTGCGGCGCTTTCTTTTGTGCCTGTACTGCGGCGGCCGCCACAGCGTCCAAATCCACCGCGAAATAGTCCGGCGGCAGGTTGTAAGCCGCGGTGATTTTTTGCGCGATTTCGGGCGGCACTTCTGACGAACGCTCCAACACTTCCAACTCTTCTTCGCTTATGCCGAGTGTTTGTGCAACATCTTTTCGCCAAAGTTGTCGTTCGGCGCGGAATTGTGCTAAAGTTCTGGTTGCCATAAAATCCCTCTCCTTAATTAAGATTCAAAACAGCCCAATAAAACTATATCATATTCGTTTATTTTTGTAAAGTTTATACAAAAAATTTGCAGAATATATCCTTTCTATAAAGAAAAACCCTGCTGTTTTTTAAACAGCAGGGTTAATGTGTTTCAATTTTAATTTTTTGGTTTTCATACGCCGAAAGCAGAAGCGGCAAGGGTAACGAGCTCCGGCAAAAGGGTTGCGGCTACGGGCAGGGCAACAAACCAAAGTTTTCCGAGGTTCGGTCTTTTTTTCGCGCCTACCAAAACGCCGACCAGCACCGCCGCCAAAAGCAGGAACGACAACGCCGTGTTGCCATAAAACAACCCGCTTCGGTCTCTCACGCCGTAAGCCGCCAAATTCAAAAGGAATGTCAGCACGCGCGCGGCAACGGCCGTTCCGAATAAACCATAAAGCATTTTATCTTTCTTTTTGCCGGGGTCGGTAATCGCCGCTTCTAAAAGCCACGCCGTGTATAAGGCGCTCAAAACAAAGCCCGCCATTCCGAAAAAGAAAGTCCCGAGCGACGCAAATATAGACGCGGGTTCCTCGCTTGCAAAAACAGGCCAAAGCAAGTTATACAAACTGCCGAGCCACGCCGTCGCCATACTCGACAAATATGGATATAAAAATTCATAGTTAATAATATCGCCGTAAAACTTGGTTTTTTTACGGATATAGCTGCTTAAATAAATGCCGGATACAAGCGTAATCACCGCGGCGCAAAACATTTCGAGATATGTAAAAAACGGCGCGACGGTAAAATCCAGCACGGCAAAAATACTTGTCGGAACGGTCACCAGTGCGCTCACAATGCCGACGAGCAGCAGCCACACAAACGACACGCCGAAAAAGTAGCGAAACGGCGATTGCGGCAAAGCTTTTACGGCTTCGCGCGCCTTCACTTCTTCCGCTTCAAAGTCGACCGTGAAATAGTCCGGCGGCAAGTGATAAGCCTCGGTAATTTTTGCCGCGATTTCGGGCGGGACTTTCCCCGCCGTTTCCAAGCGCTCGAGTTCTTCTTCGGGCATTTCCAAAACTTTTGCCAAATCTTTGCGCCAAATTTCGTGCTCCGCGCGAAACTTAGCGATAGTACGCGTAGACATCCGTTCGCCTCCCTGTTTTTGGGATTTTTTCCGTGATTTCACTATACCATATATAAGGCGCCCTGTAAAGCGGCGCCGTTTTTCGGCGGTGTAGAAATTCTCGGGCGGTTTTTGGAACATTTTTCTTGTCAGGTGGGAATCGTTCCTTGTTCAAAATAGACAAAAATGCGGTTTTTGTGGATTTTGGATTTTTGCGTTCTGCCTTTTCTCAAAATTTCAGCGGTGAATATGAAATTATTTGTTGCAAATCCGCCAGAATTACGGTAAAATAGCAAACAAGTTTTCATTAAAATGAAAGTTTTGCGCTTTAAACTTTCATTTTTGGAATTTGGAGCCATATTTTCCAACTGTAAGGAGTGTTGTTCATGCTCAAACGAGAAGGCGACGTCCGTATTCCGTCCGGCTGTGCCATTTCCGCGATTATCGACCGCAGCGGCACCTGCTTTGACGGCACGGATATTATTGAAAGCATTGCGTTAATGCACGACCGTTCCAACGGACTCGGCGGCGGCTTTGCCGCTTACGGCATTTACCCGGAATATAAGGATTTATTTGCGTTTCATATTTTTTATGACGACAACGACGCGCGTATTCGCACCGAGGAATTTTTGTTCCGCCACTTTGATGTGGAAAACTTTGAACAAATCCCGACGCGTAAGGTGAAATCGATTGAAAATCCGCCGCTGATTTGGCGTTATTTCGGCGCTGTTCCGGCGAGCAAAATCAAAAAGAACGATTTTGACGAAGAAGAATACACCGCGCGCTGCGTCATTCGCATCAACAACGATATTCCCGGCGCGTTTGTCTTTTCCAGCGGCAAAAACATGGGCGCTTTTAAAGCGGTCGGCTACCCGGAGGACGTCGGCGAATACTATATGCTCGACACTTACGAAGCGCACACCTGGACCGCACACGGTCGTTTCCCGACCAACACGCCCGGCTGGTGGGGCGGCGCGCACCCGTTCACGCTTTTGGACTGGTCGATTGTGCACAACGGGGAAATTTCGAGCTATGACGCCAACCGCCGTTATGTCGAGCAGTTCGGCTACCACTGCAATTTGCAGACCGACACCGAAGTTATCACCTATCTTTTTGACCTGTTGGTACGCCGGCAGGGGCTTCGCCTCGACACCGCCGCGAGCATTTTGGCCGCGCCCGAGTGGGAGGTCATTGACCGCATGCCGAAAGAAGCGCAAGACGTGTTCACCGCCCTGCGCGCGACGTATTCCGGCGCGCTTATTAACGGTCCGTTCTCCATTTTGGTCGGCTCAAAGCACGGCCTTTTGGCGCTCAACGACCGGCTGAAACTGCGCTCGCTGATTACGGCGGAAAAGGGCTCCAAGACCTATTTCGCTTCGGAGGAATCCGCCATTCGCGTGATTTGCCCCGACCCCGAAAAAATCATGGCGGTCGAAGGCGGCACGCCCGTATTTATCCCTTTTGCACAGGAGGCTGATGCAAAATGAATTATATTGTTCCCGAATTTGAAATTGTCCGTAACGCGCGCCGCTGCATTTCCTGCGGGAAATGTGTGGAGCAGTGCCCTTACGGTGTACATTCATTTGACAAAGACGGCAAAACCGTATTGGCAGACGACAGCAAATGCGTCGCCTGTCACCGCTGTGTAGCGGTCTGCCCGACGCACGCGATTCAGATTGTAAAATATGAAGATGCTTACAAACCGCACGCGAACTGGACGCCGCAGGTGCAAAAGGAAATTTTAAAACAGGCCGAAACCGGCGGCGTTTTGCTTTCGGGCATGTCGAACAACAAGCCCTATCCCATTTATTGGGACAAAATGCTTTTAAACGCAAGCCAGGTGACCAACCCCTCGATTGACCCGCTGCGCGAGCCGATGGAAATTCGCACCTATTTAGGGAGAAAACCCGACAAAATCGAATTTGACGAAAACGGCGCGATGAAAACCGTCATGCCCCCGCAGATTCGATTGGAAACCCCGATTATGTTTTCCGCAATGTCGTTCGGCTCGATTTCTTTTAACGCACAAAAAACGCTCGCGCTCGCGGCGCGGGAGCTCGGAACGCTTTTCAACACCGGTGAGGGCGGCATGCACCCCGGCTTAAAGGAATTCGGCGACTGCGCGGTTGTGCAGGTCGCGTCCGGCCGTTTCGGCGTGCACAAGGCGTATCTCGACAACAGCCGTTTCATTGAAATTAAAATCGGGCAGGGCGCAAAGCCCGGCATCGGCGGTCACTTGCCCGGCGAAAAGGTGACGGTGGAAGTCAGCAACGCCCGTATGATTCCGGCGGGCAGCGACGCCATTTCCCCCGCCCCGCACCATGATATTTACTCGATTGAAGACCTTCGGCAGTTAATTTGGTCGTTAAAAGAAGCTACTGAATATCAAAAACCGGTTGCGGTTAAAATTGCGGCGGTGCACAACTGCGCGGCGATTGTTTCCGGTGTTGCGCGCGCGGGCGCGGACATTATTGTAATGGACGGTTTCCGCGGCGGTACAGGCGCGGCGCCGACCCGCATTCGCGACAATGTCGGTATTCCGATTGAACTGGCGCTCGCTGCCGTGGACCAAAGACTGCGGGATGAGAGCATCCGCAATTCGGTTTCGCTGGTCGTTTCCGGTTCGTTCCGCAATTCGGCGGACATTGTCAAAGCCATTGCGCTCGGCGCGGACGCGGTTTATGTCGCCACGGCGCCGCTGATCGCTATGGGCTGCCACATGTGCCAACAGTGCCACACCGGCAAATGCAGCTGGGGTATTGCGACCCAGCGCCCGGAACTTACCGAACGCCTGAACCCGGAAGAAATGTATCCGCGCGTTGTCAACCTGATTTCCGCGTGGAACCACGAAATGAAAGAAATGCTCGGCGGCATGGGGTTAAACTCCATTGACTCGCTGCGCGGCAACCGCCTGATGCTTCGCGGCATCGGCCTTACAGACAAAGAGCTGGAAATTTTGGGCATCGCCCACGCCGGGGAATAAGGAGGAAGAGACATGACTTTAACAGCAGGCAAGGAAAATTTTCAGGCACTCAACGCCTCGATTCGTGAACTGCTTTTAAAACACGATACGTTGGAACTCGACGATGTCAACGGTCAGCGCTATATCGGCGCGGCGCTTCCCGCCGGCAAAACCATTTTACTGCACGGCACGCCCGGCAACGACATGGGCGCGTATTTAAACGGCGGCTCAATTGAAGTGTTCGGCAACGGTCAGGAAGCCACCGGCAACACGATGGGCGGCGGCAAAATCATTGTGCACGGCCACGTCGGCGACACGCTCGGGTACGCGATGCGCGACGGCGAAATTTTTGTGGAGAAACGGGCGGGCTGCCGCGCGGGCATTCACATGAAAGAATTTGAAGCCATGCAGCCGGTTGTGGTCATCGGCGGCGTTGCAGGCGCGTTTTTGGGCGAATATATGGCGGGCGGCACGCTGGTGGTTTTGGGGCTTGACAACCCGGAGCATCTGCCGATTATCGGGGCGCACTGCGCGACCGGCATGCACGGCGGGCGGATTTTCATCCGCGGTAAAGTCCCGGCGGAAAACGTCAGCGAGCATATTACCGTGACAACCGAGCTTGACGACAAAGACCGCGCGGATTTAGAGCGCATAGTAAAGCAATACTGCACGCTGTTTTCGGCATCGCCGGAAGCGGTATTTTCGGAAGCCTTTACAAAGCTCATACCGACGACCTCGCGCCCGTATGCAAATCTATATACACCAAATTAAAATTACTGTTTTTCATACACATAAAAAACCCGGGACTTGCCGATTGGTTGGCAAATTCCGGGTTTGATTTTTTCAATTATAGGCTATTTATTTTCTCGCGCCGCAGTCACAATAATAGTAATCGACATAGGTTTCATAGTGCCCGTGGTCCTCCTCATGCGTAACCGCCGGCGTAACATCGTAATACGGCCCTATGATGGTGTGGTCATTTGTATATTGGGGATTGCCGTTTTTGTCACAACCGATAAAGAGTGGGTTATCCTCCGGCTTGGCATAAGGATTATAAAGTGTATAAAGCCCGCCGTTTTTGCTTTTATACCACTCGTTAAACCGCTGCGGGTCACGGGTTTCTTCCCACTTGCCGGTATTGTACCAATACATTCTGTAAATGCTGTATTTTTCCGTCTTTTCGGGCTGATCCACCACGGTTACAATATTGCTCACCCATTTTTGCGCGGTATGCGCTTTCCAAGTGTGGGTGTGAGACGCCGTATTGGCATTGCCACTGTTGCCGCCGCCGGAAGGCGTGGCGGCGCTTGACGAATTGCCGCCGCTTGCGGTTGTGCCGGCAACCGATGTCGCCGGGGTCGCTGCCCCAGACTGGGTGCCGTTTGCACTTGTCATTTCCCCTGCAGCTTGGCTCGCTTCGGGTGTTGCTGTGTCTGTTTCGGCCTGTACGTTTGTATTTTCGGCTTGTGCAAGAGTCTTATTCGGGTTATCGGCCTCTTTTCGGACACACGACCGCGCGCCGAAACAAATTGCCGCGATAATTAAGAGCAGAAGAACGACGGCTGCCGGAATCACAACTTTTTTATTTTTCGAAAAAAATTCTTTTGCTTTGTTCATCCTAAAAGCCTTCTTCTTCAATTTATAGGTATATTATAGCATAAAAGAAAAAAGAAACAACAAAATTTCAAATAAGAAAAACAAGCGCCCGAAAGTTTTAAAACGTCGGACGCTTGTCTGTATTTTATTTTACTGCATCAATTCGCAAATCGCGTTAGAGAAGGCAACCGGGTCTTCGACCGAAAGACCCTCAATGAGCAGCGCCTGGTCATAAAGCAGTTTGGCGTAGTTTTCGACCTTTTTCGTGTCGCCCGCCGCAAACGCCGCGGTCAGGCTGTTAAACACCGGGTGCGAGCCGTTGATTTCAAGCACTCTTTGCGCCTTGGGGGCGTTTTGCTGAACGTTCGGCATGGCGTCAATCACCTTTTCCATTTCAATTGTGAAAGCGCCTTTGCTCGAAAGGCAAACCGGGTGCGATTTCAGTTTCGAGGACAAAACCACTTCGCTGACCTTGCCGTCCAACGCTTTTTGCATCGCGGCAAACAAATCTTTATTTGCTTCGGCTTTTTCGGTGATTTCTTTCTTTTCTTCGTCGCTTTCAAGACCTAAATCATCACTCGAAATCGAGCGGAATTCTTTTTCGTCATAAGCGTGCAAAATCTGCATCAAAAATTCGTCCACGTCGTCGGTCAAATACAAAATATCATAGCCTTTGTCGCGGACGGTTTCCGCCTGCGGCAGCAGCGCAAGTTTTTGCGCGCTCTCGCCGGCAGCGTAGTAAATGTATTTCTGGCTTTCGGGCATCGCGTCGCGGTATTCTTTCAGCGTGCAAAGCTTCGAGTCGCTCGCGCGGGTGAACAGCAGCAAATCCTGAAGTTTGTCGCGTTCGGCGCCGAAGGAGCTGTAAAGCGCAAATTTGAGCTGAAGCCCGAAGGCTTTCCAGAACCGCTCGTAGGTTTCGCGTTCTTTTTCGAGCATTTCTTCCAGCTCTTTTTTAATCTTCTTTTCGAGCGCGTGTGCAATCACTTTCAGCTGGCGGTCCTGCTGAAGCATTTCACGGGAAATGTTCAAAGAAAGGTCTTCGGAATCCACAACACCTTTTACAAAGCTGAAGCAGTCCGGCAGCAAGTCGGCGCACTTATCCATAATTTTGACGCCGCTGGAATACAGCGCGAGCCCTTTTTCAAAGTTCTTGGAATAATAGTTGTAATCCGCTTTTTCGGGGATAAACAAAAGCGCCTGATAGCTGGTTGTACCCTCCGCTTTTTGGTGAATAACGCGCAGGGGCTTGTCATAAGCGGAGAATGTTTCCTGATAAAATTTTTCGTATTCCTCTTTCGTAATATCTTTTTTGTTTTTCTTCCACAGCGGAATCATGCTGTTGACGGTCACGTTTTCCGTATAGGTTTCGTATTCGCTGTCGCTGCCCTCTTTGAGGCGCGAACGCTCCATATCCATACGAATCGGGAAGCGGATATAGTCGGAATATTTCTTAATCAGCGAAGAAATGGTATAGGTATCGAGGAAACGGTCATAGTCCGCTTCTTCGGTGCTTTCTTTAATATGCAGCGTGAT
This sequence comes from Candidatus Fimenecus excrementavium, assembly GCA_018712805.1. Classification (GTDB taxonomy): domain Bacteria; phylum Bacillota; class Clostridia; order Oscillospirales; family Acutalibacteraceae; genus Fimenecus; species Fimenecus excrementavium. The sequence continues at coordinate 13,661 of DVGI01000021.1, read as the reverse complement.
TTCCGTGCCGACGGTGTCTTTTTCGGCTTCGGTCACGGTGTAGCCGTCCGCACCGGTTGACTGCCATTTAAACGCTTTATCAGACCCGTAAGCGCGGCTTACAACCTCGACGCGGTCCGCGACCATAAACGCCGCGTAAAAGCCGACGCCGAACTGGCCGATGATATCCACGTCGTGTTCGTCGGTTTCGTTTTCGTTGGTGAACTGTAACGAGCCGCTTTTGGCGATCGTGCCGAGGTTTTTGTCGAGTTCTTCCTCGGTCATACCGATGCCGTTATCACACACTTTCAAAAGACGATTTGCTTTATCAATCGAAACGTCGATTTTGAAATCGTCGCGGTTCATTTGCACGCTCTGGTCGGTCAGCGACTTAAAATAGAGTTTGTCAATCGCGTCGCTGGCATTGGAAATCAGTTCGCGCAAAAAAATCTCCTTATTGGTATAAATTGAGTTAATCATTAAATCCAGCATGCGCTTGGATTCGGTTTTAAATTGCTTTTTTGCCATGTTTCCATGCCTCCGTCCTGTTTTAGCACTCTATCACTTCGAGTGCTAAAAACTACTATACACCTGTTTTTTCCATTTTGCAAGGGTGAGGCTACAAAAAATTTTTAACTTTTTGTAAACAAAAACCCCGTCAGCTCGAAAGAGCCAACGGGGTAAATGTTTCTTTTTTTTGGAATCAGTCTTTGTCGTCCTCGTCGTCACCGGCGCAATCTTCGCAGCCGCAGTCGCAGCCGTCGAGGTCAAATTCGAGCTTCTCGCCGCAGGCGGGGCACTCGGCAAAGCCGGCGTCAATATCTTCTCCGTCAAAATAAACGGTTTCGCCGCAAGCAGGGCACTCGACTTCATAGACATCGTCGTCTTCGTCGTCGCACTCGTCGTCATAGACATACTGTTCGAGTTCGTCGAGGTCTTCGTCCACAGCGTCAAGCTGTTCGGTGACAAGCGCGAGCTCGTCTTCCAAGTCGGAAACGGTCAGCGCGAGGTCGTCAATGACGTCCATCATCGCTTTGAAAAGCTTGGTTTCATCTTTTTTCTCGTCGAGGTCTAAACCCTCGGCAAGGCCTCTTAAATAAGCAGCTTTCTCGGTCACTGTCATAATGATTTCCTCCGTTTTCAAAATGGGATATTGCCTTATGCGCGGGACATATATTCACCGGTTCTGGTGTCCACGTTAATCATTTCGCCTTCATCAATGAACAGCGGGACTTTGATTTCGGCGCCGGTCTCGAGCGTTGCAGGTTTGGTCGCGTTGGTCGCGGTGTCGCCTTTGAAGCCGGGGTCGGTCTTGGTTACCTGCAAGGTTACGAAAGTCGGCGGTTCAACACCGAACACTTTGCCTTTGTAAGAAAGGATTTTGCAGGTCATATTCTCTTTCACGAACTTGAAGTTGTCAGACAAATCGGACGCGTTGACCGGAACCAACTCGTAGGTTTCGGGGTCCATGAAATAGTAAAGATCCCCGTCGTTGTAGGAATATTCCATGTCCTTTCTTTCAATGAAAGCGGTGGGGAATTTTTCGGTCGGGTTAAAGGTTTTTTCAACCACGCTGCCGGCGATAACGTTTTTAATCTTGGTACGGACGAACGCCGCGCCTTTGCCGGGTTTTACGTGTTGGAATTCGATGATCTGATAGACATTGCCGTCCATTTCAAATGTGACGCCGTTTCTGAAATCACCTGCTGTAATCATAAGTTTCTATCCTCCGTTTTTTCAACGCCCGGCGAAAAACCGCCCGGCACTTCAATTTATCTATTTTATTTTATATGATACGCCCGCTTTTTTCAAGAGTTTTTTACAGAATTATCAGTTCTTTGGGGCTCGCGGTCAGATTTTCGCAGCCGTCGGGCGTAATATAGGCCATATCCTCAATCCGCACGCCGAATTCGCCGGGCAGATAAATTCCCGGTTCGTCGGTCACGACATTACCGACGGTCAGAACGCTTTTGCTGCGCGGGGAAAGATTCGGGAATTCGTGGATTTCCACACCGACGCCGTGACCGGCCGCGTGGCCGAAATATGCGCCGTAGCCCGCCTGTTCAATCACGTCGCGCGCGACCTTGTCTGCCTCCGAACAGGGAAGCCCTGGGCGCAGCGCAGAAAGGAGCGCTTTTTGCGCGGACAAAACCACATTGTAAACTTCTTTTTGCCGGTCGCTCACCTGCCCTACTGCGACGGTGCGGGTCATGTCGCTGTGGTAGCCGTCCACCACCGCGCCGAAGTCCATCGTGACAAAATCGCCGGCTTGAATTTTTCGGTCTCCCGGAACGCCGTGGGGCATCGAGCCGTTTTCGCCGCTGACGGCAATCGTTTCAAACGACAGCGCCTCGGCGCCGTGATGCAGCATAAAGAAATCCAGCTCCAGCGACACTTCGCGCTCGGTTTTACCGGGTTTGATAAAATCACAAATGTGCGAGAAAGCTTGTTCGGCGATATTTTGCGCCGCGCGGATTTTTTCGATTTCGTCCGGCTGTTTGACGCTTCGAAGCCCGGCAATCAGGTTGTCGAGCGTGCTGTCCGCCAAAACCGCCATCGGTTCAAGTGTATTGCAGATGCGCGCATACTGCGCAAGGTTCATGCGCGATGCTTCCACCGCCACGCGCGTGACGTGCATTTCGGAAAACAGCTCAAACAGCTGGGTGCTGTCGGTCGTTTGGAGCACAACAGAACAGCCCACCGCTTTTTTCTCGGCCGCCTCGACATAACGGCTGTCGGTGACAAAGACCGCCTTTTCGGCGCTCACGAGCAAATAGCCGTCGCTTGAGGGAAACTGTGTAAAATACAGGCGATTTTCGGGAGAAACAATCAGCGCGCCGTCAAAGCCGCTGTTTGCCATTGCGTTTTGCAAACGCTCAATCCTCGTATACGCCATAACCATGCCGCCTTTCAAATTCAGCTAAAATCGGTGCTTCCCGTTTTTCCTTCCACGCGTAATAGTGGGGATACAGGCTTTTCATCGGAATCGGGTCAATCCGCACCGCGATTGCCCCGCAGCGATTTGCCGCTTTCACATCGGAAAACAGCTGGTCGCCGAGCATGGCGAGTTCGTGGATATCGACATGCATCCGCTTTGCCGCCCGGCGAAGCCCGTGGGAATAGGGCTTTAACGCGTGCGACACAAACGGAAGGCCGAAGCGTTTGGCAATCGGCACCACGCGAAGCAGGCTTCCGTTGGAAACCAGCATAACGGGAAAACCCGCCGCCTGAATGGATTGGATCCACTCTTTTGCGCCGTCAATGAACTTCATCGTCCCGTCGGGCGCCAAAGTGTTGTCAATATCTAACCCGACAGCTTTCGCGCCCATTTTGCGAAGGTCCTCGGGGGTAATGTCCAGAACGCTGCGGAAACGGTATTTCGGCATTAACAGGGCATCGTGTTTCATAACTCTCTCCATGTTTCGCAAAAAGAAAAAGCGGACAAACTGCCCGCTTTCTTTTTACTTATACTTTCTTTTACGAGCTGCTTCTGATTTCTTCTTACGCTTTACAGAAGGCTTTTCGTAATGCTCTCTTTTACGAACTTCTTGAATCACGCCGTCACGAGAGGTTTGTCTTTTAAAGCGGCGAAGCGCGCTTTCCAAGGACTCATTTTCCTTGACCTTTACCTGGCTCATCTTATTCCCTCCCTTTACTGTTTGAGATACTGTGTAATTATACAGCAACGGATTTTCCCTGTCAAGCCAAAACAACACTTTGTCTATCATTTTTCGGAAATAAATCAAAAAGACAGGCTGTTTTTGGCCAGGGAACCGCTAAAAGTTAACAATTTGTTCATATTTTCGTATGCGGTTTGCCATAATCCTCCCGTATACTTTAGATGCATTAGAAAAGCACGGCTTCGGTTGGGCTTTTCGATTCCGGCTTCGCTGAAGTGGTGATCGGCTCGGTCGGAAGCATAAATCTTATATTCTATTTCCCAAAAAGCCAATGCGTTCTGCATTGGCTTTTTATTTTGTCTTTTTCTTTATTTGAGTTTATCCAGCGGCAGTTCGTAAGCGCGCAGGAATTCCGCTGTGAAAATTTCCGCTTCCGGGCAGCCGAGCTTTTCAAGCGTCGCCTTTGTGGTCTTTTCCGCTTCTTTGAATTCCGTGTTGCCGGCCTTGCGCTCTTCGACGCATTTGATATAGGCGGACAGCTTATCGGCCGCTTTCACGAGTTTGTGCAGTTCTGCGTCGGCGTCGTCCTCCTGTAAAAGCGGGCGGAAATCCAGCTGCATATCTTCGGGCAGCATCGAAAGCAAACGCTCGCCGGCATAGCGCTCGACTGTCGCAAACGCTTCGCGCATTTCACCGCTGTGATATTTAACGGGGGTGGGCATATCGCCGGTGATGATTTCCGGCGCGTCGTGATAAAGCCCCAAAAGCGCCGCGCGCGCGGTGTCATAGTTTTTCCCGAGGCGGCGGTTGCCGATGACGGCTAAGGCGTGCGCCAAAGACGCAACCTCAAACGAGTGTTGGCTGAGCGTTTCGTAATTTGTATTGCGCATCAGCGCCCAGCGGTTAATATATTTCATTCTGGAAATAAAAGCGAAAAAATTACCTTTCATAGTGTTCTCCGAAAATACAGCCCGCGGCAGCGTTTGCCGCGGGCCATGGATTATGGATTATGGTTTTGGTTATCCTTTGTCATAATTGGTGTCGCCCACCGAATACCAAAGAATGAAGAAATCGAAGCCGGAACGGCGGAACGTATCATACTTGGTCTGAGCGTCGCCCTGTTTAAAGCCGGCGGCGAGCAGACCTTTTTCCATCGCGGCCGCCATTTGGCTGTCATAAGTGCGAATTCTGGCGGACATGACCAAATCGGTTGCAGAAACCGTGCCGGGCTTGAAGCCGGTCAGCCACCAGTGTTTCTGCCAGCCGCGGGTGAAATATTTCACCCCGTTGTGGTAATCCGCCGGGGTCTTATACATCGTGTAGGACATATAAAGCAAATGATCGTCATCTGCGCAATAATACAACTCGTCGGTCTGGCCCGGGATTTTGTTATAAACACCGATTTCCGCACCGCCGAATGCGCCGTACTGCCCTTTCCAGAACTGCAAGCGCCAGGCGAGGCCGTCATAGTTAAAGTCCACGCGGGTGGTCAGGTAATGCATATTGCCGAACGCCGCAATGGCGTCATAGTGTTTCATGTAGTTGCCCGACCGCTGCCACGAATCGAGTTCCGTATAGAACACGTTTTCTTTCGCGTCATAGTTGTAGCCGAGCGCGTTAATCAAAGAACCGACCAAAGCAACGGACTGGCCGCTGTTTGCCGCGATATTCGCAAGCGTCTGTTGTGACGACTGCGACGAATTGCTGCTGCCGGAAGAGGCATTGCTCTTTTGCGTTGTTGCTGCGGCAGTTGTTCCGGTTGTCGCGGCTGTCGTTCCCGTGGTCGCCGCCGTGGTAGCCGCCGCCGTGGGCGCTTCAATCGAACCGTTGCCGCGGGTAATATCGGGCGTTTCTTCACTGCTTTGGCAAGACGTTAAAACAAATATCATCATCAGCGCAGCAAGAATGGCACTAATGGTGCGTTTTGCTGTCAGATGCATAAAAAAACCTCCGTTTCACAAGATTTTTCATCTCTTCTGTACATGAAATTATCGCACACTTCCGTTTTGGTGTCAATATCTATTGCTTTTTTAACCCCCGTGTGCTACTCTATTTTTACAAAAAATTCACATTTAAAAATACCCGGTTTGCCGTTACGGCAAAAGAAAGAGGCGTTTATGAGCAGTATTTTGGATTTGTCGCTTTATGAAAGCGGCGAACAGAAAATTCAGTGGGTGCGCGGCTATATGCCACTTTTGTCAGGCCTTGAAAAAGAATTCGAAAAAGAAAAGCCGTTTGCTGGGCTGCGCGTGGCGCTTTCGGTCCATTTGGAAGCGAAAACCGCTTACCTTTGCAGAGTGCTCGCATCAGGCGGCGCAAAAATGTATGTCACCGGCAGCAACCCGCTTTCGACCCAGGACGACGTTGCCGCGGCGCTTGTAAAAAGCGGGCTTCAGGTTTTTGCCGTTCACGGTGCAACGCCCGAGCAATACAGCGCGCATTTAAAAGAAGTGATTGCCGCGGCGCCGCACATTATTATTGACGACGGCGGTGATTTGGTCAATTTAATTCACAACAGTTTTCCGCAGCTGCTTTCCAATGTCATCGGCGGCTGTGAGGAGACCACCACCGGCATCATTCGCCTGCGCGCGATGGCGGCGGACAAAAAGCTGTTATTCCCGATGATGGCGGTCAATAACGCGAAGTGTAAATATCTGTTCGACAACCGCTACGGCACGGGGCAATCGGTGTTCGACGGCATCAACCGCACAACAAACCTGATTGTCGCCGGCAAGACCGTTGTGGTCGCGGGCTACGGCTGGTGCGGCAAAGGCGTTTCCATGCGGGCAAAAGGGCTCGGCGCAAAGGTCGTTGTCACCGAAGTGGACGCCGTAAAAGCCATGGAGGCGGTTATGGACGGCTTTACCGTTATGCCGATGGAACAGGCGGCAGAGGTCGGCGATTTGTTCATTACCGTGACCGGCTGCCGCGACGTCATTACCGAACGCGCGATGCGCCGCATGAAAGACGGTGCGATTCTTTGCAACGCCGGGCACTTCAACGTGGAAATCCATGTCGGCGATTTGGAAAAGCTCGCCGTGAAAACCTATGAAAGCCGGAAAAACATCACCGGCTACCGCATGGCGGACGGCAGAACCCTGCACCTGATTGCCGAAGGGCGGCTTGTGAACCTTGCCGCCGGCGACGGACACCCGGCGGAGATTATGGACATGAGTTTCGCCATTCAGGCACTTTCCGCACGGTATCTTGCGAAGCATCGCGGGGAGCTTTCGCCCGGTGTTTACGACATTCCGCAGAAAATCGACGACGAAGTCGCGCGCAGAAAACTTGCGGCGTGGGGCGTTTCGGTGGATACGCTTTCCAAAGAACAAAAAACATATCTGCACAGCTGGAATGTATAAGGCATTATAGAAATAAAACAGGGTCTGTTTTTGCAGACCCTGTTTTTGCTTGCTTTGTATTGCATTTAAGAAATCGTGCTGTAAATTGCCGGCACAAAAGTTCCGAGAATGAGGGGAACCGCGAACGAAAACGCCACGGAAGTGATAAGCGTCAGGCCCCACTTTTGCAAATAAGCGCCCGCATATAACACAGCGAAAATCGGGGCGGCGATAATCCGGACAAACAAGTTGGATTTGCCCTTGCCGTAAATTTCCTCGCGCAAGGTCAGCGCGTCTTCCATTTGCGGGAAAAGATTCGTCAGGCACGAAATGCCGACCCACAAAAACAGGAAGTTTGCAATATGAACCATGCCGCTCGAAGTGAAGAACTCACCGAGATAATACACGTTGACCGAACCGACGGAAACCAGCACAAGACCGATTAACAGATTGAACAGAAACGGGAAAAAGCACACGCCGAAAATCTTGGAACGTTTGCGGATGATTTCGTGTTCCACATGTCCGCACATTTCGTTGGCGCGCAAATACCGCCCGTCTTCAATCAAAATCTCATAGGTTCGGCAGACCAGATGCTCAAAAAACGCCTGCAGGAAAGTGCCGATTACCGTAATGTATCGAACAATTAAATAAATCACTCTCATTATACGTCATAGTCCCCTTCCAAAAGAATGCTTTCCAAAGTTGCCGTTCCGTTTTTATAGTTTGCAACTTCGGTGGAAATGGTATAGCCGCTGCTTTGGAACAACTCATCCACTTCATTATAAGCGTCCGTCTGACCGGCCGCCGCCGCGCAAAGCGCGAGTGTATTGCAATACTGCATGGAAGGATAGGTGCTGTTCTGGAAGCCTGCGTTCACTTGGCTGTAAGCGGTGTCGTAATCGCCTTTCAACAGATAGCAAAGGCCTTCCTGGCGATAGAATTCGCTGGAAAGGGAACTTTGCGCTTCCAGTTTTTCTTCGCAAAGCGCAATCGCGCCGTCGTAGTCGCCGTTCATGCGTTTGGCAATCGCGCGCAAAAGTGTCGGGGTGTCGTCTTCGGCGTTGTCCGCTTCAAGGATTTTGCAAATCGGTTCAACGTCCTTGCCGGAGCGTGCGTAAAGGTCGCCCAAAATCGCGCCGTAGAGCCACGGATATTCTTCACCGTATTCGCGAATTTCTTCGGCAAACTTAAGTTGGGTCGCCATATCTTTTTCGCAAATCAGCGCCGTCTGGTATTTGAAAAACGCCAGCATCGCCGCGTTGTATTTCGAGGCTTTCGGCGTGTAACCTGCCGCTTCGGTCATGGTGGTTTCTTCTTGCAAGTCTGTGACGCCTTCGGTCACCGCTTCGTCTTTGAGCGCGTCCAGCTGTGCAATTAAATCATCATAGGGAATGTCCTCCGCTTTGGCGGTGTCGTAAGGCGCGAGAATCGCGTTCGCCGCGTCCACCGTGGCAAGGAACGATTCCGCTTCGTCAAGCGCCAACCGCAAAGAGCGGAAATGCGGCAGTGCCATTTCCCAAGATTTAATATTTTCCGCCGGCTCCTGCATCATATTGATGCCGCCGAGACGGTAAGCCACTAAAATTTCGCGTTTATAAACCAGTTCGCCGTTGATGTGCTGGTTGACCATGGTGTTCGCGGCGGTAGAATACGCGTCCAGCGCGGAATATAGCTTGTTTTGCTTCGCAAGAGAATCCGCCTTGTGCACCTCGGTGAAAACCTGGGTATGCCCTGCGAACACATAGCAGCCGTAAAATGTAAACACGAGTACCGCAAGCACCAAAAGAATATTGACAAAATCAAACGGATAGTGCCGAAGCCCTGTGTCACAGGTTTCGCAATAGGGGGAATCGGGATTTTCGCGCGTGCCGGCCGGGTGCTCTTCGCAGCAGGCGCAAAGCGGCTTTTCGCCTTCCTCTTCCTCGTCTTCTGCCGGCTCTTCGGTGGGAGCAGGCAGGTCGTCGAGCCCCTGGATTAAAATTTCGGGTTCCTCGGGCACCGTGTTCGCGACTTCGGCCGCTTCGGCCTTGGCGCGGTTGAGCTCCTCTTGAAAAACTTTTGCCAAGTCTTCCATTTCGTCATGAATCGCCTGTTCTTCCGATTGCGCCGCATTGGGTTCGGCGTTCGATTCGGGCGCGGCGTTCTTCTTTTCTTTCTGATCGTCCAAGGGTATACCTCCTTGTAAGTATTCTTTATTATATTAGCACGATATGCCCCGCATTTCAAACAAAATCACCCGCGCGCACAAAATATTTACAAATCCGACATAATATAGAAACGCCGTAATCCGCTTTTTCTTTACTTTTTTATTGCGGCGTGGTATGCTGTTGCCAACAAAATCCGTATGTTTTCGGGAGAGATGGGGCTTGAAAAACAAAAAGAAAAAACTGAAAATTTTGATTTCTGTTTTGCTTTGCATTTGCCTTTTGGCAGGTGGCGGCCTCGGGTATTACTTCGGCGTATATACCCGCGACTTCAAAGTGACCAAAGGCGACGTGTTTTCCAAAGTTTATCCCGGGGATTTTTTCGAAGATTTGCCGCTTTCGGACTATTTGCAAAGCACCGAACCGCAGGCGGGACGGTTAACCGTCGATATTCGTACCTGCGGCGCGGTGCCGGGAAAAACGAGTGTGGACAACAGCGACGCCATTCAGGCGGCGATTGACGAAGTAGCGGGACTCGGCGGCGGGATTATTTATGTCGGCGGCGGCGAATACACCACCGGCAGCATCGAGCTGAAATCCGGCATCACCCTTTTTATCGACAACGATTCGGCACTTGTCGCGTCACACAACAGCGAAGCGATGGACAAAGGCTGCCTTTTGCTCGCGGAAAACGCACAGGACATCACTCTGACCGGCGGCGGGAAAATTTGCGGCGAGGGCAATTTCTTTTCGCTTGCGCCGAAATACGAGCCGAAGCGCACGCCGTTTGACGAGACGCTGGACGTTTGGGAAATGCGGCAGGAATATCGTTACCGTATCCGCTTCGCGCACGAAAGCAAATACGGCAATTTGGTGCGTTTGGTCGACTGTGAAGACGTAACGATTGAAAACTTTATGCTGGAAAACGCCGCGGCGTGGACGCTCGAATTAAACGGCTGTGACGGCGTCACCATTCGGGATTTTGTCATCAACAACAACCGCCACGTTGCGAACACCGACGGTATTGACATTGCCGGTTCTTCGAACGTAACCGTCGAACACAGCTTTATTTCCACCGGCGACGACGGCATTGTTTTGAAAAACGCCGACGGGCTCGGCGCAAAGGCGATGGAGAACATCACCGTGCGCGACTGCAAGGTGACCACTTGCACAAACGCCTTTAAAATCGGCACGGAAACGAGCTTTGACATTTCGAACGTGTTGGTGGAAAACTGCTCATTTTTCTTAAACGACATTTACCCCGGCGGCGTTTCGGGGATTTCTTTGGAATCCGCCGACGGCGCCAAAGTCAAAAATGTAACCCTTCGCAACATCCAAATGGACGGCGAAACCTGCCCGCTGTTTATAAGCCTCAACAACCGCAACCGTGACAAAGAATTTGACAACCGCGGGGAAATGTCGGGCATTACGGTGGAAAACATCACCGCGACCGATGTGGAAGTCCCGGTCATTATCACCGGCACCAAAGATTTGACCGTGCGGGACGTGACGCTTATAAATTTTAACCTCACCTATGCGCCGGGCGAAGATTATTATGATTACCGGCTGTTTGTTCCGGCTTATGACGACACATACCCCGAAAGCAACCGTATGCGCAATTTGAATGCCTATGGGCTTTGGGCGCGCTACGCGGACAATGTGGTTTTAGAAGGCTTCAAAGTGCAGCCGCGCGAGGGCACCAAGCGCGAAGCGATTTACACAAAGGACGTTGCTAATTTCCAAAACAACGTCTGAAGCGAAGGAAAACGCCGCCTGCCGGAAAATCGGCGGGCGGTTTTTGTCGGAAAAGGGCGCACGGAAAAAGCAAATTATGCATTGACATCCCTTAGATAGTTTGATATAATAATCCGTGCCCAAACACGGAGAGATACCGAAGTGGTCATAACGGAACGGTCTTGAAAACCGTCGTACGGCAACGTACCGTGGGTTCGAATCCCACTCTCTCCGCCAAACGACAGTTTGATAGAACCACTATCTTTTCTATATATTTTATTTCCTGCAACGATTCGAACCCGCGAGGGTTTCGGCGTTAAGAAAACGATTCGTGAATCGTTTTTAGCCGGAAGCGGCGAGGGCGGTACCGAAACGCGAAGCGTTTGGGTGACCGAGCCGGCAGTACGCCGTAGGCGGGCGGTCGAATCCCACTCTGGGCCAAACGACAGTTTGATAGAACCACTATCTTTTCTATATATTTTATTTCCTGCAACGATTCGAACCCGCGAGGGTTTCGGCGTTAAGAAAACGATTCGGTGAATCGTTTTTAGCCGGAAGCGGCGAGGGCGGTACCGAAACGCGAAGCGTTTGGGTGACCGAGCCGGCAGTACGCCGTAGGCGGGCGGTCGAATCCCGCTCTGGGTCAAACGACAGTTTGATAGATTGACTATCTTTTATATATATCGATTGTTCCGAAACATCTAATTTGCAATACGGTTTCGGACACAAAACAAGTTCATATTTCCAAAACAAGTTACAACACGGAGATGTACTCAAGTTGGTGACGAGGCGCCCCTGCTAAGGGCGTAGGTCGGGTAACCGGCGCGAGAGTTCGAGTCTCTCCATCTCCGCCAAAATAAAGACCTGTCTTTTGACAGGTCTTTATTTTTTGTGTAATCGTCCGTGAGAGACTCGAACTCTCCGTCCATGCGTGCCGGTTGGCGCAGCCGAGGCATGCGAAAAAAATCCAGGTGTTTGCGAAGCAAACGGAAAGGCGCAGCCTTTTCGAGTCTCTCCATCTCCGCCAAACAAAAAAGACAGGTTTGGGGCACCCTCCGTAAGGAAGGTGCCCCAAGGTCGCTCTTGTAATTGAATTAAATATTGATTGTTTTGGACGGTGCAGCCATTGGTTACGCCGTCTTTGCTTTGTTTATCTTCCGTTTGGCAAGGTGTTCCTGAAAGGCTTCTTCCATTTCTTCAGGGGTAAGCCCTCGTATCACACCAACGCCGTTGTAATAGATGTCCATTAGCTGATAACGCTTTCCGTCAAGGTATCTCCGTTCGTGTATCACAATCTTTTCAATGAATTCGTGTACCAGTTCGGGAGTAAGCTTGGTTGGCTGCGTAATCTGTTTTACCTTGTCAATAAAACGCTGTAAGCCTTCAGACTTGTCCGTTTCGGTTTCAAGGTACGCCTGCATATCGGGTATTGCTTCTCTGAGATTTTTCTGTTCTTCCTCATACGCCATTGACATTGTGGCAAAGCGTTCATCGGAAAGTTTGCCCATTGCATTGTCCTCGTAAATCTTCTGAATCAGCAAATCAATATCCTTGATACGCTTCTCGGCTTTGGTAAGTTCTCTGCGTTTTTCGGAAAGTTCCTTTTGCTTTTCCTTTCCGTAGCATTTCATCTGCTGTTTGGCGAACTCTTTCTCATAAGCCTGAACATAACGAAATACTTGCCGCATATTCTCAAGAACATTTTCCTCAACCACTTTTTCTCGGATATAGTGTGCAGAACACACTTCGGAATTTTTACGATAGGAAGAGCAGAAGAAATAGGCTTGTTCCCGCTTGTAATTGTTTGTTACGCTGTAATACAGCTTTTCTCCACAATCGGCACAGTAGAGAAGTCCCGAAAACATACTGACAGTTCCGCTTTTGGTAGGTCTGCGGCGGTGCTGTCTGAGTTCCTGCACAAGCTCAAAGGTTTCACGGTCGATAATGGCAGGGTGCGTATTCGGGAAGATCTGCCATTCCTCCTGCGGTCTTTCAATCTTCTTTTTATTCTTGAAAGACTTTGTTGTGCTTCGGAAGTTTACCGTATCGCCACAATACTCCTGTTTGGAAAGAATATTCGCAACCGTATCCGAACACCAGTTGAATTGTCTTGCAGGCGGATTGCCGCAGTTTCTTCCGATACTGTTCCAATACTCCGTAGGCGTCATAACCTTGTCAGTTTTCAGCTTCTTGGCTATCTGCGTCGGTCCTAAGCCTGAAACGCACAGCTCAAAGATTTGCCTGACAATCTTTGCGGCAGGCTCGTCTATCAGCCATTCCTTTGGGTTTTCGGGATTTTTCATATACCCGAAAGGCGGATTGGTGGTAAGCGGTATGCCTGCCATTCCCTTGTTCTTGAAAACATTGCGTACCTTTTGGCTTGTGTTCTTTGCGTGCCATTCGTTGAATAAGTCTTGCATAGGAACAATGTCGCTTAGTCCTTTTGCGGTATCAATATTATCCATAATGGCGATATATCGAATACCCAATCGGTCAAATTCTTCTTCCAAAAGCTGACCGACAATCAAGCGGTTTCGTCCCAATCTCGAATGGTCTTTGACGATAAGATTAGCAATCAATCCTTGTTCCGCAAGCTCCATAATCTCCGTGAAAGCCGGTCTTGTGAAAGTTACACCCGACCAACCGTCGTCAATAAATACACGAGTATTTTTGAATCCGTTCTCCTTTGCGTACTTTTCAAGGATAGACTGCTGAGACGAGATTTGTCAAGGAGTGTTTTTGCAAAGCAGTGTGCAATTCGCATTGACAAGCAGCAAAAAGAACGCTATAATAATGTCGTTATCGATAATGATGTTATTATTTAGGCGCAGAGGAGTGAAGAC
>DVGI01000020.1 GCA_018712805.1 Candidatus Fimenecus excrementavium | reverse complement strand
TGTAAAGATAATATTGTTCCAACTGAAGATGAACTTTTAAAACTTGAAGATGCTCATTACAGAAAAATAGATTTAAGTGATGGAATATATGTTGTAAATATGGATGGTTATATTGGAACATCTGTGAAAAAAGAAATTGAGTATGCTGAAAGGCATGGAAAAGAAGTGTTGTATCATTACAATCAGTAGATTTTAATTCATAAAACAGTTAGATAAATTCTTATTTGACGAGGTATTGATAGAATGGTAGAAGTAAAATTTTATGACAATGTCGCAGATGAATTTTTGAAGTTTGCAGTGATAATATCCAAAACAGATAACAAGTGGGTATTCTGTAAACACAAAGAAAGAGAGACTTATGAAATACCAGGAGGTCACAGAGAACCTGGAGAGAGTATTTTAGAAACAGCTAAAAGAGAATTACAAGAAGAAACAGGAGCAGTTGATTTTAGAATTGAACCAATATGTGTGTATTCTGTTAAAGGAAAGACACGAGTAAATGAAAATATTGATGATGAAACTTTCGGAATGTTATTTATTGCAGACATTAACTCATTTGAGGAATTACATAGTGAGATTGAGAAGATATTGATTTCAGATAAGTTAGTTGAAAATTGGACATATCCTTTAATTCAACCTATATTGATTGAAGGAGCAAAAAAAAGAGGCTTTATATAAATAGACAAGCAACGGAAACTTTCAGTTTGGCGAACTGATAAAATCCCTTTAGGAACTAAAGGGCGCACTTCTATACTCTCCTATCGGGAGTATGTGCGTCCTGTGGAGCTTCATTCCCGGTCAGCAGAAGAAAACTGCCCGACCGGGAATGTTGCGTCACTTCGTTCCGTCAAGGTGGCTACACCCCCTTGCGCCGCTTATGCGGCTATCCCTTGTGGACTTGCCATCCGCAAACGGTTTTGACAAACCGTTTGCCGCCAGCAAGTTTGAAGATTAGACATAAACAAATCCTCCGCATGGTCTAAGCCATACGGAGGATTAACTGTTTTACGGACACCCGTCTATATTGGCGGGTGCTTTTCTTTGCTTTTGCGTCCGTTTTGCGAGATGAAAAAATTATTGCGTGCAAAGCGCGGTAATCAGCGCGCCGATCCCGGCGGCAACGCCGGACGAGGTCAGCCAAAACAAAACATCGCGGCGCTTTTTGTGTCGGGTTTTCGGCACTCTGTCCGCGGAACTTAACGCATTTGCCGCCGCCGCGCGCAGTTTTTTCTCGTCCGTGTCCGAAAATTCGGGGCTTACAAAAAAGAACGCGCGCTCAAAATACGGCGACCCCGTTTCGCGAATTTCCAATACCTGCCGATTGATTCCCTTAACCATTTTTTCTGCCTCCGCGTCTTGTTTTTTATAGTATGGGAACAAAACCAAAAATTTATGCGAAGCGGTAAAAATCGGAAGCAGAAAACAGGCGCAAAATCTGTCAATATGGGATTTTCACCAAAGTTTTGAAAAAATTAAATATACAAAGAGTATAAAATAGTTTTGTTCAAAAATGTTCAAAACCCTGTTCAAACTGTTAAAAAGTACCCCAAAAAACGCCGATTTTTGAACAAAAACCGGGTTTTGAACCATTGTTTATAAAGTTTGTTAAAGCTTTGACGAATTACTGTCTGTTTGATTTCCTTTACAAATTATACAATTCGGAGCGCGCCGCAGACAATTTTTAAGTTTTTCTCTTGTGCATTTTGCCATTGTAACATATCCATAGAATTTCAGAAATTTTTTGTGAAAATCCCTGTTTTTTCCCGGAGCATATGCCAAAGTATATCCTGTGCGGCAAAACAGAGCAATGCCCGTTTTTCGGTTGCTGTCTCCGCGGCTTGTCCGGGGAAATCCCGTCTTCCCGACTACCCGCGCGGGAAGGCGGTTCCGTTTTCACCCCGCCCGCACGGTCTTGGTTTTATGCGGTTATCAAGGGCGAAACGACGATATACTGCCATAATACAACCTTTCCAAAAAGCAGTTTGGCTGGCTGTTCGTGCCCCTACTCTATAATCAGTAATAGTTCCTATTACTGTTGACAAGCATAACGATTTAAGGTATTATACCTTTAGATGCCGACCTAAATTTACAAGCATTTTGCGCTCGGCGCAGATTCGGAGGACACTATGCTCGACCCGTTGGATTATAAAGAACCCGCCTGTGCACTTTGCGGCGGCGAAGCGTTTTATAATTTTGACCCCAAAAAGCCGCAGGGACATATTCCGGTTGATGCGGTGATTCGCAAACTCGACGACTGCTTGGCGCGTGAAAATTACGCCGAGGGCGCAAGGGTTTTGCGTTATTGGATTGAAGACGCAAAAGCGCTTAACGACCGGCGAGGCGAATTATCGGTGCAAAACGAGGTGCTCGGGCTTTCGAGGCGCATAGGCGACAAGCCCTGGGGGCTTGCGGCGGTGGAACGCTGCCTTCAGCTGATTGCGGAAATCGGCGGGGAGGGGCTTCTTTCCACGGCGACCATTCTTTTAAACGCCGCCACCACCTGTAAGGCATTCGACCAACCCGAACGCGCCCTGCCGCTTTACGACAAGGCAAAAGCGGTTTATGAAAGGGAACTCCACAAAACCGATTTGCGCTTTGCGGCGCTTTACAACAACCTTGCAACAACGCTGACCGCGCTTTCGCGCTTGGATGAGGCAGAAGAAAACTACCGCGCGGCGCTTCGCATTTTAGAGCAAAACCCCGACACCGCGCCTGACCGGGCGGTGACGCTTGTCAACCTTGCGGATTTGTATGCGGCGAAAGAGGCGCCGGAAACGGAAATTGAAAATCTTTTGCTTTCGGCGTTTGCACTTTTGGAAGACCCCAAAACGGTGCACGACGAAGAATATGCGTTTGTCTGCCGGAAACTTTCCGAAGCCTATGGCTATTATGGCTTTTTCAAACAGGCGAAGCGCTTAACAGAAAGGGCGGATGCGTTTTATGCAGGGGCTTGAACTCGCGCGGCGGTATTTTGAAACCTACGGCTTGCCGCTTCTCGAAAACGAATTTGCCGCGCAAAAAGACCAAATTGCCGCGGGACTGGTCGGCCGCGGGTCGGAGTGCTTCGGCTATGACGACGAGCAATCCAAAGACCACGATTTCGAAGCGGGCTTTTGCTTTTGGCTTACCGACGAAGCGGAACAGGCGTTCGGCTTTCCGCTGATGCGCGCTTACAACCGCCTGCCGAAATCGTTTTTGGGCGTGAAAATGCAGGCGCACAGCTATTACGGCAACAGCCGCGTCGGCGTGTTTCGGATTTCCGACTTTTACCGTGAACTTATCGGCCTTCCGCACGCGCCCGAAACGGCAGAAGAGTGGCTTTACACGCCGGAATATGCGCTTTCGAACGCGACAAACGGCGCGGTGTTTTATGACGGCGCGGGGGTGTTTTCTTCGATTCGGCAAACGCTTTTGGATTTTTACCCCGAGGATGTCCGCCGCAAAAAAATCGCCGCCTGCTTGTGCTTAACGGCGCAAAGCGGGCAATATAATTTCAACCGTTGTCTTGCGCACGGCGAACCGGGCGCGGCGCTTTTGGCGCGCAACGAATTTGTCTCGGCGGCGCTGCACTTGCTGTTTTTATTGGATAAACGCTATATGCCGTTTTACAAGTGGCAATTCCGCGCCGCGCGGGAACTGCCGGGCGCGGGAGACCTGCCCGACCGCCTGGCGGCGCTCCTTTCGGCGCCGGCAAACGAAAAAACAGCCGAAGAAATCGAGCGAATTGCCGCCGCGCTGTTAGACCGCCTTGCCGCCGCAAAAATCGTGCAAAAGAAATCCGGCGAAACCTATTTAGAGCCTTATGCGTTTGCGGTTTTAGACACAATCGAAAACCGCGCGCTTCGCACGATGCACATTTTAGACGCCGGCATAGAATAAAAAGACCCCCGACAGGAAACTATCGGGGGATATATTTTTCAAAAGTTTATGCATTTAGCTGGTCTTGAAATTCGGGAATCATCAGCCGCTTGGCGGTTTGCATCATCAAAACGCCGCTTGCGATATTGACGCCGTCATTTCCGGTAAAGCCGCCGGCGCGCACAATACTTGTGCAATCCGCAGAAAGCAAATAGACATATTTTAAGGTGTCCGGGGTCCGAACCGGCTTGCCGTCGGCATCTTTTTGCCCGTTGAACTGCCAGACAAAGTTGCTGTCGCTCGCCGGGTTTTTATAAATGCAAGCCAAAAGCGAAGCGTCCACGCCGTATTTGTCGGTGACCGCGCGAATAAATTTGTTGCTCGGGTCATCGGTGAAAAGCATATCTCCGCTTTTTTCGGGAACGGTATACACTTCCCCGCCGAACACGATGGTCGCCGCTTGGGTGGTGGTTTCCGGCGCGGGCGCGGTGGTCGTCGTTGTCGCCGCGGGCGCAGTGGTTGTTGCCGGAACCGTAGTGGCGGGCGCGGTGGTAGATTCCGTGTCTTGTGCGCCGCAGCCGCTAAATAACAGACAGACCAAAAGGCCGCTCACCAAAAGCTTTTTACAGCCTTTCAAAATATCACTCCTAAAAATAAAAAAGCGGCGGCGTGTAATACGCCGCCGCTTTTCACGCAAAAATGATTAGCCCATAAGGCTGCCGATGATGGGTTCAAGAAGCTTCATTATGGTGTCAAGAACCGGCTGAAGCGCGCCTGTGATCTCATCCATCGGAAGGAAGCTGGAAAGCGCCTCCATAATGGTGTTAAGAATGCTGCCGAGTTGATCCATTGGTTTCATCTCCTTTACCAAAATATCTCTCTGTATGGAAAGTATAGCATACAGCTACGTTTTTTTAAAGAGGTAAGCAGTCGAAATGTTACACAAATTTCGCACCCCTAATTTGTGCATCTTGTCAAATTGTTCTTTATTTGCCGTTTTCAAGCGGGAATCAACCGTGAAATTCGAAAAATTTTAAGGAAAACCCGAGGGGCTTGAACACTTTCAAAAAAAGAATAAAACATTTTAACAGGTCGTGTTAATGATTTAACAATCCGGCGCAGTTGCAAAGAAATGGGAAAAATGCTACCATAAGAAAAACGCGAAGGGAGGAAAACGCCGTTGGAAAAAAGCGAAAAACGCTGTCCGCTTGCGAAAAAATGCGGTGGGTGCCAGCTCCAAAACCTGTCTTACGAAAAACAACTGCAATATAAACAGGTGCAGTGCATTCGCCTTTTGGGGCAGTTTTGCCGCGTCGAAGAAATTTTGGGCATGGAACACCCCTACCACTATCGCAATAAGGTACAGGCGGCTTTTTCCGAGGACCGGCGCGGAAATATCATTTCCGGCGTCTATCAGGCAGCGTCCCACCGCGTGGTGGCGGTTGAAACCTGTCTTACCGAAGACGAGAAAGCCGACGAAATCATCGGTACGGTGCGCCGGCTTTTAAAGAGTTTTAAATTAAAACCCTATAACCCCGACACCGGGCGCGGCTTTTTGCGGCATGTGCTCGTCAAACGCGGGTTTAAAAGCGGACAAATTATGGTCGTTTTGGTGACCGGCGTTCGCGAGTTCCCGAAAAAGCGGTCGTTTGTCAATGCCCTTTTGCACGCCCACCCTGAAATTACCACGGTTTTGCAAAATGTCAACCCCGGGCGCACCAGTATGGTGTTGGGCGCGCAGGAGGAAGTGCTTTTCGGTCCGGGCAAAATCGAAGAACAGCTCGGCGACTGCGTATTTCGCATTTCGGCGCGCGCGTTTTATCAAATCAACCCCGCGCAAACCGAGGTGCTTTATCAAAAGGCGCTGGAATTTGCCGGGCTTACCGGGCGCGAAACGGTCATTGACGCTTATTGCGGGACGGGCACCATCGGCATTTTTGCCGCCGGGCGCGCAAAACAGGTCATCGGCGTGGAATTAAACGGCGACGCCGTGGCGGACGCGCGCGAAAACGCAAAATTAAACGACGTTCAAAATATCCGGTTTTTCAAAGCGGACGCCGGCGAATTTATGACCGGCATGGCAAAAGCCGGCGAAAAAGCAGACGTGGTGCTCATGGACCCGCCGCGTGCCGGGAGTGACCGTGCCTTTTTGTCGTCGCTTTTGACACTCTCGCCGAAAAGAGTCGTCTATGTTTCCTGCAACCCCGAAACCTTGCGCCGCGACCTTGTGTTCCTTTCGAAAAACGGCTATCGTGTCCGCAAAATCCAGCCGGTCGATATGTTTCCGCACACGAAGCATATTGAGTGCGTCTGCCTTTTGGAACGGCGGTAATTCTTAGCAACAAGGAAATGCCGGCACAAAGAGGGCCAAAAACCGGAATATGAGAGCTTGTTTAGTGACGAAGAACGGGCGATATGCAAGAAAGGTTTGAACAATTTGGAAACAACAGGAAATAACACAAAAGCGGATTTCCCCGCCCCGATTCAAGAGATTTTACAAGAACGAAATTACACAGCGGACAGCGGCGGGCAGTCGGATTCGCAGGTTCTGTTGTTTTCAGACATGGTGCTGAAAATACAGGCAGACAGCGAAGAAAGCCGAAACGAAAGCCAAATGCTTGCCTGGCTTTCCGGGCGGCTTCCCGTGCCGAAAAGACTTGCATACGCCGTGCAGGGCGGCAGGTCGTTTCTTTTAATGTCGCGCGCAAAAGGCGAAATGCTGGCGGAAGAAAAATTTTTGAAAACCCCTGCGCGGCTTTTGGATTTGCTCGCGCAAGGGCTTAAAAATCTGTGGGCGGTCGATATAAAAAATTGTCCTTGTGACAATCTGCTTTCCAAGCGGCTTTCCGCCGCGCGCAAAAATGTGGAAAACGGCTTGGTGGATGTCGAGGACGCCGAACCCGGCACGTTCGGCAAAGGCGGGTTTGAAAATCCGGCGGCGCTGTTACGCTGGCTTGAGCAAAACCGCCCGAAAGAGGACCTTTGTCTCACCCACGGGGATTTTTGCCTGCCGAATGTGTTTGCGGAAAACGGGCAGATTACCGGCTATATTGACCTCGGCAAAGCCGGCGTGGCGGATCGTTGGCAGGATATTGCCCTGTGTTACCGCTCGTTAAAGCAAAATTTCGGTGGAAAATTCGGCGCAAAAAACCGCGACTTTTCACCCGACGCGCTGTTTGAAAAACTGGGCGTAGAAAAAGACCCGGAAAAACTGCGCTATTACATTTTGCTTGACGAATTGTTTTAATTAAAAAAGAAATCATAAAACGCCTCGGCACATTGTGCCGGGGCGTGTTCGTTTTCTGTTCCCGAAAATGCATTTTGTATTTTCGGCTTTGTTTTGCCCGTTTTCAGGGGATTTTATGTTTCAAAAGCTTCGCAACCTGCGAGCAAAACGTTTTGCAAAATTACGCCGTTGCGTCGGCAAAATTGCCGGTATACAGCTGATAATATTTGCCTTTCTTTTCAATCAGTTCGTCGTGTGTGCCGCGCTCAATGATGCGGCCCTGCTCAAGAACCATAATGCAGTCGGCGTTGCGAACGGTCGAAAGTCTGTGCGCAATGACAAATGTCGTGCGGCCTTTCATCAGCGCGTCCATGCCGTCCTGTACGAGTTTTTCCGTACGCGTATCAATCGAAGACGTTGCTTCATCCAAAATCAATACGGGCGGGTCGGCAACCGCCGCGCGGGCAATCGCCAAAAGCTGGCGCTGACCTTGAGAAAGGTTCCCGCCGTCGCCGCCGAGCATTGTGTTGTAGCCGTCGGGTAGCCGGCGGATAAAGCTGTCGGCGTTGGCGAGTTTCGCCGCCGCGATGCATTCTTCGTCGGTTGCGTCCAGCTTGCCGTAACGGATATTGTCCATTACCGTGCCGGTGAACAGGTGGGTTTCCTGGAGCACCATGCCTAACGAGTGGCGCAAATCGGCTTTTTTAATTTTATTGATGTTAATCCCGTCATAGCGGATTTTACCGTCCGCAATGTCGTAAAAGCGGTTAATCAGGTTTGTAATCGTGGTTTTGCCCGCGCCGGTTGCGCCGACAAATGCGATTTTCTGACCCGGCTTTGCCCAAAGGCTGATGTTGTGGAGAACCAGCTTGTTTTCATCATAGCCGAAGTCCACGTCGTCAAAGACCACGCCGCCTTCCATTTGGGTGTAGGTAACAGTGCCGTCCGCCTGGTGCGGGTGTTTCCACGCCCAAAGATTTGTGCGCTGGGGCACTTCCACCAAATTGCCGTTTTCGTCTTTCTTCGCGTTGACAAGTTCGACATAACCCTGGTCCTGTTCGGGCTGCTGGTCCATCAAATCGAACACACGCTGTGCGCCGGCCGCCGCCGTAACAACGAAGTTAATCTGCATGCTGACCTGGGTAATCGGCTGCGTGAAGCTTTTGTTCAGACCGACAAAGGTAATAACCGTGCCGAGCGTAACGCCCGCCAGGTTGTTGATGCCGAGAATCGCGCCGACAATCGTGACCACCGCGTAGCTGACCCAGCCGATGTTCGCGTTGACCGGCATTAACAGGTTTGCGTAACGGTTCGCCTTGTTCGCGCTGTCGCGCAGACGGTCGTTGACCTTTTGGAAATCTTCTTTTGCTGCTTCTTCGTGGCAGAACACTTTGACGACCTTCTGCCCATCGAGCATTTCTTCAATGAAGCCGTCCACGGCGCCGAGGTCGCGCTGCTGACGGACGTAATATTTTCCGGAAAGCCGCGAGAAGCCGGACGTGACGAGCAGCATCACAATCGCGGTCAAAATCGAAATGATGGTGAGCGCGGGGTTCAAAATCACCATTGTGATAAATGTCGCGGTCATCGAAATCGTAGAGTTGATAATCTGGGGAATGCTTTGGCTGATTAACTGGCGCAGGGTATCAATATCGTTGGTGTAAACCGACATAATGTCGCCGTGCGCGTGGGTGTCGAAATATTTAATCGGCAGCTTTTCCATTTTGCCGAACAAGTCATTGCGCAGGTGATGCATGGTGCCCTGGGTGACGTTCGCCATAATGCGGTTGTAGCCGTAAGCCGCCAAAACGCCGACCGCCAAAATGCAAATTAAGCGAATCATTGCGTGCCCGAGACCGCTGAAATCCGTGGACCCGGTTTGCAGCATCGGCACAATGTAATCATCGACCAGCGTCTGGGGGAACGTTGCGCCGATAACGCTTGCAATCGCGGAAATCAAAATGCACAAAACCACCATCGTAAAAGGCAGTTTGTAGTAATGCATCATATAGCGGAAAACGCGTTTTAAAACCGCAAGAGAATTCTTTTTGCTCGGTCTTTCTTGCATAACAAATACCTCCTTTACGCGGGCTGGTCGAAGTCGCCGCCGCCCTGGACCTGCGATTCATAAATCTCGCTGTAAATGGCGTTGGTCTTCAACAGGTTTTCGTGGGTGTCAAAGCCGTTAATCCGGCCGTTGTCCAAGACCAAAATGCGGTCGGCGTTTTCCACGCTCGAAACACGCTGTGCAATGATAATCTTGGTGGTGCCGGGAATCTTCTTTTGGAACGCTTCGCGGATTTTCGCATCGGTTGCGGTGTCCACGGCGCTCGTCGAGTCGTCCAAAATCAAAACTTTCGGTTTTTTCAAAAGCGCGCGCGCAATGCAAAGACGTTGTTTCTGACCGCCCGAAACATTCGCGCCGCCGCGTTCAATGTGGGTGTGGTAGCCGTCCGGCATGCGGTCGATAAACTCGTCGGCACACGCCGATTTGCAAGCTTCCATACATTCTTCTTCGGTCGCCTGCGGGTTGCCCCAACGCAGGTTGTCTAAAATCGAGCCGGAGAACAAGGTGTTTTTCTGAAGCACCACCGAAACCTGGTTACGTAAGACTTCCATATCATATTTACGAACGTCCACGCCGCCGACGCGCACCGCGCCTTCGTCCACGTCGTAAAGCCGGCAAATCAGGTTGACAAGGCTGCTCTTGCCGCTGCCCGTGCCGCCGATGACGCCGATGGTCTCGCCGGAATGAATGTGCAAATCAATGTCGGAAAGCGTGTTTTTGCCGCTGCCG
This sequence comes from Candidatus Fimenecus excrementavium, assembly GCA_018712805.1. GTDB lineage: Bacteria > Bacillota > Clostridia > Oscillospirales > Acutalibacteraceae > Fimenecus > Fimenecus excrementavium. The sequence goes on along the minus strand of DVGI01000020.1, from coordinate 105,994 downwards.
TGTTTATAGGCGAACTGCACGTGGTCAAAATCGATGCTGCCGTCTTTGACTTCCATCACCGGATTTTCGGGGTCGGCAAGGTCCGGCGTTTCGCGGAGCACTTCGGCAATACGGCGGATGCTCGCCAGGGAAATGCTGATCATAACCACAATCATGGAAAGCATCATTAAGCTCATCATCAAAGAGAGCACATAGCTGAACAAACTGGTCAGCTCGCCGGTGGTCATGGAGCCTGCGACAATGTAATGCGCGCCGAGCCACGAAACGAGCATGATGCAGAAATAAATCGCGAGCATCATCGCGGGGTTGTTAATTGCAAGCAGGCTTTCCGCCTTCACAAACAGCTTGTAAAGCGTTTTGGAAGCCTTGGAAAATTTCTGCTCTTCAAAGTCCTCACGCACAAACGCCTTCACCACGCGAATTGCGGAAACATTTTCCTGCACACTCGCGTTCAAGTCGTCGTATCTGTGGAAAACGTCATTAAAGATTTTCATGGCGGTAATCATAATCACGCCGAGCACCACAACCAGGAAAACCAGTGCGATTAAGAACATCAGGCTCATGCGCGGGCTGATGATTAAGCACATAATGTAGCTGAACACGAGCGTAAGCGGCGCACGAACGGCCATGCGGATCAGCATCATAAATGCGTTCTGCACGTTGGTGACGTCGGTGGTCATTCGGGTGACAAGACCCGGAACGCTGAATTTGTCTATGTTGGAAAAAGAAAAGGTTTGAATGTTGCTGTAAATGGCTTCGCGCAAATTCGCGGCAAAGCCCGACGAAGCGCTCGCGGCATATTTACCGGCGCCCGCGCCGAACACAAGACCTAAAAACGCCATGACGACCATAATAATGCCGTAACGCCAAACGACCGACATATTCGCTGCGCTCAAACCCCGGTCAATGATAATCGCGGTGATAAACGGCAGCAAAATGTCCATTACGACTTCCAGCGTCGTCATGAGAACACAGATGACCGTGTCTTTTTTATACCGGCCAAGCTGATGCAATACAGTTCTCATAAATCGGATTCCTCCTTTTGATTCCGGATATTTTTTTCTGCGCTGACGCAGAGATTTTGAAGCAGTTTCTTTTGCAGACGGTTAAGCGTGCGCAGCTCCTGTTCGGAAAAACAGCCGTAAACCTGCTGCTGCACATCGCGGATAGCTGTTTCTAAAAACGCGCGCACCTGTTCGCCTTTTTCGGTGGCAAACAAAAGCTTCAAGCGGTCGTCGCCCGCGCAGCTCGCCACACGCACATAGCCTTTTTCCCGAAGACGCTTGAGCATGTTTGAAAGCGTCGCCTTGGAATAGCCGAACTCGCGGTGAATCGCCGTCAGCGAAGTGCCGCTGTCGCCTTTTGACAGGATATACAACAGCAAGTGCCCCTGCACGGCGGTCAGGCCCTCGGTCTCCATAAAGCGGTTTGCCAGCCGCTCCATACGAAGACAGATTTGCCGGTTGTCCTGCACCAGTTGTTCGCAGTCAATTTGCTTCATGGGTTTCGCCTCTTTTCGGTCTGTTCGTGATAAAACTGTTTTGCTACGAACTATTTATACCATAAAGCGGCTTGCAAGTGAAATACAAATATGTTATTATCTATAAAAGATTTTTATTGCTTTTATGAATTGAACAAACTACCCTTTTTCTATGGGAGGTCTTTTGGTGAATACGACACAATTGGAATGCTTTGTAGAGGTTGCAAACTATTTGAATTTTTCCAAGGCGGCGCAGCAGCTCCGCCTTTCTCAGCCGGCGGTGAGCCACCAAATCAATACGCTCGAGGACGAACTCGGCGTCAAACTGTTCCACCGCACAAGCAAAAGCGTGCGGCTGACGCAGGAGGGGTATTTGTTTTTGCGCTATGCGGGCGAAATTTTAAAGCTTTCCGGTATTTCCAAAGCGCGCGTGAACGATTTACAGCGCGTGGCGGGCAAGCGGCTTGTGATTGGTTGCCGGAACGTGCCCGAAATGCGGCTTTTAAAGCCCGCGCTTCGCGCCCTTCGCGTTGCCGAGCCGGAAACCATGCCGGTTTTACAGCTGATTCCGTTTGATTCTATGGCAAACCTTTTAAACGACGGCGACATTCACCTGCTGTTTTCGTTCGGCAACCCCGGAATCCCCAAAACGCGTTACCGCGAGCTGACGCGCTGCCCCGTGATGTGCGTGTGCAGCCCGGAATATCCGCTGGCGCGCTACCAGAGCCTTTCGGTGGAAAAACTGCAAAAATCCGGTCGCGTCGCCGCCTGCCGCCCGCCGGTTTGTCCGCCCCCGCTGTTCGCGGCGCAAAGCCGGGTCGTCACCGGTCGGGAATCCGGGAAGATCCTGTTTTGCGACAACCAGGAGGTTTTGAATTTGCTTGTGGAAACCGGCTATGCCTTTGCCGTGGCGGCGGCGTTCCCGAGCAACAGAACGCCCGACCTTTGCTATATCCCGATGCCCGAAATCGAACCGCTTTCGTTCGGCGCGGTATATCTGACCTCGACCAAAAACCCGCAACTCAATCGGTTTTTGGATTTGCTCGAAGAAAGCCTGCAAGCGCCGGCAAATGACGAAAAAAAGGAGACTTCAAAATGACACAAACCATAAATCTCGGCGCGTTTCTTTCCAGCGCCAAAGGGTTTCTCCACATGGGAAAAGAAGCGAAAGAAGCCGATATGCAAACCATGTCGTTTTTTCTGCGCAACCCGCGCGGCGGCAAAGCGAAACCTTTAGACGAAGCGGATATGCGCGCGTTTTCGGCATTTTTAAAAGAAAACAACTTCGCGCCGGCGGTCGCCCACGCGCCCTATACCATGAACCCTTGCTCGCCGAATGAAAGCACGCGTCAATTTGCCCGGGAAATGTTTGCAGACGACATGCGGCGCATGGAATATATCCCCGGCAATTTCTATAATTTCCACCCCGGTTCGCGCCTGCAAACGCCCTTAAAAACCGCCGCGGCGCAAATTGCCGATATGTTGAACGCGGTTTTGACCCCCGAAACCAAAACCACCGTGCTTTTGGAAACGATGGCGGGAAAAGGCAGCGAGGTCGGGCGCACATTTTCGGAACTCGGCGAAATTTTGGCGCAGATAAAATACAGCGAAAAAGTCGGCGTGTGCCTCGACACCTGCCACGTTTGGGACGGTGGCTATGATATCGCCGAAAATTTAGACGGTGTATTGAATGAATTTGACCGCGAAATTGGGCTTTCAAAACTTTGCGCGGTGCACTTAAACGACAGCCTAAACCCGCTCGGCAGCCACAAAGACCGCCACGCGCTGATAGGCGAAGGGCACATCGGCAAAAAAGCGCTTGTCGCCTTCCTTTGCCACCCGGCGCTTTCGTCGCTTCCGTTCGTTTTGGAAACGCCGACCGACACCGCCGGTCACGCGGCGGAAATCCGCATGCTGCGCGCCGCCGTAAACGAAGCGGGAAAGAAATAAAAAAGAGAAAAATAAAGAAACCGGACGTCTTACGACCTCCGGTTTCTTTTTTATCAGTCTTCCATTTGCTTGCCTAAAAACGACGCGGCGACCTGCGTGAGTTTGATTTCTTCCGGCGACGGCATCGACCCGTCGTCGCGCAAAATCAATACGACCGCGCCCGAAACATCGCCGCCCCCGATAATCGGGAACGCCACGGCGGCCTCGCACTCATAGCCCGTGACCGGGTGCAGCGGCGGACGGTCGGGCGAAGCGGTGTAGTTGCGCCGTTCGGTCATCAGCGATTCGAGCGCCTCCGAAACGCGGCGGTCCACAAGTTCGCGGCGCGGCGCGCCGGATACGGCAATCACGTGGTCGCGGTCGGTCATAATGACCGGCAGGTCGGTGGCGCGGTGGAGCACCTCGGCGTATTGGTGCGCGGTTTCCGACAGCTCGCCTATCGGGGAATATTTCTTAAAAATGACCTCGCCGTTCGGCGCGGTAAAAATTTCTAACGGGTCGCCTTCGCGAATGCGCATTGTCCGCCGAATTTCTTTCGGAATAACCACTCTTCCCAGGTCGTCAATGCGTCTGACAATACCGGTTGCTTTCATATCTGAATTTCTCCTTTATAATTTTAATGAATAGTTCCTTGTTATTGTCTGTCGAGAACCGGTATTTATACGGAAAAATGAAAAGAAAGAAAATATTTCAAACGCAAACTTAAATAAAAAAACAGCGCACCGCAAAAGCAGTGCGCTTTATATTTTTTAAGCAAAATTTTATTTCTGTTCGCCGTTTTGGTCTTTACCCATGGCGGCAAGGGGCTCGACGGCTTTGCCGTCTTGTAAAATTTCCAAATGCAAATGCACGTCGTCGGCGCTTTCGATCGGAATTGTGCCGAGATTGCCCACGCGGTCGTTGATTTTGACCTTTTCGCCGACTTCGGGCGTGCTGCCTTTGCCGAGTCCGCAGTATTTTGCAATCATGCCCTGCCCGTGGTCGATTTCAACGACGGTGCCCCAAAGCACATCGTCATAAACCGCCTTAACCACGCCGTTGTTGATGGCTTTCACCGCGTCGCCGACCGTGCCTTTAAAGTCCACGCCGTTGTGGACGCGCCAGTCGCCCATGGTTTTCGACTGCACCATTTCCCCGTTGGAATAGGCTTTGGCGATGCCGGCTTCGAGCGGCAAAGAAAAGGTTTCGGCGCGCGCCACGCTGTCTTTCGAAGCGAGCACGGCAACGCCGCCCTCTTCGGTCACATTTTCTGCGTCCCCGTTATTTTCAGGTGTCGCGTCTTCGGATAAGTCCGGCGAAGTCGGAGTGACCGGGTCGGGGACAGTCGTCAATTCGTCCGCGGCAATTTTCGCGGTAATGCCCTCGGTTGTTGTTTCACTCTGCGCGTCCGGCAAAAGTTTTGCGCTGGTGGAATACCAGGTGGCAATGCCGACGCCCGCCACACAAAGCGCCAGAACCGCATACACCGCACCGGCGCGGAATTTAAATTTCTTTTTGGTTTCCTCGGAATGGTTCATGGAAACACCTCCCAGAAAAAGTGTTCCCGAAAAACCGAACGCCTATACAAAAAAATAACCGTCCGGCAAAAAACCGAACGGTTTTCAAAAATTTTCTTTTGCTTTTACCCTTCCGCCGCCGCGTCCGCCGAAGCTTTGAGCTTTTCGGCATTGTCCGCGGTAATCAGCGCGTCAATGATTTCGTCTAAATCGCCGTTTAAAATCTGCTCGATTTTGTAAAGCGTCAGACCGATTCGGTGGTCGGAAACGCGCCCTTGCGGGTAGTTATAGGTGCGAATGCGCTCGCTGCGGTCGCCTGTGCCCACCTGGCTGCGGCGTTCGCCGGCAATTTGGGCGTTTTGCTTCGCCTGTTCGATTTCAAAAAGGCGGGAGCGCAAAACTTTCAATGCCTTGTCTTTGTTTTTGTGCTGACTGCGCTCGTCCTGACATTCCACCACCATGCCGGTCGGCAGGTGGGTAATGCGGATTGCCGACGAGGTTTTGTTAACCTTTTGCCCGCCCGCGCCGCTCGAGCGGAACACATCAATTTGCAAATCGGCGGGGTTAAGTTCAAATTCCACCTCTTCGGCTTCCGGCAAAACCGCGACCGTCGCCGTCGACGTGTGCACGCGCCCCTGGCTTTCGGTTTCCGGCACGCGCTGGACGCGGTGGACGCCGCTTTCAAATTTAAAACGGGAATATGCGCCCTCGCCCTCGACCATAAAGCTGATTTCCTTATAGCCGCCGAGTTCCGTCGCGTTTTCGTTGAGCAGTTCGATTTTAAAGCCCTTGCGCTCGGCGTACATCGAATACATCCGAAACAGCGAAGCGGCAAACAGCGCGGCTTCTTCGCCGCCCGCACCCGCGCGGATTTCGACAATGACGTTTTTGTCGTCGTTTTCGTCGCGCCCGAGAAGCAGCAGCTTCAATTCATCGTTTAAAGCTTCCAGCGTTTTGCCGGTTTCCGCAAGTTCCGCTTCCGCGAGCTCGCGCAGTTCCCGGTCGTCTGTGCTTTCTTCCAAAAGGGCGCGCGCTTCTTCGTTTTGCGCCTGCACGCGTTTATAGGCGCGGAATTTCTCCGCCACCGGCGTTAAGTGTTTCGCTTCGCGCATCAAATTGGCATATAACTTCTGGTCGGCGACGACTTCGGGGAGACAAAGCTGCCGGTTGATTTCGTCGAGCCGTTCGCAAATGCCCTCTAATTTTTCAATCATCGTTTTCGCCGTCCTGCCGCACAATTTTTTTAATGTTTTTCTCGATTTTTACACGCGGCGCCATAAATTCATGCCCGCATTTCGTACAGCGCAGGCGAAAATCCATGCCGACGCGCAAAACCAAAAATTCGCGGTTCTTACAAGGGTGTTCTTTTTTCATCACCAGCGTGTCGCCGACGCGCACGTCCATAGCTTTCACCTCAAAAATCAGATTTAAAAAAAGGCGTATGCAAGCAAAAGGCTTGATACGCCGGAAAACTTTGTTTTTGCTTTATCCCATCGAGAAAATCCCGTAGGTTACAAAGGACATAATAAGCCCCGCCACGAAAACACCCATGCCGATAATCGGCAAAGCCCGCTTAAACGGAATGCCCAAAAGCGCCGCCATCAGCGCGCCGGTCCAGCCGCCCGTTCCCGGCAGCGGAATCGCGACGAAAATCAAAAGTCCCCAGGATTTATAGCGCAAGACCTTATCTTTGTTGCGCTCGGTTTTCGCTTCGAGCTTCGTGATAATCTTTTCAAAGAATTTAAACCGCCGGAGAAACTCGAAAATCTTTTTGATAAACAAAATGATAAACGGAATCGGAACCATGTTCCCGATATAGGAAATGATAAAGGCTCTGAGAAAGTCCATTTCCAAAAGCCTTGCGGCAATCATACCGCCGCGCAGTTCCAAAATCGGCAAAAGGGAAATGATGAAAACGGTGAGTTCCGCGGGGATTTTGTCTTGAAACAACTCCACCAGCGTCTGGGCTAAGGTTTCGGCCATAAGTTCCTCCTTGTCAGAACAGTTGATGTGCGTCCATATAGGCTTTGGCTTTTTTGAGAATGGCTTTGTCGTTTTCGTAATTGAGCGTATCGAGCGCCGCGTCAAAGCCTAACCAAATGTAATCCTCAATTTCGGACTGCTGAATGACCGTTTGTGTGTCTTTGGTGGTCGCGAGGAAAATCAAAACGGTCTTGTTGATTTTTCCCTGAATGGTGTATTCGGATTTGCTTTTGAAATCGGGGAAAATGGAAATATGAATCCCGGTTTCCTCCAACACCTCGCGGCAGGCGGTCTGTTCGTCGGTTTCGCCTTTTTCCACGTGCCCTTTCGGGAAGCCCCAGTGGGCACTGCGTTTGTTTTTGATGAGCAAAAAGCGTTTTTCGCCGCCGATATCGCGGAAAACCACCGCGCCGCACGAACGCTCATAAAAACAGTCTATGGAAACGCCCTTGCCTTTATGCAAAAACGCCACCGCCGGTTGAATATCGTGAATGATAAACCGCTTTGACTTCGGCGAAACCACAAGAAACACCGCGTGTTTCTGTTTGTCCTTAATTACGGCAACCACGCGCCCGTCAAACCGGCGGACGGGATGATCCACGCCCAGAATATAAGCCCCGGCAACCGGGGAACGGGGCAGAAGCCCGCTTTCGACGACGCCGTAATTCAAAAGGTATTTTGTGTTGGTTTCGCGGTCAAAGCAGCCTTGGGGTTTTGTGACCCGAACTTTGACAAATTTACCCAACATCCGTTACGACTCCTTAGAAAAACTACCGTCTATTATACAAGGAAACGGGCGCGGTTTCAAGAAAAATTTTTGAAATCGGGAAATTTTCGGCAAAACGGTGTACAAAGGGGGGTGCATGTTCATAATTTTTTAATTGAAAAACAAAAAACGATATGATAAAATAACGATATATGTCCTGCCTTGCGGTAAAGGCAGAGATTTTTGGAGGTCTTTCTATGAACGGCAACAAAAAAATATGGCTTTTTTCGCTGCTGTTGCTTGTTGCGGTGTTTATAACACTTTCCGCCTGCAAGGGTTCGCAGAGCGGCGAGGGGGAAACGGTCGTTGTGACCGATGAAAACGGCGTGCCCGTGACCGACGAAAACGGCGAGGCAATGACCGTCGTTTTGCAAACGGAAATCGTCGAAGTGACCAACGCCAACGGCGAAAAGGTCTATGACGAAAACGGCAACGTCAAGACCTCGGTCGTTTATATTCCGCAGGAGGTCGGCGTGCCGGTGACCGATGAAGACGGTAACCCGGTCCGCGACGAAAACGGTGAGATTTTAACCACGATGATTACGGTGCCCCCGACGACAGGCGGCCCGGTGGTTACGGCTTTCCCGATGACCGACGGCAACGGCAATTATGTCACGAAGCCCGACGGTGAAACCGTGACCTATACAATGACGTATACCACAAACCCGGCAACCCCCGGTGACAACAGCTCGAACTGGGGCGCGACCTTCGGCGGCAGCGGCAATGACAATTTTGTCGACACCGTCAGCCTTTCCGACGGCTCGTTTGTCGCGCTGATGCAGTCCAACTCCAAAGACGGCAGCATGTCGGCGCTCGCGGGCAGCTCCAACACGCCGATTCCGGTGCTGATTAAATACAAAAAGAACGGCACGGTCGCGTGGCAGAAAGCCATTTCTTCAAACAGCGGCATTATTGTGACAGGCCTTGCGGTGGATAAAGACGATAATATCGCCGTATGCGGGTATTCCAAATCCACCAATCTCGGTTTTACCAATGCCGGCGACTATGACGCGGTGCTTTATAAATTCAATGACCGCGGCGACCAACAGTGGTTACAGCATTTCAGCGGCAGCAACACCGACGGTTTTGAAGGCGTCGCGGCGGGTCCGGACGGCTCGTTTGTTGCAGTCGGCTATACAAACTCGATTGACGGCAGCGCGTCGGCGTTCGGCTTTAAATCCGCCCACAGCGCTTCAATGATTGTGAAATACAACGCAAACGGCAGCCAGGTGTTTGCGAAATCCATCGGCTCCACCGGCGATTCGCTGATGGCGGTCACCGTGGACGGCGACGGCAATATTTACACGGTGGGGAACTTCTCCTCGAACGATTCGAACAGCCTCTTTAAGAGCTTCGGCCGCGCGGACGGCGGCGTCATTAAACTCGACGCCTCCGGCAAAACGCTTTGGGTTAAGCAATACGGCGGCTCTCAAATCGACAGCTTCACTGCGATTACCGCGGCTTCCGACGGCGGCTGCGTGATTGCCGGTCGTTCGCGCTCAAGCGACCACTCGTTTATAAGTCTTGCGAACCAGGGCGGCTATGACGCTTATTTGGTAAAATACAATGCCGACGGCTCTGTCGCCTGGCAAAGTGCGTTCCGCGGCTTTTATGACGATATCTTTACCGATATTGTCCCGATTGACGGCGGCTACGCGGCGGTGGGATATTCCAATTCCTCCAACCGTGACTTAAAACCGATCGGCAACCGCGGCGGCACCGACGCTTTCGTGGTGACGGTCGACGCTTCCCACGGGCGGGTAAACTCCGTCCAGGGCTACGGCGGCAGCAAAGATGATAAATTTGAAGCGCTGTGCGTCACCAAAGACGGGCAGATTATCGCCTGCGGCTCAACGCTTTCTTCCGACGGCGACTTGGTCGGGTCGGGCGCAAAGAGTGACGGCAAATCGACGGTCGGTATGATTGCGCGGTTTACCTAAAAAAAACAAAGGACTTAACAAATGGCAAAACAACAGGATTTTCCCGGGTATCTTCCCGACAGCCACCGGATTTTGTGGCTGCTGATGCGCGTCGGGCTGATGATTTGGGGCGTTTACGGGCTGTTTCACGGCTCGGTCGTAGAATTTTTACAGGCGATTTTCGCCATTCTCTTCACCCACATGTGGGACTATTTCCAGGTGTTTGGCGGGCGGTCGTTTATCACGCGGGTCGATTACATTTCGGGCACAATGCTCAATGTCTTCATTTTCCTCGGCGTGGTCATCGGCACAACGCTCAACAATCGGACAGATTTTAAGGATTTCGACATCGTGACCCACTTCTGCGCGGGGTTCATTGCCGCTTGGTTCGGCTATGAATTCGCCCACATTATGCAGGGGCGTTACGGTCGGCTTTCCCCGGCATTGAGCGCCATGTTCGGGCTTTGCTTCTCGCTCGGGATTTCCGTTGCGTGGGAAATTTACGAGTTTACAATGGACCGGCTTTACGGCTTTACGCTCCAACAGTCGAGTCCGATTTCCGAATCGGGGCTTTTAGACACAATGGGCGATTTCATTATCACCGCGTGCGGTGCGCTTGCCGGCATGTTTTTGGTCTCCTTTTATAAAAACGGGAAAATCGGAAAAAATAAAAAAGCTGTCCGTGCCGCCCTTTTGCAGGAAGCGCGGGAAGCAGAGCTGAAAGAAAAAGTTTGGGAGGCATACCTCAATGGCCAGGACGATCATATCCACTGACAGCCCTGCGGATGTGCCGGCGGAAATTCGGGAACGATATGATATTCGCGTGATTCCGCTGCACATTATTTTGGACGACGACTGCTTTGAAGACGGCGTCAACATTCAGCCGGACGATTTGTATGCATTTTATAAAAAGACCGGAAGACTGCCCAAGACTTCCGCGGTCTCGGTTGCGGAATATACCGACTTCTTTAAAGAGTTGACCCAAGACGGCAGTTCGGTTGTGCACATCAGCTTTTCTTCGGCGCTTTCCGTAACGCACCAAAACGCACGATTGGCGGCGGAGGATTTTGACAACGTGTATATTGTCGATTCCAAAAGCCTTTCCACCGGCATTGCTTTGCTGGCAATTAAAGCCGCGCAGCTTGCGCAAGACGGTCTGGACGCGAAAACCATCGCGCACGAAATGGAATACAAGCGCGAAAAGGTGGTCACCACCTTTATTTTGGACAAGCTGGAATTCTTATATAAAGGCGGGCGCTGTTCGGGCGTCGCCATGCTCGGCGCGAACGTGCTCGGGATAAAACCCAGCATCGTCATGGTAGACGGCAAATTGCAGGTCGGCAAAAAATACCGCGGCAAGCTTGAAAACTGCCAAATGCAGTATGTCCGCGATTTGCTCGAGCAATACGCGGGGCGCATTGATACCGACCGGGCGTTTCTTTCCCGCACGGCGGGCGTCAGCGATGGACAGATGAAAGCGCTGCAAAAGGAAATTCACAAAACGCTGAAATTTAAAGAATATATCGTTTCCACCGTGGGGTGCACGATTACGTCGCACTGTGGGGAACGGACGTTTACGTTTGAGTTTATGTTAAAATGACAAGGGGTGAAAGGCAGATGAAAAAAGCGATTTGCGCGGTGCTTGCCGCCGTGCTCTGCCTTTGTGCGCTGTCTGCCTGCTCGCGCGGGAGCGGCGTTTCTGTCAACGGAGCGGAGATAAGCAAAGGCATTTATCTCTATTTTACCGATGAAGCCAAAAAAGAAAATCCCGACGCGGACGAAGCCGCGCTCAAAACAGCGGTCAACCAAATGATTTCGGAATATGTGGCAGTCAATTCGATTTACGCCGACAGGGGGCTTTCGCTTTCCGCCGATGCAAAAATGGAGCTGACACAAACGGTCAACTCGCTTTGGCGGCTGTTCGGGACGTATTACACCGAGCTCGGTGTTACGAAACAGGATTTGAACAATGTCGAAGCGAATAAACAATACCGCGACGCGCTGATTGTGGATTATTACGCACCCGACGGCGACGAGCCGATTGCCGAAGAGACGCTCAAAACCTATTTCAATCAAAATTACATCGCGTTTAAAAACATCACCGGCTTTTTGACCACCGTTGATAACGACGGCAACGCCGTGCCGCTTTCCGACGCGGAAAAAACGGCGCTGACCACCTCGTTTACCAATATCGCGAACGCCGTGAACGGCGGTTCTTCGATTGAGGAACAGGCGAACGCGTTGGACAACACGATTGTCAACACGGAAACCGTCGTGATTTCCAAGGCGGATACACGCTATCCCGCCGAATTTTTCACCGCGGTTGCCGCAATTCCGAACGGCACCGCAAAGGCGTTTACCGCCGGGGATTACATATTCGTGGTTCAGCGCGAGGACATCACCGACGAAGACCGCGATTTGTATTCCCAGTACCGCACCGACTGCCTGAAAATGCTCAAAGGCGAAGCGTTTGAGCAGGTGCTCGCAGGCTGGGCAAAACTTTACCCGGTTTCGGAATAAGAATTTTTAATACTGTAATAAATAGCAATTTAAGCTGACCAAAGCCGCAAACTTTGAAGTTTGCGGCTTTTTTGCACCCGCCCGATTGCGCGCGAAAAAATTTTGTGCTACAATATTTTGCAAAAGTTGAGAAAACAGGGAGTGTTTTGTAATGAAATACACATTTTCAGACCGCATTTCGTCGTTACAACCGTCGGCGATTCGTGAGATTTTAAAAGCGACCGCCGACCCGGCGATTATTCCGTTTGCGGCGGGCAACCCCGACGCTGCGGCGTTCCCGGTGGAAGAGGTGCGCGAAATTGCCGCGCGGATTTTAAAGGATTCCCCGATTACGGCGCTGCAATACGGCGTGACCGAAGGCTACACACCGCTTCGGGAACGCGTTTCCGCTTATATGAAAAAGAAACACAACATCGGCCGGGATTTTGATAATCTGATTATCACCTCCGGCGCGCAGCAGGTCATGGACCTTGCGACCAAATCCCTTTGCAACTTCGGGGATGTTGTCATTTCCGAAACGCCGTCGTTCATCGGCTCGCTCAACTGCTTCCGTTCTTACGGCGTAACGCTTCGCGGCGTGCCGGTCGAAGATGACGGCATGAACATGGAAGTGCTCGAACAGAAGCTGCGCGACAACAAAAACGTCCGCTTTATTTACACAATTCCGAACTTCCAGAACCCGTCGGGCGTGACGATGTCGCTTGAAAAACGCAAACAGCTTTATGCGCTCGCCAAACAATACGGCGTGCTGATTTTGGAGGACAACCCCTACGGCGATTTGCGCGTGGCGGGCGAACCCGTTCCGTCGATTAAGAGCATGGACGAAGACGGCATTGTCATTTACGCCGGTTCTTTCTCCAAGATTTTTGCCCCCGGTGTGCGTGTCGCGTTCACCGTGGCGCCGGCGGAAATCGTTGCCAAAATGACCGTCGGCAAACAGGCGGCGGACGTCCACACCCCGGTGTTTACGCAAATGCTCGTCGACGAGTGGATGAAAACCACCGACTTTGAAGGCCATATTGAGAAAATCCGCGACATTTACCGCCGCAAACTCAATTTGATGTGCGACCTTATCGACGAACAGCTCGGCGACTTTGTCCGCTATGTCCGTCCTGAGGGCGGTATGTTCGTTTGGTGCGAACTGCCCGAACGCGTCGATATGATGGACTTCTGCAAACGCGCCGTAGAGAAAAAGGTTGCGGTCGTTCCGGGCAGCGCGTTCATCGTGGAGCCGGACGAAGTCGTCAACAGCATCCGCTTGAACTTCACCACGCCTTCCGACGAACGCATTGTTGAGGGCATGCACATTTTGGGCGAACTTTCTCATGCGTTATAATCTTTCCGATTTAAAAACCGTCCGCGCCATTCTCGAAAAACACGGATTTTCCTTTTCGAAATCGCTCGGGCAGAATTTCTTAATCAATCCGAACGTCTGCCCCGCGATGGCCGAAGAAGCGGTCGCGTCAGGCGAAGACGGCGTTTTGGAAGTCGGCCCCGGCATCGGCGTTTTGACCGCGGAACTTTGCGCGCGGGCGAAAAAGGTCGTCGCCGTGGAGCTCGACCGCCGGCTTTTGCCGGTGCTTTCCGAAACGCTCGGGGATTTTGACAACGTCGAAATTGTCAGCGGCGATGTGCTGAAACTCGATTTGCACGCGCTTTTGCGCGAAAAATTCGCCGATTGCCGAAAGGTGACAGTCTGTGCAAACTTGCCGTATTATATCACTTCGCCGGTTATTATGAAGCTGCTCGAAGAAAAGCTGCCGGTTGAAAGCATTGTCGTCATGGTGCAAAAAGAGGCGGCGGACCGCCTTTGCGCCGAAGTCGGCTCGCGCGAAGCGGGCGCGGTCACCGTGGCGGTGCAGTATTACGCGGCGGCACGAGCGCTTTTTAAAGTCGGGCGCGGCTCGTTTGTGCCGTCGCCGAAAGTCGACAGCGCGGTGATTCGGCTCGACATTCGCAAAAACGCGGCGTTCGCCCCGGCGGACGAAACTTTCTTTTTCCGCATGGTGCGCGCGGCGTTTGCCCAGCGGCGCAAAACCGCGTTAAACGGGATTTCCGCGGGGCTTGCCCTGCCGAAAGAAACCGTGGCGGCGGCGCTTCAAAGTGCCGGACTTCCCGCCGACGTACGCGCGGAAAAATTAACAATGGAACAGCTTTGCCGGCTGTCCGATATGCTTTTGGAATCCGACGAGGAGTGAAAATTATGGTTTATTCTTACAGAACCCGCGGGACCTGTTCCCGCCAAATCGATGTCGAATTAGACGGCGATATTATCAAATCCGTCCAATTTTACGGCGGCTGCAACGGCAATTTGCAGGGCATTTCCGCAATTGTCCGCGGCAAAACAATCGAAGAAGTCGAAAAAGCCTTTTCGGGGATTCGCTGCGGCATGAAGCCGACCTCCTGCCCCGACCAGCTCGTGCAAGCGCTGCACGCGGCAAAAGCGGCGCAGGAAGCGGGCTGAACCGGTTTTGTTTTGTGCAAAACCGCTTAAAATTGTATAAAAGCGGCAGTCCTTTGCAAAAAGGTCCATAAACTTGAAAAAATATAAGAAAACTATGGAAATCCGCAAAAATATCTGTTATAATATCAGGCGGTGAATTCTGTCCGAAACCGCAAACTGTCTTTTTTCGGACAACCATTTTACTGTTGGAAATAAAATTTGGAGGTATTTTAATGAGTCAAAAGTATGTTTACTTGTTCTCAGAGGGTAACAAAGACATGCGCAACTTGCTCGGCGGCAAGGGCGCAAACCTCGCGGAAATGACCGGCCTCGGTCTTCCCGTACCGCAGGGCTTCACCATCACAACCGAAGCCTGCACCAGATACTATGAAGATGGCAGAAAGATCAACGATGAAATCCAGGCACAGATCATGGAATACATCGAGAAGATGGAAAAGATCACCGGCAAAAAGTTCGGCGACAAGGAAAACCCGCTGTTGGTTTCCGTTCGTTCCGGCGCCAGAGCTTCCATGCCCGGCATGATGGATACCATTTTGAACCTCGGCCTTAACGAAGACGTTGTCGACGCAATCGCGAAGAAATCCGGCAACCCCCGTTGGGCTTGGGACTGCTACAGAAGATTCATTCAGATGTACTCCGACGTTGTTATGGAAGTCGGCAAAAAGTACTTTGAACAGCTCATCGACAAGATGAAAGAAGAAAAAGGCGTTCAGCAGGACGTCGACCTGACCGCGGAAGACCTCAAAACTCTTGCCGGCCAGTTCAAAGCCGAATACAAAGCGAAAATCGGCACCGATTTCCCGACCGATCCGAAAGAACAGCTCATGGGCGCTATCGAAGCGGTTTTCCGTTCCTGGGACAACCCCCGCGCCAATGTTTACCGTCGTGACAACGATATCCCGTATTCTTGGGGTACTGCCGTTAACGTCCAGATGATGGCGTTCGGCAACATGGGCGACGACTGCGGTACCGGCGTTGCGTTCACCCGTGACCCCGCGACCGGCGAAAAAGGCCTGTTCGGTGAATTCCTCACCAACGCACAGGGCGAAGACGTTGTTGCCGGTGTTCGCACCCCGATGCACATCAGCGAAATGGAACAGAAGTTCCCCGAAGCATTCAAACAGTTTAAAGAAGTTTGCAAGATTTTGGAAAATCATTACCGTGACATGCAGGATATGGAGTTCACCGTTGAATCCGGCAAACTTTATATGCTCCAGACCAGAAACGGTAAGAGAACCGCTCAGGCGGCTCTGAAAATTGCCTGCGACCTCGTCGACGAAGGCATGATCGACAAGAAACAGGCTGTCGCAATGATCGACCCGAGAAACCTTGACACCCTCCTGCACCCGCAGTTCGACGCGAAAGCGCTGAAAGCGGCTACCCCGGCGGGCAAAGGTCTCGGCGCTTCCCCCGGCGCTGCCTGCGGTAAAATCGTCTTCTCCGCTGACGACGCAGAAGCTTGGAACGCAAGAGGCGAAAAAGTCATTCTGGTACGTCTTGAAACCTCTCCCGAAGACATCACCGGTATGAAAGCGGCACAGGGCATCCTGACCGTCCGCGGCGGTATGACTTCTCATGCTGCGGTTGTTGCGCGCGGCATGGGCGCTTGCTGTGTTTCCGGCTGCGGCGACATCAAGATGGACGAAGAAAACAAACAGTTTGAACTCGGCGGCAAGATCTATCATGAAGGTGACTACATCTCTATTGATGGTTCCACCGGTAACATTTATGACGGCATTATCCCGACCGTCGACGCGGAAATCGCGGGCGAGTTCGGCAGAATCATGACTTGGGCTGACGAGTTCAGAACCATGCAGGTTCGCACCAACGCCGACACCCCGGCGGACGCCAAGAAAGCCAGAGAGCTCGGCGCGGAAGGCATCGGCCTTTGCCGTACAGAGCACATGTTCTTCGAAGCGGACAGAATCGCGGCATTCCGTGAAATGATCTGCGCAGACACCGTGGAACAGAGAGAAGCTGCCCTTGCAAAGATTCTTCCCTATCAGCAGGGCGACTTTGAAAAACTCTATGAAGCACTGGAAGGCAACCCGGTTACCATCCGCTTCTTAGACCCGCCGCTGCACGAGTTTGTTCCCACCGAGGAAGCGGACATCGAAGCGCTTGCAAAAGCACAGGGCAAATCTGTTGCCGACATCAAAGCGCTCATCTCCTCTTTGCATGAGTTCAACCCGATGATGGGTCACCGCGGCTGCCGTCTGACCGTTACCTATCCGGAAATCGCGAAGATGCAGACCTCCGCAGTTATCCGTGCGGCTATCAACGTGAAGAAGAAACATCCGGATTGGAACATCGTTCCGGAAATCATGATTCCGTTGGTCGGCGAAGTCAAAGAGCTGAAATATGTCAAGAACATCGTTGTCGAAACCGCTGACGCGGAAATCGCGGCTGCCGGCATCGACCTGAAATATGAAGTCGGTACCATGATCGAAATCCCGCGTGCGGCAATCACCGCTGACGAGATTGCAACGGAAGCTGAATTCTTCTGCTTCGGCACCAACGACCTTACCCAGATGACCTTCGGCTTCAGCCGTGATGACGCCGGTAAGTTCCTCGATGCTTACTATGACAAGAAGATTTACGAAAACGATCCGTTCGCGAAGCTTGACCAGAAGGGCGTCGGCGCTCTGATGAAGATGGCTGTTAAACTCGGTAAGGCTACCCGCCCGACCCTTCACTGCGGCATCTGCGGTGAGCACGGCGGCGACCCGTCCTCTGTCGAGTTCTGCAACGAAATCGGCCTTGATTACGTTTCCTGCTCCCCGTTCCGTGTTCCGATTGCCCGCCTTGCCGCTGCACAGGCTGCTATTAAGGAGCAGGGAAACAAGTAATTGTTCCTTTCTCAAAGTTGCCGATTTGACGATTGACGAAGCGTATGCTCATAAGTATCTGGAAACAGTTTCGGATGTGCACCACTTCAAGACATCAAGTTGGAAAGATGTAAAGGTAGCAATTTATATCTAAAAAATCCCTCTGTCGGGAAACCGGCAGAGGGATTTTTGCATTGAGGTATGATTCTATTTAATCGTCGTCTTCGTCATCGTTAGACCACGATGATATGATATGAATATCACCAGTATCCATATCCATCGCCATGTTATCGCCCAGTCTCATCAGAAGATCACAATCGGAATCAATAGCCATATTATCCGATATCGTATGGGTAAAGTCGCCATCTTCAAAATCAAAGAAATGTTTGCTCATTTTGATTCTCCTTTTTAATCATCATATTCCGGGTAGTCGGGTGCCCATTCGGGCCAGATTTGATCTTTATGCCTACGGTTAGAGTTGTGAATCTGCTGATGTGTTTTGCGATTTGGATTCAATTGGTTAGCGTGATTATTAGCATTTGACCGATACGCCTTATTGTTTGGATTGTTCTGGTTTGCCCAACTGTCCAGTTGCTCTTTGGTATGAGTCTTCCCCGATACTTTTTTACCGCTCATCTTTTTCTCCTTTCTGAACCGAAAAAATCCACGCACTTGCATTGTGCGTGGACGACGATTACAGATATACTGCTTTACACGCAACAAAACAAGACCGATGAAATACTATCGGTTCGTAATGTGGTGTAAAGCAACGAAACAACAGGGGGACAACTACAGTCAACCAACACAACTGCTTTCTTGATTCCATAATGAGAATTTGTAAGGAATCAATAGTTTCGATGATTTACTCATTTGTTTGTCAAATGCCCAAACCCTTCCGAATCTAATTCGTACTCTCATTCTACGAATCTTCAATACTAAAGGACACATTATCACTTGACAAATGTATTATAGTTCAAAAACCGTGATTAGTCAATATGTTTCTGTAAATTCAAATCGCACATTTTTGTTATTTCCTCCGTTGCGGTACAATGTACTTGCAAAGGAGGATTTTGCTTTGAAAGATGAATTTATTACCCGCGTCGGCGTTTGGGGACAGCAGTATCTGCGCCATATTCGGCAACAGGCAAAACCAGTCATTTACCTTGGCTTTTCGCCGAAGCGGGAACAAGTGCTTTTACGTTTCGGGCATAAAAAAAGTAAGCCCCCGCTTTTCGGCGGGGGCTAAGAAGGGGTTGCGCCGCAAAAAAGCGGCACAAGAGGGGGGCAGGAGAAAGAACATATCGCGAGAAATGCAGTCCCGTACAAGGGCGGAAACGTTACGTATCGCCGAAAGCACCGCGGCACAGCATTTCTCAAAAAAAAGAAAGGGTTTTTGTTTGCCCTTATTATATAGGGGCAGGCCGAAAAAAGAAATACTCTGTCGGAATACAATCCGAAAATTTCAGCCGTATGAAACCCGAACGCCGTCCGGGCAGTAGAGCGCGGAAATAAACAATTATTAAGAAATTATTAAATAATATAAAGTATATTGCATTGCAAGGTAATGTGTGTTATGCTTTAGCTGTCGAAAGAGAAAACGGCCGAGAGCCGAATTTGGACGGAAAGGAGCGCGTTATGAATACACAATTCAAAAAAGGCGTGCTGGAGCTTTGCGTGCTTTCGCTTTTGAAACAGGGCGACAAGTACGGCTATGAGCTGGCGGACACCGTCGGAAAACAAATTGACATTTCCGAAGGCACGATTTATCCGCTGCTCAAGCGGCTGCGCGCCGAGGGGTATTTTGAAGTCTATTTGAAAGAATCCACTTCGGGACCGGCGCGCAAATACTATAAATTGACCCAAAAAGGGAAAGATATGCAAGCACATCTTGCACAAGAGTGGCAGGAATTTACAAAAAGCGTTTCCACATTTATCGGAGGTGACGGGCAATGACCAAAGCTGAATTTTTACAACAACTTCAAAACCATCTTCTTCCGCTTGCCGCCGCCGATCGCGATGAAATTTTGGCGGATTTTGAAGAGCATTTTCAGGCGGGGCTTGAATCGGGCAAAACCGAAGCGCAAATCTGCCAAGAGCTCGGCAACCCATATAGCTGCGCGTTGCAATATCTTCGTCAGCCGGGGGCTTACACCGTCCCACAGCAGCCGCCGAAGCCTGCAACCGAACCGCCGAAGTATAACGCAGCCGCCGCGGCGCAAAAAGCGGTTTACGAACGACGCAACCACACATTGTGGAGCATAATGTTTGCCTTGTTGGTGGTTTGCGCGTTCGGCGTTTACCCGACGGCCGTTACCTTAATGGCTTCTCCGCTTATTGTGCTGCTGATCTCGATTTTCGCGGTCGCGTTCGTGCCGACTGCCGGTATGGTCGGTTTTTTGGTCTCGCTTTGCGTGTGTTTGTTTACCGCGGGGCTGTTTATATTCCTTTTAATGACGTGGCTGTTGAAGTTAAGCTACAAGCGTGCGGGATTTTAAGGAGGGAGAGCGTTTATGAAAAAAGCGATGATTGCTTGCGCAATTCTTTGCGTGATTTCCTTACTTTCGACGGTCGGTTTCGCCGCGGCGCTGGGTACACAGGCGGTGGGCGGTCTGTTCGGTCCCTCCGGCGTTGCGCGTCAGTGGTGGAATGAAGTACGCGGCAACAATATTTCCGGACAAATCGGACAACAGATACAACAGGAAATACAAGACGATGACGACGCGCCGCTGCAAAGCACGGAGTCTTTGGATTTTCAAGCGGGTGAAACCCTGACCGTTCGTGCGGACAGAGGCGACATCCGGCTGGTCAAAGGCACAGGAGACCGTGTGGAAGTGAATTTACAGCAATATGCCTACGGGCAGTTGAGCGAGCCCGTCTATACCGTTTCGGTGCAGAAGGATTCCGAAGTTACGCTCTCTTCGGCGGAACAGCAAGGCAGCGGCGTAAAAGCCGTTTTGGAAATTCGCGTGCCGGACCAAGTGAAAAATATCACGGTTTCTACCGGAATCGGCGACATTGACGCAACCGGTATTACGCCCGGCACCTTGACGGCAACGGTAACGACCGGCGACGCGGAGCTTGAATATATAACGGCGGACACCGTGACCGTCAACGTGACAACCGGCGACGTGAGCGTCGACCGCAACACCAATGTCGGGGCTTTGCAAATTGCAGTCGTCCGCGGCGAAGTGGATTATGACGTTCCCGCGGCAACGCCGTTTACGCTGAATTATGCCGTTACCACCGGCACAGTTGAGTTTGACGACGGCGTGCAGAGAAGCTATTTTGTGGAATCCAAACGGTCGGGCGCCGGCGTCAGCGGTAAAGTTACGCTTTCCGCAGACGGGCAAACAACGCAAACTGTCTCGGTGCAGATAGAAACCGGCAAACTCGAAGTCGGCAACGATACGGACTAACCGTCACAAAGACGCATACTATAAATAAAAAGGAGTCAATGCTTTATGAAAAAGAAACTGTACAGAAGCAATACCGATAAAATGCTTTGCGGCGTGCTCGGCGGGCTTGCGGAATATCTGAATGTGGATTCCACCTTAATTCGGATTCTCTATGCCGCGCTTTGCGTGTTTTCCGCCGGATTCCCCGGCCTTGTGCTCTATATTATCTGCGCTGTTATCATTCCGGCGGCGCCGTTTGATGTGGAACCGTAAGCCAAAAAGCTGTTTTTTCGCCCGTCCTTTTCAGAGGACGGGCGTTTTTTCATAAAAACAACTTTTTTCAACAGCACAAACCGACGCTTCTTTCACCGCGTCGCGGGTATAATGTCTATCGTGCCGGAGCTTGTCCGGCAAAAACAATTTGTTTGACATTTTACCGACGGGCGGGGTGATTTTTTGTTCGTATCCGAAAAAGAAACACAGAAAAAAGAATGGACGCAAAAAGCGGAAAGTCTCGCGGGGGCGCTGCCGAAAGGCGTCCGGCGAACGCTGTTACATATGTTCCTGTTCCTTTGCGGCTTGCTGTTGGCGAGCGTCCGCACGGGCGACCTTCTTTCCCCTTTCGGGGTGAGCTTTTTGGCGGCGGTGCCGTCGCGCTATATTTTATCCGCAGGGCTCGGCGCGGCCGCCGGCTATATTCTCACACAAGACAGCGTTTCGGCGCTGCGCTATATCGCCGCGCTGCTTTCGGCGGGCGTGCTCGCAAGGCTTGCGTGTGAATTTGAAAAAATCCGCAATTTCCGCCTGCTTCCTGCTTGTATCAGCTTTTTGGTCTGCTTTTTGACCGGCATGGCGCTCTTGACAGCGGACGGGATGCGCCTGCAAGGCTTTTTTCTTTATCTTGCCGAATCCGCCACGGCGTTTGTTGCCGCCTATTTCTTTTCGTCGGCGATGGATACCGCTAAAGGCCTTTCCGTCCGCACCGGTGTTTCCGTGCGCGCTTTGCCCGCGGCGGTTTCCACAACCTATTTGCTGCTCATTTCTTTCTCGGATATTGCGGTGTACGGCGTCTCGTTTGCGCGGGTGCTGCTTGTTTACGCGATGCTTTTGGCGGCGTGGCTTTACAAAGAGCCCGGCGGTGCGATTGCAGGCGTTGCCGCCACAGCGGTTTTCTTGACCGACAAAAATGTGGGACTTGCGGCGTGCGCTTACGGCGCGGCGGGGCTTTTGTCAGCCATGTTTTTTCACAGCAAGCGCTATTTCGGAACGCTTGTGTTTTTCGCTTCGTTTGCGGCGGCATTTTTGCTGACCGGCAATGATGCGGATAAAATTTATCTGCTCGCTGAGGCGTTTGCCGGCTGCGGGCTGTTCCTTGTTACGCCGCGCTCAATTTTGCAAAAGGCGGAACGCCTGACCGACGACGTAGTGACCAGCGCGCAAAACAATCCCCAACGGCAGGAAATTTTGCACCGCCTGCAAAGCGCCGCCCACGCTGTGGACGAAATGTCCCATTCCGTGCGTTCGGTTTCCGAGATTTTGCGCTATTCGATGCTTCCCGAAGAAAAAGACGCTTTTGCCCGCGCGCGCGACGAAGTCTGCAGCGGGTGCGGGCGTTACGCGGTCTGTTGGGAGAAAAACTGCCGCGAGACGCTTTCTTCGCTTGAGAGTATGGGCAAGGTGCTGCAGTCGAACGAAGCGCTCAAACCCACCCACGTCCCGCCGACCTTTTCCACGCGGTGCATCAAGCTTTCCACGATGCTCGAAAGCCTAAACCGGCAATATGTCCGCAGCGTCGAGCGCACCGCCGCCCGGCGGAAAATAGAAGAAATCCGAAGCGCCACCGCCGACCAGTTTGACGGGCTTTGCGATATTTTAAAAGAGTTTTCCGGGGAAATCTCCGAAGAACTGACCTTTGACGAAAGCGCCGCCGCCCGCGTGCGCGAAGTTTTGCGAAACGACTTTTCCGTGGACAACTGTGCGGCGACCTGCATTTACAATTCGGAGGGGAAACTGCGCTTGGAACTGGAACTTTCCGGTAATCTCCCAACGACAGACCGCGCGGCTATGAAGACCGCACTGGAGGAAGCCACCGGCCGTGCGCTCGAACTGCCGTATTCCGAAAGCACAAAGACGGGGCTGCACTTAACCTACTGTGAACGCGCGGCAATCGCGGTGGAAGCCGCCGCCGCGAAAATCACCGCCGAAGATGAGCCGCTTTGCGGCGACAGTTATGAAAGCTTTTATGACGGGCGCGGCAATTATGTCGTGATTTTAAGCGACGGTATGGGGCAGGGCACCCGCGCGGCGCTCGACAGCACAATGGCAACGACTCTGACGGCAAAGCTGGTGCGTGCCGGAATTCGCTATTCGAGCGCGCTGAAAATGGTCAATTCCTCTTTAATTCTCAAATCCAAAGACGAGTCGCTCGCCACGCTCGATATTTTAAACATCGACCTTTACACAGGCCGCGCGACTTTCTATAAAGCGGGCGCGGCAAAATCCATTTTGCTGCGGCAGGGGAAATATACGGAAGTCAAAAAAGCCTCTTTGCCGGCGGGGATTTTGCGCGATATTTCCTTTGCCACCGCCGAAGGCCTTTTGCAGGAAGGCGACCTTTTGCTTTTAGGCTCGGACGGTGCTTTTGAAGATGCGCCGCAGGCGGTCAAACACGCGCTTGCGCAAACAAAACCGGAGGACTCAAGCGCCGAAATTTCCGAAAGAATCGCGCGCGCCGCCAAAAAGCAAAATGCCACCGGTCGGTGTGACGACATTACGGTGATTGCCTTGAAAATCAAGAAAAATCCGGCACAATAACCGCTTTTTTTCTCTTTTTTTCACCGCTTGCCGAAAACAGGTGCCTTTTTTTCACAAATCCGTCAAAATTTAAGGATTCTTTATTGACATTTGTGCGATTTTATTGTAAATTGTAGTAGTATCGATTAGCATGGGATGTTAATCTGTTTATTGATAAGAAAGGGGATTCATTCAGAATGGCAAAGAAAGAGAAAATTGAGCTCACGCCTGAAGAACGTCAAGCCCGCGAAACCCGTAAAAAGGAAAAGAGAAAGCTTTTCGGCGATACCTTTGTTCGGGCATGCGTGTTCTTCTTGGCCGTGGCTTTTGTCTATTCGGTCACCTATGTGGCATTCGGCCAGGGCACCACGATTTATCAGAGTGTGCAGGCCAGCGGCACAGCCTCCGGTGGTTCGGCCGGAACCTCCACGGGCGGCAGCACTTCTACCGACACAGCCGCACCGGTAAGCAATGAAGCGGAAGAAGCTGCGAAAGCGATTAACGAAGCAACCGCAGCGGCAGCAGCGGCCGGTTACACTTGGAACAGAACCAGTGAGTTTACCAAAGACATTGACGTCGGCGGCAGCACCGCGACCAACGCGATTAACACCGTTATTCAGGCGGTGGACTCCAACGCAAACATCAACTCCGTTGTCGGTGGCTTCATCGGCATCGGTACGAAAGACGCAACGATTGCAAAAGGCGCTGACGCCGCAACGGAAATCGGTTATCACGGCGACAGCTACAAGCTGAAAGCGACCTCCCTGGAAGCGGCTGACCTTCAGGGCCTTACCAAGAACGGTGATACATACACCTTTACGCTTGCCAATGCTGACACCCCGAAGAAAGACGGTGCCACCGCATTGAACAGATTGACGGACGACATCGTCACGCAGGAAGAAGTTTCCGCAGAAATTCAGGAACAGGTCGGCAGCAGCATTACAGTAAGCAGCCTGGTCGGCACATACAGCAACATCAAAGTCGAAGTGACCATCACCGACGGTAAGCTGCAGAAGCTGACTTATTCCTATGATGCAGAAGTTACCGAGCTCGGTCTGAAAGTTGCAATCCTGACTGTTAAGGGCACGGGCGCAATGCACACTGAAGCGACTTACAGCGACTTCGTATATTAATTCGGAAGATAGAGGGAGACGGAATCATGGCAAAAAAATCAGAATTGACGCTCGAAGAGCTCGCTGCCCGGAAAATCAGACGTTCCAACGGCTGGACCCGTTTTTGGGCAATCGTGCTTGCACTTGTGCTCGTCGGCGGTGTAGCGTTCTTTGCAAATAACCAGGCGAAAAAAGCC
This sequence comes from Candidatus Fimenecus excrementavium, assembly GCA_018712805.1. Taxonomy (GTDB): domain Bacteria; phylum Bacillota; class Clostridia; order Oscillospirales; family Acutalibacteraceae; genus Fimenecus; species Fimenecus excrementavium. Next base: position 81,091 of record DVGI01000020.1, on the reverse strand, counting down.
AACGAAGCGGCTGAAGCGGAAGCTTCCAGTCTCGCCGCGGAATATGCGAACAGCAATGCCGGCGGCCAGAGCTGGAACGACGGTTCCGCAAGCGGCGACAATGGTTCGGCAAATGCCAACGCACCGGCAAGCAGCGAAGCCGAAGCGGCGGTTAAAGCAATTAACGCGGCAACCGCACAGGCGGCAAACGCAGGGTACACTTGGGCGAGAAAATGCGAACTGACGCGTGCAATTGACGTCGGCAGCGCAACCGAAACGCTCAACGGCATTATCCACCGCGTTGACTCCAACGCAGACTTGAACTCCGTTGTCGGCGGCTTCATCGGCCGCGGCGATAAAAACGCAACTTACACCGCAGGTGCGGACGCCAAAGAAACTTTCGGCAATGCAAACTACGCGTTGAAAGCAACCCAGTTGCAGGCTTCCGATTTACAGGAACTGAAAGTCGACGGCAACACCTACACCTTTAAGCTTGCGAACGCTGACAACCCGCAGAAAGACGGCGGCACGTCGCTCAACAGACTGACGGATGACTTCATCACCCAACAGGAAGTTGCCGACGGCATCAAAGAAGCACTCGGCTTCTTGAGCAGCCTGCTTTCCGTCAAATCCTCCGATGTTTCCTTCTCGGAAATCGAAGTTACGGTTGTGCTTACGGATGACGGCAAACTCGAATCCCTGCACTACTACTACGTGATGGATGTTAAGAAGCTGGAACTGAGCGTTGCAACCGGTACCGGCGCAGGCTACGTAGACGCAACGTACAACAATTTCGTATATTAATTCCTGCTCTTGCGCACGGAATAACCGATAACCAACGAAAGGAAGAGCATTATGGCGAAAAAGAAAAAAGCCGATCTTACGCTTGAAGAACTTCAGGCAAAAAAGGCAAAGACACAGCGTGGCTGGGTTCGCTTCTGCGCAATCGTGTTGGCTGTGGCGCTGACTGCCGCTATGTACGGCGTTGCGTCTAAAGGCGGCCCGAAGAAAGTTCCGGTTTACCCGAACACGGTGCAGACAGTTGTCAACAACGGCGGCACAAGTACCGATGACACAACCACTCCCTCCACCGATACAACCACCCCGTCCACCGGCACTTCAACAGACACGTCTTCCGATGAAGGCGGCGGTATTTTGGATTCTATTTTGGGGATGCTCGGCGGTATTGACCTCGGTTCTATCGCGGGCAAACTGGACCTCAACGGTCTCGGCGTAGCCGCAGTCGGCGGCATTCAGACCGCGAAAGAATCCCTGCTTGCATTTGTCGATCAGTTAGAGGCCTCCATCACCGGCAAACCGACGATTTCTCATGATGCGACGGAATATCCGTTTGCGGACGGTACGAACGTTGGTTCTCAGGCTGACCGCCAGGCGATTGTTGACTTGCTGAACAAAGGCACGGCAAAGATTAACAACTTCAAAGAGGCTTACAGTTTCACGAGATCTGCCCAGTACACCGATGACGGTCACGCCAGCATTGGCGCGCAGACCGATACCATCAACCAGCTTCTCGGTTCTCTTGGCAACGGTATGACTTTAGACACCGTTGTCGGCGAATTCAACGGTGCGAACGCCGCTGTGGCAGCGAGTGTTCCGGCCGGTCAGACGGCGGACGATTTGGTAACGGCGGGCACGCTCAATGCAGCGACCAAGAATTATGCGCTGATGACCACCCAACTTACCGCGGATGACATTCAGATTGTCAACCAGGACCCCGAAACCGGTAAATATACCGTTCTTCTTAAAAATGTGGACAATCCGAACAGACGCGCAGATTGCGGCTTGACCCGTTTCACCAACGACTATTTGGTGCAGAACGAAGTAGCGGATTCTATTAAGAACAGTTTGGCACTCAACCAGGCCAGCTTTGAAATTCTGAAACTGACCGACCTTGAAATGAAATACAGCAACATTGCCGTTACGTTCCAGGTCGACCCGTTGACCGGCACGCTGAAGACTTTGAGCTATCAGTATCAGGCATATAGCAAATTCACCGTCAGAACCAACACGGTTCAGATTATCGGCGCGGCAACCACGCAGACAGTGAATACGTATACATTCTGATAAAACCTGTTTTGAATCCCATAAAAAAGCCCTCCCGTTTTTGGGAGGGCTTTTTGTTCGCTTTATTTTTTACAGAGCAAAAGATTCGGAAGCATGTTCTGCTTCAGTTTACAACGTGAATCGGGTGACCGTCGCAAAACGCTTTTATATTTTCTTTGAAAATGCCCAACAACCGTGCGCGGGTTTCATAAGCCGCCCAGGCAATGTGCGGGGTAATCAGGCAATTTTTTGCTGTTAACAGGGGGTTGTCGGATTTCGGCGGCTCGACTGAAAGCACGTCAAGCCCCGCGCCGGCTATGCGGCCCGCGTTTAGCGCATCAGCAAGTGCCCGGTCGTCTACAACCGGCCCGCGGGACGTGTTGATAAGATAAGCGGTTTTCTTGCAGCGCGCCAAAAATTCCGCGTTCACAAGGCCTTGCGTCTGCGGGGTTAACGGGCAGTGCAGTGTGATAAAATCCGCCTGTTCGGCAATCTCTTCGGTTGTCGCCCACGAAAAGTTTTTGCGGTGGCTTTGGTCGGTTTCGTGCCCGGAACTTGCTAAAATCCGCATGTCAAACGCTTCGGCAATGTCCGCGACCTTTTGCCCGATTTTGCCGAAGCCGATAATGCCGAGCGTCTTGCCCGAAAGTTCCGTAAGCGGGGCTTTCCAGAAGCAAAAATCCGCACACGCGCTCCACTCGCCTGCGCGAACAGCGTCGCTGTGTTGGGCAACACGGTTGCAAAATGCGGTCAGAAATGCAAAAACCAACTGCGCCACGGCGTTCGTCGAATAAGACGGAATATTCGAAAGCGGAATACCTTTTTCGCGTAAGTAAGCACCGTCCACGACATTGTAGCCGGTGGAAAGCAGCGCCACAAACTGCAATTTCGGCATTTGGTCGATTTCCGTTTTGGTCAGAGGCGTTTTGTTGATCACAACAATTTGCGCGTCTTTGCAGCGTTCGACGATTTCTGCGGGCTTCGTGCGGTCATATACGGTCACTTCCCCGAACTGCCGCAAAAAATCCCACGACAAATCGCCCGGGTTGGTGGTATAGCCGTCTAAAATGACGATGTTCATAAAACTGCTCCTTTTTCAAAACAATTCCGCAAGCGCGTTCATGGGTATATTGTATCACAAAATTTCATACCATAACAGCGAAACGCGAAAAATTCCGGCAGAGAATATTTTGTTTGACCTTGAGCCTGTTTTGTTATAAAATTACAATAGGTATGTTATGCGATAGAAACAAGGCTTTTACGCAGAAAGGTGGTGACCGCGCTTGACACACACAAAGCTGAACCGGCAAAAGCTGTTAAATCTTTTAGCCTTTTTCCTGCTGATTCTCGCCGCCGTGTTGTTTTGCGTGGCGCTGTTGTTCCAAGACCCCACCTTTTTAGCGCACTATGACGACATCATGGGCCGCCTTGCCGAATTTGAATACAAGGTGGCAACCATTCCTTATAAAGGGCTCGTCATTCTTGTGATTTTGCTTATCTATCTTTCCAAAGCGTTTTTGCCTTTGCCGATTTCCGCCATTTGCGTGATTGCCGGTATGGCGTTTCAAACGCCTTACGCCATTTTGATTAACATTGTCGGCTTTTCTCTGCTTTCCGCGATTAAATATTTTTGGGGTAAGCATTTGGGCGGCGGCATCGTCCACAAATTCTTGGTGAAAAACGAGGGCGTGCGCCGCGTGATGAATGCCGACATGAAAGCAAATACGGTTTTGCTTTTGGCGTTCCGGCTTGTGCCGAGTTTTCCGATTAACACAATAAGCCAGGTCTACGGCGCGATGCAGTTTGATTTTAAAAAATACCTTTTGCTGTCCGTGCTCGGCTTCTTGCCGAAGCTGATTTCTTACAGCTTCATCGGTCGTAACGTCTACGACCCGTTCTCGATGGCCTTCATTTTGCCGATTGTCATCTTGCTCCTGCTTTCAGGGCTTTCGGTGTTCGGCATCAACGCCATGATTGAATTTTACAGCGAAAAGTCCAAAAGCAAGGATTCCAATAAAAAATAAAGAGAGGAAAGGAAGTTCCAAAAGATGCCCGTCTTAAACGAACTGAAACAAAAAATCACATCGGGGGAATACGACGACCGTTTCCGCCGGGTTTATGTCACCGATTCGGAGGTCGCTGCACAGCATGCGCGCTATTGCAAGCTTGCTGAAACCTTTGCCGAATTATACGCGCCCGACCGCGACATTCGCCTGTTTTCCGCACCGGGCCGCACCGAAGTCGGCGGCAACCACACTGACCACAACCACGGCAGAGTGCTCGCGGCCGGTATCAACCTTGACGCCATTGCCGCGGCGGCGAAAAATGAAGAGAATATTGTCCGCGTGAAATCCGAGGGCTATAACATGGACGTTGTGGATATTGCCGATTTGTCCGTGCACCCGGAAGAGACCGGCCGTTCTCCGGCGTTGGTGCGCGGCGTGTGCAAAGGCTTTGTCAACGCCGGTTATAAGGTTGGCGGCTTCGACGCGGCAACCGCGTCCCGCGTGCTTTCCGGCTCCGGGCTTTCGTCGTCGGCGGCTTATGAAGTGCTTGTCGGAACAATGCTCAACTATCTTTACAACGACGGCAAGGTGGACGCCGTCACGATAGCCAAAATCGCGCAGTATGCCGAAAATGAATATTTCGGCAAGCCCTGCGGCTTAATGGACCAGACCGCCTGCTCGGTCGGCTCGTTCGTAACGATTGATTTCAACGACCCCGCGAACCCCGAAATCGAAGAAGTGAAATTTGACTTCGCTGCCTGCGGTCACGCGCTTTGCATTGTCGACACCAAAGGCAGCCATTCCGATTTGACCGATGAATACGCCTATATCCGCGAGGAAATGGAAAGCGTCGCGCATTATTTCGGTAAAAATGTTTTGCGCGAAGTGAACCCCGAGGCGTTTTACGCCGAAATTCCGGCGCTGCGCAAACAGGTCGGCGACCGTGCGGTGCTTCGTGCGATGCACTTCTATTCCGACAACGACCGCGTGCTGAAAGAGGTTGCGGCGCTTCGCAAAGGCGACTTTGAAACCTTTAAGAAATACATACTCCAAAGCGGCTTTTCTTCTTATATGTATAACCAGAATGTCTTTTCGGTGAAAAAGCCGCAGGAACAGCCGGTGTCTCTGGCGCTGGCGATTTCGCAGCAGATTTTGGAAGGACGCGGCGCGTGGCGCGTCCACGGCGGCGGGTTTGCCGGCACCATTCAGGCGTTTGTGCCGATGGATTTGCTGGAGGACTATAAATCGGCTGTGGAGAGTGTGTTCGGAGAGGGCGCTTGTTATGTCCTTTCCATCCGTCCCGTCGGCGGAACGGAAATCTGAGTGTAACAAAAGGAGCGAATTTCGGTGGAGCTAAACGCGATTTTGCGGGAACTGACCGCCGCGCCCGGCGCTTCGGGCGATGAACAGCAAATACGGGAAACGGCGAAGCGGCTGCTTGCGCCTTACGGCGAAGTGCATTTTGACAAGCTCGGCAACGTCGTTTGTGAAGTGAAAGGCAGCGGCAAATACCATGTGCTTTTAGACGCGCATATGGATCAAATCGGGCTTGCGGTTTTGGAAATCACGCCCGAAGGCTTTTTGCGCGCGGCGCCCTGCGGCGGTGCGGACAAGCGTGTGCTTGCCGGCGAAGAAGTCGTGGTATACGGCAAAGAACCGTTGTTCGGCGTGATCACAAGCACGCCGCCCCATTTGCTTTCCGACGCGGACAAAGGCAAAGTGCCGGAGTCGCTTTTGGTGGACATCGGGCTTTCTGAAGAAAAGGCGAAAGCGCTTGTCACCCCCGGCGACCGGATTTTGCTGCGCCATCATTTCCGGGAACTGCTCGGCAGCGCGGTGAGTGCCCCGGCGCTCGACGACCGCGCGGGGCTTGCGGTGCTTTTGTATGCGCTGGAATTTTTGAAAAATGCAAACAGCACAACAGATTTGACCGTGGTATTTTCCACCCGTGAGGAAACGACCGAGGGCGGCGCGAAAGCGGCGGCGTTTGCCGCGGGCGCCGAAGAATGCATTGCGGTGGACGTAAGCTTCGCCTATACCCCGGACGCGAAACACGAGGATTGCGGCGTGCTCGGCAAAGGACCGATGATCGGTTTTGCGCCGGCTTTGACGCGCGAAATCAGCGAACAGCTCGAAGAGGTCGCGATGGAAAATCAAATCCCCAGCCAGCGCGAAATCATGAGCGGCTCGACGGGGACAAACGTGGACGTCATGACGCCCCAGGCGGGCGGTATGCGCAGCGGGCTTTTGTCTATTCCGCTTCGCTATATGCACACCGGCGTTGAGGTTGTCGACACAACCGACGTCGAAAACACCGGGCTTTTGCTCGCGAAATATATTTTGCATAAGGAGGAAGCGGCATGTTAAAAGACCTTTGCGCTTTAAATGCGACCTCCGGGAGAGAAGAAGCCGTGCGCGACTATCTGATTGCGCATTTGCCGAAAGAGGTCGAATATTTTGTCGACCCCTTAGGCAGCCTGATTGTGAAAAAGAAAGGGAAACGCCGTCCGAAAAACCGTGTGATGCTTGCGTCGCATATGGATGAAGTCGCGCTGATTATCACTTATATTACAGACGAAGGCTATTTGAAATTTGCGCCGGTCGGCGGGATTGATTCGCGCGTGCTGTTCGGCAAACGCGTGAAAGTCGGTCCGTCCGCTTTGCCGGGCGTGATTGGCGGAAAAGCCATTCATCAGCTGACAAAAGGCGAAAAAGACACCGTCCCCGAAGCGGAAAACATGTTGATTGACATCGGTGCGGCGGATAAAAAAGACGCGGAACGGCTCGTTTCACTCGGCGACAACGCCTATTTTGATTCGGAATATGTCGAATTCGGCGACGGCTTTGTAAAAAGCAAGGCGCTCGACGACCGCGTGGGCAATCTGATTATGCTCGAAATGCTCAAAAAAGATTTGCCGTTTGACATGACGTTCTGCTTTACCGTGCAGGAAGAAATCGGCACGCGCGGCGCGACGGCGGCAGCAGCGCGGATTGCGCCCGATTACGCGATAGTAATTGAAAGCACGACGGCGGCGGATTTGCCCGACACGCCAAATTACAAACAGGTTTGTAAGTTAGGCGCGGGCGCTGTGGTCGGCTTTATGGACCGCGGCACGGTTTATGACCGCGCGCTTTATAAACAGGCGTTCGAGTTGGCGCGCGAAAACGGAATCGCCTGTCAAACCAAGACGATGATTGCCGGCGGCAACGATGCGTCTGCCATTCATAAGGCAGCCGGCGGGGTGCGCACCCTTGCGGTGTCCGTCCCTTGCCGCTATATCCATTCTCCCGCGTGCGTGGCGAAAAAGTCCGATATTGACTGCGTCGCGGCGCTGGTTGAGCGTTTGGCGGAGGCGTTTTGCGATGCTCCGGCGGATTGAGAATATAAACGCCCAAACCGCCGAGCAGTTACTGGGCGTCCTGCCGCAGAGTTTGATGACCGCGTTTACGCTGTTTGCCCTTTTGGATTGGTGCGCGGTGGACGGCGCGTGGGTGCAAAGCGACGAACAAGAACAGGTCACGGCGCTGGTCGTGCAGAAGGACCAGACCAAGGCGTATGTGAGCGTCGGGGAAAACGCCGATTTTGAAGAGCTCGCGCTGTTTTTACGGCATTTGGGCGGGCTTGTGATTCACTGCGTGCCGGATTATACCGCGCGCTTGGGCGTCACGCCGTTTTCGCGCCACAGCTTTATGGTGCTTTCCGAAACGCCCGAACCGGGCAAAGCAGCGGTCAGCGTGACCGATACAAACGCGCTTCGTCCCGTATTTGATTTGCTGACGCAGTCTGCACGCGCAGCGGCGGGGGACAGTGCCCAGTTTCGGAAATACAGCGAACGCGCGTTTCAGGAGTGGCTCTCACGAACAAGCCGCGGGATGCTCGGCGGCTACACGGCGGTCAAGGCGGTTTACGCCGCTGAAAATTCTCTGCTTTCCGCGGCGATTGCCGACACGCTTGGGCAATATGTCTATATCCGCGACGTGGCGACTGACCGCGACTACCGCAAAATGGGCTACGGCTCAGATTGCGTCCGCGGGCTTTGCGCCGACTTGAAACAGGCGGACAATCAAATTTTCCTGCTTTGTGACGATTTGAAAACAGAGCGGTTTTATCAAAAATCGGGTTTTGCGCGGCAAGGCTCGGTGGAATTGGGAATTGTAGAACTATGAGTACATTTTTTTCAGTGTCGGAAAAGGTGCAAAGCGCTTCCGAAAAAGCGTTAAAAGAGGCAAAGCCCGCCTTCCGGCAGATTGAGGAAATCACAGAATATAACCAGCAAAAGGTGCTTGCGGCGTTTATTCGCAACCGTGTGGACGAAGCGGATTTCGGAACGACCACCGGCTACGGCTACAACGACCGCGGCAGAGAAAAGTTAGACGAACTTTGCGCCGATATTTTCGATGCAGAAAAGGCGATTATCCGCGCGGGGATGCTCTCCTGCGGGACGCACACGCTTTCGGTGTGCCTTTATGGCGTTTTGCGGCCGGGCGACACGCTTTTGTGCGTCAGCGGCACGCCTTACGATACCATTCATTCGACCATCGGCATCGACCATGGCAAAAGCAAAGGCAAAGGCACGCTTTTGGATTTCGGCGTTTCTTACAGTCAAATTGATTTAACCGCCGACGACCAATTGGATTATGACGCAATCGAGAAAGCGGCGGCAAAGCCGGATGTGCGCATGGTGTATTTGCAACGTTCGCGCGGCTATTCGTTGCGCCACAGCCTTTCGGTCGACGAAATCGGTCGCGTGTGCGAGATTGTGCACCGCGTCAACCCCCGTGCGGTGGTGATGGTTGATAACTGCTACGGGGAATTTACCGAAAAACGCGAACCGACCGAGGTCGGCGCAGACCTCATTGCCGGTTCGTTAATCAAAAACGCCGGCGGCGGGATTGCCGCTTCGGGCGGATACATAGCCGGCCGCGCGGACCTTGTGGAGTTTTGCGCCTGCCGCCTGACGACGCCGGGACTGGGATTAGAAGTCGGCGCGACATTGGGTCAGAACCGAAGCCTTTATATGGGGCTTTTCCACGCGCCGCACGTCGTGGGCGAAGCGCTGAAAACCGCGGTGTATGCCGCCGCGCTGTTTTCACAACTCGGCTTTCAAGTAACCCCGACCGTCGAAGAGACGCGGCACGATATTATTCAGGCGATTTGCCTTGAAAATGCCGACCGGCTCATCGCTTTTTGCCAAGGCATGCAGAAAGGCGCGCCGGTGGATTCTTACGTCACGCCCGAGCCTTGGGATATGCCGGGCTATGACAACCAAGTCATTATGTCCGCCGGGGCGTTTACGGGCGGCTCATCAATTGAGCTTTCGGGCGACGCGCCGCTTCGCGAACCGTATGCGGTTTGGATGCAGGGCGGGCTTAATTTCCACAGCGGCAAAGTCGGGGTGACCCTCGCCGCAGAAGAACTGCAAAGGAGAGGATTGTTATGAAACTCCTGCACTTAAAAAGCGGAACCGATGTCCGCGGCACGGCGGTCAACCCTGAAAATCCCGCGCAGATCGATTTGACCGACGAAGCGGTCCGCCGCATTTCCGGCGCGTTTGCCCGCTTCCTTGCGAAAAAACAGGGCAAGCCGGTTTCGTCTTTATTGCTTTCGGTCGGGCACGATTCCCGCGTTTCCGCCGAACGCATCTGCCGGGCGGTACTTTTGGAACTGACCGCAGCCGGCGTGCAGATTTTGGACTGCGGGCTTTGCTCGACACCCGCGATGTTCATGACGACAAAAACCGAATCCTGCGACGGCGCGGTGCAGATTACCGCGAGCCACCACCCGTGGGACAGAAACGGCTTGAAATTCTTTACCCCCGAAGGCGGGCTTTCCGGCGCGGAGATTACGGCGATTTTGGAAGACGCCGAAAAAACACCGCCGGCGGACTTTTCCGGGGAAATCAAAGCAACGCCGATGGACTATCTTTCGACCTACTGCGCGCACCTGCGCGATTTAATTTGTCAAGGGGTGAACAGCTCCGACGATTATGACCACCCGTTAAAGGGCTTAAAAATCGTGGTGGACGCCGGCAACGGCGTGGGCGGCTTTTACGCCGACCGGGTGCTCTCGCCGCTCGGCGCGGACACAACCGGCAGCTGCTTTTTAGAGCCGGACGGCATGTTCCCGAACCACATTCCGAACCCGGAAAACAAACAGGCAATGGATAGCATTCGCGCGGCAACTTTACGTGCGCACGCGGACCTCGGCGTGATTTTCGACACCGATGTGGACCGCGGCGGCGCGGTCACCGCGGACGGCGAAGAACTCAACCGCAACCGGCTGGTCGCCGTGGCGGCTTCCATTGCGCTTGAAGAAAACCCCGGCGGCTGTGTGGTGACCGATTCCGTGACCTGGGCGGGGCTTACGGATTTCATTGAGCAGACGCTCGGCGGGCACCATATCCGCTTTAAACGCGGCTATAAAAATGTCATAGACGAAGCCGAACGCCGGCAATCCCTCGGGGAGAACACGCCCCTTGCGATTGAAACCTCCGGCCACGCGGCGTTTCGCGAAAATTATTATCTGGACGACGGCGCCTATCTTGTCACGCGCATCATTATTAAGCTTTGCCTTTTAAAACGCGAGGGCAAAACGCTTTCCGACTTAATCGCCGACCTGCGCGCGCCTGCCGAAGAAGCGGAAATCCGCCTCAAAATCACCGACCCGGATTTTCACGCACGCGGGGAACGCTTAATCCAGTTCGTCGAAGAAAAGGCAACCGGGGAAAACGATGTCCGCATAGCAACCGACAGCTATGAAGGCACCAAAATCATTTTTGACGCCGAAGACATAAAAGGCTTTTTCATTTTCCGTTTGAGCGTCCACGACCCGGTGATTCCGATCAATTTTGCCTGCGATATTAGAGGCGTGCTTTTAAAAATCGCGCGGACGCTGCTTGCGTGGCTGTCGGACGCAGAGGGCTTGGACCTTTCGCCGCTGCAACAATTTTGCGGGGAATTTTGAAAAGGATATTGACAAAGGAAAATAATTTCATACAATATTGTAGTATATGTGATTGCGACCGTTAAGGAGGTACCTTTATGATTTTTGAAAAAGTTAGAGATATCATTTGCGAACAGTTTGATTTGGAGCCGGATCAGGTAACCGAAAACACCCTGCTCAAAGAAGACTTAGACGCCGACAGCCTGGACCTTGTGGATTTGGTCATGTCGTTTGAAGACGAATTCCAGATTGAAGTCCCCGAAGAGGAAGTCCGCAACATTAAAACCGTCGGCGATATCGTGAAATATATCGAAGAACACTGAGCCTTTCCGGGTTTTCCCGGGGAAACAGTGGAGAAGTGAAGGAAGTAAAACATGGCACAACAGAAAAAAATGGTTGAAGAAATCACCTCGATGGAGGAAGATTTCGCAAAATGGTATACCGACGTTGTGAAAAAGGCGGAGCTTATCGAATACACCAGCGTAAAAGGCTGTATGGTCATCCGCCCCTACGGCTATGCCATTTGGGAAAATATTCAGAAAGAGCTCGACCGGGAGTTTAAGGCGCTCGGACATGAAAATGTCTGCATGCCGATGTTTATTCCGGAAAGCCTGCTCAATAAAGAAAAAGACCACGTTGAGGGTTTCGCGCCCGAGGTCGCCTGGGTCACCTACGGCGGCAATGAAAAGCTCGAAGAACGCCTTTGCGTGCGCCCGACCTCCGAAACCCTGTTCTGTGAACACTATAAAGCAATCGTGCATTCTTACCGCGATTTGCCGAAGCTTTACAACCAATGGGTTTCCGTCGTGCGCTGGGAAAAAACCACCCGTCCGTTTTTGCGTTCCCGCGAATTTTTGTGGCAGGAGGGGCACACCATCCACGCCACCGCCGAGGAAGCGCGCGAAGAGACAATCCGCATGCTCAACGTGTATGCCGATTTTTGTGAAAACTATCTTGCAATGCCGGTCGTTAAAGGTGTAAAAACCGAAAAAGAGCGTTTCGCCGGTGCGGAAGACACTTACACGATTGAAGCGCTGATGCATGACGGCAAGGCGCTCCAAAGCGCAACCTCCCACTATTTCGGCGACGGTTTTGCGCGCGCGTTTGACATCCAGTTTACCGACAAAGATAATAAACTGAAATATCCGTTCCAGACCTCCTGGGGCAGCACCACGCGGCTTATCGGCGCTATTATTATGACCCACGGCGACAACAACGGTCTTGTTCTGCCGCCGAAAGTTGCACCGATTCAGGTCGTCGTCATTCCGGTCGCGGCGCACAAACCGGGCGTTTTGGAAAAAGCGCAGGAACTCACCGACAGACTCAGCAAGTTCTGCCGCGTAAAAATCGACACCGGCGACAATTCTCCCGGTTGGAAGTTCGCCGAATATGAAATGAAAGGCGTGCCGCTGCGTTTGGAAATCGGACCGAAAGACATCGAGAAAAATCAGTGCGTATTGGTCCGCCGCGACAACCGCGAAAAATATTTCGTGTCGCTCGACGACCTCGAAACCGAAATTCCGAAACTGCTCGACGCCGTGCAAGACGGTTTGTTCCAAGCGGCGCTTGCGCGCAGAGCGAACATGACCTATACCGCGAAAACGCTCGACGAACTCAAAGACATTGCCGACAACAAGCCCGGCTTTATCAAAGCCATGTGGTGCGGCAGCCGCGAATGTGAAGAAAAGCTTAAGGAATATGCCGGCGTGTCCTCGCGCTGCATTCCCTTTGAGCAGGAACATATTGCGGACACCTGCGTTTGCTGCGGCAAGCCTGCCGACAAAATGCTCTATTGGGGCAAAGCGTATTAAACCGCAAAAGCAATTTAACTTTTCTCACCGCTTACCGGTTTCGGCAAGCGGTGATTTTTATCGGCGGCGCGCGGGACAAATTCGGGATTATAGATTGACTTTTTTCTGCAAAAACTCTATAATTTTTATAACTGCTTAACGCGCTACCGAAAACCTGCCGGTATAGCCGGCGAACGGAGGAATCCAAATGCAAAAAAAGATTATCGCTGTTGCGGCGCTTGTTTTGGCGCTGACGCTTTTGTTTGTCGCCTGCGGCAAAGGACCGACCATTGTCACGAAAGAGGGCTATGAGTATCCGCTTGTGACCGATGAAGAGGGAAACACGGTTGTTAATGATAATGGCGAGCTTGTTGTATATGTGACCGATGAAAACGGAAAATATGTGGAGGACGCAAACGGAGAGCCGCAGACTAACGCGGTGACTTTCCCGGACAGAATCTCTTCTGGCACCACACTGGAAACGCCGGAATATAAGATTACTTATCCGGACGGCTGGACCATTGATGAAATGAACCGCGCTTTCAAAGAAGGAAACGACAAGAGCTATGTGCAGATTACAGATCTTGGCGCTGCTCCGGCCACGGCTACCATTGACAGCATTTTTGCCGAGAAAAAGCAGCAGGCTCAGGAAGTTGCGCAGCAGATGGAAAAGGCTTACGAAAACAGCACAGCTTCTTTTGAATATGCTGAAAAAACATTAACCCAACAGTCGCTGGACTGCAGAATTATGACATTTTCTCTTACACAAAGCGACGGCACCCGGCTTTTCTATTCGCAGATATTCTATTATATTTATCAGGGGCATGTATTTAAAATTGATTATATTTGCGGCGATGGCAAGCAGGACACCTCTTATGATATTTCAGCTATTATTGACGCGAATTTAATTATGAAAGATCTTCCCAAGGAAACCGAAGCCAAATAATGGCTCTGTGTTATAATGTTTTAACGGCAGGCAGCGTTGAAGCTGTCTGCCGTTTTCTATATTTTGCGGTTGGAATTTTAATAAAAAACAAGATGTTGTATGGCGAAAAAACAGTGGTTTTATATGCCAAAAAAGAAAAATAGAGGCGAAAAATCCGGCCTCATCTAAGTTCATAATTTATTCATAACTTTAGAACAAAATTGCCAAAATTCTTTGCATAACTTGCCCAAAAAACACAAATTTATTTGTTGAAATCATAAAAACGAGAAAAAACCATGAATAATCTGTTGACTTTTTTTTATAAAAATTCTATAATTTTCCTAACCATAGGAATGGTGTATTGGGGCGAATTGTCTTCTTTTTTAAGAGGCAACTGTCCCCTAAAAAACGCGGGGGACGAGTTCCAACCCATTTTGATACACATCCTAAGGTTTACGCTCGGGTGTGTATCATCTGTCTTCCGCCGACTTTGCAAAGAAAGCGGAGTTTAGGTGGAGGGCCTCCGAGTAAAGACGAGCGCTTTTGCCAGTCCTTCCGCAAATTCTGCGGTTGGTCAGAGGAGGAAGCAATCGGGCTCCCAACAATGCCGGTTTCAGTCCCGCGCCGGCAAAGAGAAGGCGGGGCGGATGCATTGTTTTTACAATGTAAATTTCAATAGGAGGAAAACAAAACATGAAAAAGTCAACCAAATTGTTGAGCGTCATCTTGGCAATTGTGATGCTTTTCTCGAGCATGACCGTGCTGGCTTCTGCGGCGAAAACAGAATATAAAACTGTTGAAAACCTGCAGGCACTGGAAGCTTACAGCCCATACGGCGCAGTCACCAGACTGTCTACAGAAGAGCGTGTATCCATCCTGTTCGATTATCTCGATCAGGTGCTTGGTGATGCCAACATCGTAATGGACCCCATCGATTTGAGCGTTCTTGGCACGCTGAACATTAACTTGACTTCAGTTAATGCATTGTGCGGAACGGTAGACAATGTGCAATCTATTTTGAACAATGGCTTGATTTCCGGTTTGAAATGGATGGTCGGTATTATCGGTGATGTTAATTTGAAAAGCTGGCAGTCTGGCATGACGCGTGAAAACACCGAGCAGCTGACGATTATTTATGAACTGCTTGAGGTTCTGAAAAACAATGCAGGTGTTGTCGGTAATGTTCTTCGCACCGGCAAGCTGGATCTCGGCGTTGCAAACAGCTTTGTCGATCTTAGTGCTGTTAGCGGCTATATCGGCGATATACCCGGCCTGATCAAAGGCCTCATCTTCCCGCTGCTTGAAAGAAAAGACGACGACCTGACGCAGATGGGTGCTTTGGCGAGCACGCAGGGCAACGGCGGTGTGCAGGCGGTTTTGAACAGCTTCGTGAAGTCTTTGTTCACAAAGCCTCAAAGCAACACTTCTTATAAAGAGAATGCTGAAGGCGTATGCATCAGCAACCACACGCTTCCCACACAGGACGATTATTTGCGTTACGCGTATGAAAAGGGTCAGGATTCAACCGGTGAGTATTACACCTTCTATGTGCTGGATCCCGTAACTTATGAATACACGGCTGAAGAAGCGAAATACTATAAGACCGAAGAGCCGGTCGGCAGTGGTGAATATGTGTTCAAAACTGCTGAAGGCGACAATCTGAAGTATTATGAGAACGACAGCTACTGGCTTCCGTCTTTCGCAAACGCTCTGAGCACTGGCAGTGCAACTTTGGATCTTGAGACAGATTCTGCAGCTACTCTGCTTTACAAGTTTGCGCCTTATGTATTCCAGGAGATGGCGCCTGTCGTTCTGAACGGTTCTGTTAAGAAAGCTCTTGCACAATGGTTCGGTGCTTCCTTTACATATGTCGGCGAAGTCGGCAGCGAAGAAGTTACAGCACTTCCGGATTCCGGCAACGCTTTCTTCACCCAGGAACAGGGCGAATACCTTTGGGAGTGGTCTGATTACGCTGTAATCAACGGTAACCACTATTATCGTTTTGAAGATCAGATTTACTCTTCTGACCTTTCCAACACCAATCCTTATTTTGATATCATCAACTGGGATTATAAGATCACAGATGATTTCATCGATGAGTTCATTCCTGCAGCAGCTGACGGCAAGACTGCTTCTGCGGCTGGTTATACCACCGTTCTGCAGGCTGCAAATGATTTCTTCGGTAAGGTAATTGAAACCGTCTTCACCCCTGAAGTTGTTTCTGCAATTGCTTGGGTTGACGGTGACAACTCCAACCTTCTTGAAAATGCGAAGAAAGCGGCTCGCTATGTTGTTAACTACAGCCCCGAATCCATTTTCGGCGAAAACTACAACACAGGTTATTATCAGTTGATGATGGATCCGAGCTCCACCAACCAGGAAATTGTCTGCGGTATTGCGGCGAAACTTCTTGAGTTCTTGATGCCTCAGCTCAACCTTCCGTCGGCTGAAAATCTGAAGGGTCAAAATGTCGGCGCTCTGTTGGCTGCAGTTCTTCGTGAACTTGCAACACAGTTTGTCCCGACCTACAACTATGATGCACTGATTTATTCCGACTACAACAACAAGATCTTGCTGGACAAAGACAACAGCTACTGGCTGGATGTTTGCCTGACCATCGGCGTGGACATTGGTATGTCTTATCTGAAAAACCTTGCTGACCTCGGCGAGGATACGGATGTCGGCTATAAATTTGCTGCATCCAAAACTTATGAACTCGGCGAGTTCGAAGCTAACCCGCAGAAGTGGGAAGAGACGATTGACTGGGTCGTTGACTGGGCTCTTTGCAATGACTATGAGTGGACTTGGAAGATGGAGAACTTTGTTGATACCAGTTCCTTCACCATCGACCTTGCAACCGCACAGGATCCGTGGGTGAAGCTTGACGCAATCATCCGCAGCTTGCTTCCGGTTGAGCAGATTCTTAATGTTACACCTGCTGATGGCAAGACTTGGCTTGAGACTGCTTTGAGAGACAACTTTGTTGTTTCTTTGCTGAATTTGGACATCGTTAAACCGGTCAATATGTTTAACATTCCCGAAAACAGTGTCTTGAGAACCACCGGCACATTTACTGCCGTTGTTCAGGTCGTTCGCGATCTTCTGAATGGGCTTCTCAAGAAAACAGCTGGTGGCGACTTGTTAGATTCTTCCGTGATTACAAGCATTGACAGCGTGTTTAACCAGACAAACATTGCTAACTTTGCTGAAAATCTTTTGGCGAAGCTCTTTACAGCGTACCAGAATGGTCTCCTTGATGGTGTAATGCCGCTGTTGAACTTCTTCGTTGGTTGGACGACAGATGCACAGAAATTAGCAGCACCTGATATCTCGTTTACAAATGCAAACGGATATGATTACATTTATATGGGTGCGGCTGAGACCGTTAAGATTACCAACCTTTCTTCCGGCATGCTGTTGAAGCGCTCAGATGGGTCTTATGACCAGCCTTATAACATTGTAATTGATAATATCGTTGCAACAAATGGTTCCGTGTCTTTCTCAGGGAATCAAACAGTCGCTCCGGGCGCATCTGCAAGCTATGCCTACACGGCTTCTGGCGAAGGTGCTGTTACAGTTGAAGTGCAGTACCACTACACCTTTAAAGACGGTACCACACTTGGTACACAACAGTCCGTTTATGAGTTTAACTATGCGACAGCACAGCTTTCCGACATGAATGGTACATTCACGGGTTCAGGCGCTGAAACTTCAGTTAACGGTTCACCGTTGAATCCGGTTGTTACTTCTATTAAGAGTATCCCGAACACTATTAACAACTTGTCTGTTACCTTCACAGGTACATCCAGCTTGGGCGGAAGCGGCGGCAAGAACGGTAGCTATACCGGCTTCGATGGCACCTATGTCCGCGACACTGGCGCTCGATTCACTGGCGTTGACAAACAGTCTGTCGTTGTTATCAAACCCGCAGCATACACTGGTGCTGATCTCTCTGGCTTGCAGTCGGGCGACAGCATTGCTTTGGGTAATTTCTACGCACAGTCTACATTCATCTTTAACCCGGACGGTAAATTCAATGTCAACTTTGATCGCCTGTGGTATGCTAATACTGGTGAATTGCAGGCCTTGTTTGATTCGACAGTAGATGCTGGTTATCAGAGAGTTTACTTTGATGAATCCGCCGATGCGGAGTGGAGTGCATATCTTGCTGCGATGCAGAATGCGGCGTACTATTTGAAAGCTCCTATGATGACCTCCAGCTTCTCTTCTGTTTACACCCAGCAAAACTTGGATGCAGCGGTAGAACAGCTTGAAACAGCAGTCGAAAACCTGCTCAAGAAGTCCTCGACCGCAGCAACTGTTGATGTTTTGGAAGAAGCTCTTGCACAGGCTGAAAATCTTGATAAAGAAATTAACTATCAGGACTACAGACTTCATGAATATTTTGAGTATCAGGACGAAAGAACTGCTACAAGAAATAGAATTCAAGAGTACACTGCTCCCGAGGCTCCGGATGCCTATATTGAAGGATGCGACCTTTCTGAAGCAGAAATCCTTGAAATTTCTGCGGCAGCAGCTAATAGCACTTTGAAAGATGCTATCGAAAAGACCTTGGTTCAGCCGTCCGAAGCTGATAAGGATGCTTATAAAGCTGCTTTGGCAGAGTATGTATATCCGACTTATACCGCTTTGGACAATGCAAATCAGGCAGCTTTGCTTGGTTACTACAAACAGTTCCTGATTGCAAAGACTGCTGAAAAACAGTTCCTTGCAAAAGAAATTGCTGCTGCAAACGCACAGGGCTATGAAGAAGGCAACTTCTCCACAGATTCTTGGGCGGCTTACAGTGCAGCGCTTGCAACTGCAAACGAGGTCAACAGCGCACCCGATGCATTGCAGTCTGAAGTCTTTAACGCGAAATACAACCTGATGATCACACAGAATCAGTTGATGGCGAAAGAAGATTCCGCGAAAGACAACGGCGCTTACATGCAGCTTGAATCCTTAATCGCTCAGGCAGACGTCATGTTCCAGAACACCGACCTTTACACCGTGAAGGAAGGCGAAGCTGCTGACGCTTGGGCAAACCTTGTTGCCGCACTCGGCTATGAATATGAAGACGAAAACGGCGACATCCAGAACCTCTACGTGAATTCCGCAAAAGCCTATGTGGCTTCGGATCGCGTTATGAGCTCCACGACCGACGCTGAACTTGCTTCTCAGGTCGCGACGCTCCAGGATGCTATCAACCAGTTCACCTGCGCAATCCAGGTTGTTCCGGACGAAGACGTCCCGGATAACAGCACCAACGTTGAGCAGACCGAACTCATCATTGATGGTCTTGTTCCTGCAACCATCGCTTCCGGCGAAGACCTGCTTGCGCTCGTCAAAGCTTCTGCCCCCGCAGGCTACACTGCAACGCTTGAAAGCGTTGCTTCCGCTGCCGGTTATTACGGCACCGGCGCAACCGTGAAAGTTAATGTTGCTGAGCTTGGCGGCCAGACGGTTGCTACCTACACCGTGGTTATTTACGGTGATGTGAACGGCGACGGCGCGGTTGACGCGTTCGACGCGGCGGTTCTTGACCTTGGCTTGGCTGATGTCCAGGCGCTTACCGGTGCTTACGGCCTCGCGGCTGACACCAACGCCGACGCACAGGTCGCTGTGGCGGACTACACACTCGTGAAAGACGCTATCGCGGGCACTGCTACCATCGACCAGGTTAGATAACCAAAGCAAAAGTTCTGAAAAATCCCAATGAAAAATGTGCCGCCGGTCTCTCCGGCCGGCGGCACGCATGAATTTCCATCGCAGACATTTCTGCGAAATGTAGTATGCAAAATAAACGGCGGAAAACTTCTGTTTCACCACTTTTTTTGCAAAAAAGGCGGTTAGAGTGATAGCTGATTGTCGATTTTTGCAAACAGAAAGTTTTTTCCAAATAAAAGTTACTTGTTGACTTTTTCCCGTTTTGCAGGTATATTATATGGGAAGAATATAAGGAGGAAAAATTATGACAAAAGCAAAAAAAGCGATTAGCGTCGTTTTGGCTGTTGTTATGATTGCGGGATTGTTTGCGTTCGGCGCTTTTGCGGCGGATCAAAACGCGACAATCACAGTTTCCGCGAGTGAGACGCAAGTCGAAGTCGGGGCGACCGTTACCGTGACTGTTGCTGCTACAACGGATTATTATGCAGCGGCGACTTCGGTTCCGGTTTATTACGACGCGGCGGCGTTTGACCTCGTTCCCGATTCTGTTACCCCCAGCACCGACCTTTACGGCGCTGGCTATACAGACACTGCAATCAACACGACAGAAGCTGGTTGTGTCATGGTCGCTTTCATCCCGAAAGCCGGCGGCACAGCGAAACAGCTTAGCAACACGACTTTGTTTACCTTCCAGCTGACCGCAAAAGCGAACGCCCAGGCGTCCCCGATTGCGACCAAAGCGGAAGATCAGAAAACGGCTACCAATATCGGCGGCAAGCTGTATTTGGGCGCCTATTCTACCGCAGATGTCAATACCGCAACCGTAACGGCTGTCGGCCAGGAATTCTCTCTGACCAATACGGCGGTTACTATCGGCAGCGGTGCTGCTCCCGAACTTCAGCTTTCTGAAACCGGTTCAGCTGCTGGCATTATCATCGACAGAGTTTCCAACTGTGCAAACGGCAATGGCTTTGTCTATGGTATTGATAATGTCTTCTCTGACGCGGACATTTTGAATAACCTTACAACGCCAGCTGGCTCCATTCGTGTAACGGCTAATGAAGCATATAGTGCTTTCAGCACTGGCGCTAAAATTGAGTTGTTGAATGCAAATGGCGATGTTGTAGAAACCTATTACTATGTCATGTTTGGAGATGTAAACGGTGACGGATTTGTCGACGGCATCGATGTTTCAAATGTTGACGGTGTTGCATCGTACATGGATTTCAGCTTCATGGCTGGTGATGGTTCAGTAGCAGCTATGGCTTCCGATGTCAATGGTGATATGTTTATCGACGGTATTGATGTTTCGAACATTGACGGTGTTGCTTCTTATATGGACTTTACTACTCAAGCACAGTTTGCGGAAATTGTCGCGGCTGCACTTGGTGTAACTCAATAAAACAGGAGGAAAAGAATAATGAAAAAAGCAAAAAAAGTACTATCATTAGTTATAGCACTTGTAATGCTGTGTTCATTATTTGTTTTACCAGCCCAAGCTCTTACTTATACCCCTTCCTTGAACTCAGGTGATTTGGGTATCATTGTTAAAGCTGATAAAACAGAAGTAAAAGCGGGAGACACGATCACTTATTCTATTTATGTTAAAACGGGTGGTAGCTACACAGGGGATTTTGGCCCTTGGATGACGACCCTCGTGTACAACAACAAGCAAGTGAATCCTGTTTCCACAACGAACACAGAATTTAGAGAATATGTTAATGGTTGCGCAAACTTCATGAAACAGACTTCGACTGTTAACTTTGCTTATCCTATTGCACAGTTGGCAGCGAACCTTACTGAAGAAGAGCAGGCATATTACACAAGCGCTATTTTGATGAATGGTGTTGTGGACACTGGTTTAGGTGTTATCAATAAACCTGGTCAGGGCTGGACTCCTGAAGATGAAAACACCCCCATGTGCACATTCAAAATGGTTGTTTCCGACGATGTTCAGCCCGGTGAAGAAATCTGGGTTGGTAACCATGAAGCAACCTATTTGAAAAATGTTTCTTATATGTCCCCTGCAGGTGGCACACGCTATCAAAATACTGCATACGACCTGACGCAGTCTATGGCTAAGGTTACTGTAGTTTCTGACGAGCCCGCAGGCCCTGTCGTTGCGAAGTCCAAGGCTGAAGTCAAGATGACTCCGAACAGCCCGACCACCGTTGAAGATGCATTCCAGTTCCGTGTAACCTCTGTGATTACCGACGCTGACTGGGATACCTACTTCGCGAACACCGCTGCTGGCGGCAACAACGCGCTCACTAAGCTCGGCTTCGTTGCTTACAAAGGCACCGCCGGTTTCGACCTTGAAACTGCAAAGTCCGTTGCTAAGGGTGGCTCGGCTGCCGGCTACGATGTAGCGACCACCACTTATGTCCAGAAAGCTGACGATTCTTCCGATGCTTACTTCGGCGCAATCATCCAGATTACAAGCGCTGAAACCCGTTCGGATGCAACTTACATTGCATATGTTGAGTATACAGATGCTGAAGGTGCTACGCAGTATGCATTCTATGATGCAGCGCAGACCGCTCTCCTGGATACCAATTATCAGACTATTGTTGATTCTTACCTTGCTGCATATCCCTTTGCTGGATAATTGAAAGTAAGTAGGTAGTGACAATGCAGCCAAAAATGCAATATGCACCGCCGGACCTTGAATTTATACGTTTTGAACAAGACGAGAAAATTGCTGATATTTCCGTTGTACCGTCATTGCCGGACGACGGAAGCGGCGATGCAGTCATTATTTGGTAATTTAAAATAATTGGTAAATTAAGAAAGGAGAACACTTCAGATGAAACAAGTGTACACAACGCCCGATTTCGATGTTTCACTCTATGATGTTGAAGATATTATCACAATCTCTGTCGGCACCGGTCCTGTTGAAGGCGGCGACGACGGTTGGGTGGAAATCTAACCTGTGATATTTTGACATCGGTGCAAACACACCGGGTTTATTAACAAAACACAAGCAAGGCAGAGTGTAAAAACTCTGCCTTGTTTTTTTGTGTAATACCGCTTTATCCCTCAAAAGTCGGGAAAAGAACCCTGTTCAGCCCGCGCAATGCCGATGCCGGGAGGACACGGCTGTTTTCTTTTTAGAGTGTAAGCCGCGATTTGCTGCCCGCGCCGTCGTTACGCGCAAAGTAAATTGCACTTTATCATAAGGAAGCCGAGTCGGGAGGACCAAGTTGTTTATATTACAAAGTAAAAGCCGCGATTCGCCGCGTGTTGGCGCGCGCTGCGATTCGGTGTGCCCGGCGGCACTTAAGAGAATTGTAACTTTTTTGTGGCTTGTTTTGTTAGAAATTCCTGTTATAAAGTATATACAGGAGAAATGTGGGTTTTAAGAAATCCAAAGAAAAGGTTTTCGTTTTCCCAAAAATCTGTTATGATAAAGAAAACCGATTATTCCGATAAAAGAGGGGTAGTTATGTATACCGTTTTAATTTGTGACGACGACAAAGCAATTTTGGATTCTTTGGAGATTTATCTCCACTTGGAGGGTTACGAGGTCATCAAAGCCGAAAACGGCGAAGAAGCCCTCAAAGCCGCCCAGGAAAACGAAATCCATTGCATTATATTAGATATCATGATGCCCGGCCTTGACGGCCTGAACGCAACGCTCAAATTGCGTGAAACCAAAAATATCCCGATTATTTTGCTTTCCGCAAAAAGTGAAGATACCGACAAAATCACCGGCCTTTCGTTCGGCGCGGACGATTACGTCACCAAACCGTTTAATCCGTTGGAGCTTATGGCGCGCGTCAAATCGCAAATTCGCCGCTATGTTTCGCTCGGGAGCATGGAGGTCCGCGAAAACGTCCTGACCACCGGCGGGCTGACACTTGACCCCGATTCGAAAGAAGTCACCCTTGACGGCGAGCCGGTTCGCCTGACTGCAACGGAATACGGCATTTTGGAATTGCTCATGCGCAACATGGGCCGCGTCCTTTCCACCAACCAAATTTATGAAGCCGTGTGGAACGAGCCCGCTTTTTCCACCGAAAAAACCGTGACGGTGCATATCCGCCGTATCCGTGAGAAAATCGAAATCAACCCGAAAGAACCGAAGTATTTGAAAGTGGTGTGGGGCATTGGATACAAAATTGAAAAGTATTAAATACAGCTACGGCTTAAAAACCGTCGCATTCCTGGTGGCGCTTGCCTGCGTCTTTTCCGCGGCATGGTATACCCAGCTGGTCGTGCAGACCCTCGACAGCTACGGCTGGCAGCAGGGCGTCAGTGGAGACAATTTATCTTTTACAGATTCAACCATGTTTGAGCAGCAGGTTGCCTCTACCCTGAGTGATTTGAGCAAAGCCTATATTGACAACAACTGGGAGCGGGACGCCCTGCCGGCTTATGACACGCTGGAAGAGGAGCAGGATTATGTGGTCGAACAGTTTGAAAGGTTTAAAGCGGACATTCGGCAGCAATACGCCGACAACGCAGAAGCCGTGGAAGATGGTAACGGCGACGCACAGGAAACCACGGCGGCTTACGCCCTGAACGGCGCAAATGCAGCAGACGAGACCCCCAGCGGATTTATCGTGACAATCCCGCTGAACAGCCTGCCAACGGCGGAAGTTACGCTGTATTCCGAAGATTCGGAAAGTCACGCGCGGCAGGCGGTCGAAGAAATCTATACCGGCACGCTTGCCAATTATCGCCGCGAGTTTGAGTCCTCGGTGTTGCAGGCGCAGCAGGCGCTCAGCAAACTGAAAAATGTGCAATATTATTTGCATAATACAGACACCGGCGAAGTCATTACCAATATGCCGGCAGAAGTCACGGCAGAAAACTTTAGAGAATATTTAAACAGCCCCGACTGGTATTTCGGCTACACCTGTGACAAAGGCTTGACGCTTTACTCCGACTCGCTGAACATTGACACATTTTATCAAGGAAACTACGCGATTCCCTTTGCTGATTTGTTGAACAGCCGCTTCAGCGACAAAGGTTACGATGTTTATTTCGACATTCCCATGCCGCTCGAACGCGGTGACAGCTTTGCCGATGCGCAGGAGGAATTCCTGACCGGCGCGTCGCAAATTCGCACGCGCTGTCTTGCAACGGTCGTCTTGCTGATTGCCGCCGCGGTAATTTCGCTGTATTTGGTGCTTGTGACCGGCCATGTGCGCGGACGGGAGGGCATTTGCCTTGCGCCCGGCGACAAAATGCCGAACGATTTGCACTTCGTGTTAAGCTGGGGCCTCGGTATCGCTGCCGGCACGGGGGCGGTCGTTGCCTGCGCGGATCAGATTTCTTCTTATACTGATGAATTTTTCTTCCCCGCGCTCGGCGCTCTGCTTTCGGCTGTGGTTTATGCAATCGCCATGGAGTGGATAAACTCCGTCGCAAAAGGCTATAAGGCGGGGCGGCCGTATTTCCGCTCCACCCTGCTCGCAAAACTGTTTATCGCGTGGCACAAGGGCAACAAAAAGTTTTTCGGCGCGCTTCGCCGCATCTACCTTGCAAAGCTGACCTCCCTTTCCAAAAAAGTACGTTGGTTTACGCTCTTCTATCTTGCCGTGAACGCGGTGCTTGCGCTGTTTACGTTTGAACGCATCGGCGTTGCGCTGTTCTTATTGATTTTGTTTAATGTCATCAGCCTGATTTTGGTTTGGCGTTACGTCGTTTCGCTCGACAAAATCATAACCGCCGCCCAAAAAGCGCATGATGGTGAACCCGCACAGATTTTGGATACGCAAAGCATGCCGCAGCCCCTGCGCTCGCTTGCCGAGAATTTCACTGCCGCGCAGGAGTCCAAAGCCGCGGCGATTGAAGAGGCGCTCAAAGGCGAGCGTATGAAAACCGAGCTGATTACCAACGTCTCGCACGATTTGAAAACGCCGCTGACTTCGATTATTTCCTATGTGGATTTGCTCGAAAAATGCGACATCCAAGACGAGACCGCCCAGAAATATATCCGCGTGCTCGACGAGAAATCCGGCCGGCTCAAACGTCTGATTGAAGATTTAGTCGAAGCCTCCAAGGTTTCCTCCGGCGCGGTTACGCTTAACAAAATCCGCGTTAACCTTTGCGAGCTTGCGACGCAGGCCGTCGGCGAAATGGAAGACAGTTTTGCTGAACGCCGACTCGAAATCGTGTTAAATACGCCTGAAACGCCGCCGGTGATTTTTGCCGACAGCCAAAAAACGTGGCGCATCTTTGACAATCTGTTAAACAATGCCCGCAAATATTCGCTGGAGGGCACGCGCGTTTACGTGGACGTGCGCGAAGAAAACGGCGAGGGCATTTTCTCGGTGAAAAACGTGTCCGCCGAGGCGCTGAACATTCCGCCCGAAGAACTGACCCAGCGTTTTGTGCGCGGGGACCAGTCGCGAACTAAAGAGGGGAGCGGGCTCGGGCTTTCGATTGCAAAAGACCTTTGCACACTGCAAGGCGGCGCGCTGGAACTGCAAATTGACGGCGACCTGTTCAAAGCGACGGTGAAACTCCCGTTGGCTTACGACGGCGACATCGCCGAATCCGTGTCGCCGGTGTCGCCGGACACACCGAATTCGAGCAGTTAGTGAAATCAATCTTTTGCTTTCTTGACCCGGAAGCAGCTGCACGAATATTTTTGCGGGTACTGTCGCCGGACACGCCGAATTCGAGCAGTTAGTGAAATCAATCTTTTACTTCCTTGACCCGGAAGCAGCTGCACGAATATTTTTGCGGGTACTGTCGCCGGACACACCGAATTCGAGCAGTCAGTGACATCAATCTTTTTCTTTGTCAACCCGGAAACGGCCTTGAGCAGAAGTCTTTCGGGTGGCGGTGGAACGCCGTCCCCACGAAAAAGCAACCGGTTGATTGTGCGCAACCCGTAGGGACAGCCCTTGCGGCTGGTTGCTCGTGCCCGCAATAACGGCAAAAAGCGAACCGAAAGCCCCGTAAAACAAGACGGTTTTTCACGAAAAAACACAACATCTTGTGCCGGAATTTTTCCACAAAACAAGTCGGAAAAATTTCGGCTTTTTTTACGAACTTTTTTTCAAAAAGTTGTTGCATTTTCATAAACCATATGGTAAAATACCAAAGCACGCGTGGAAAAGGGCGAGCCATGTCCTTTTTTAGGCGACTTGATATGCGATGATGCGGTAGGTGGCTGCACTTTGATGCAGGGAATTACCGCGGAGTATGTCCGATTACAAACCGGGCGACCCATACTGTGAAACTTTACGGCTGCGTACCCCAACTGCGCGCCGAAGAGGGACACTGTGCGCTTTTCTGTGCCGTCCGAAAAACCCCGGTTTTTCGGATTTTATAATCGAAAAGGTGAAAACACCCGGCAGGGTTGCAGAAAAGCATTTGCCCTAACTTCACAAGGAGGCAACAAAACAATGGCAGCAGCAAAAGGCAAGAAAATTCGCATCAGACTCAAAGGCTATGATCACGACATCGTGGACAGAGCAGCGGAGAAAATCGTTGAAACCGCAAAGCGCACCGGCGCTCAGGTTTCCGGCCCCGTTCCGCTTCCCACAGAAAAAGAAGTCGTCACCATCCTTCGCGCGGTTCACAAATATAAAGACAGCCGCGAACAGTTTGAGCAGAGAACACACAAACGGCTCATCGACATTCTCAGACCTTCAAACAAGACCGTTGAAGCTCTGACCGGCCTTGAGCTTCCCGCAGGCGTAGACATCGAAATCAAACTGTAATTTCGGTTTTGCGCTTACAGGTCATGTTGGCGAAAGCCAACCAATAACCAAAGGAGGAATAAACAATGCAAAAAGGTCTTATCGGTAAGAAAATCGGCATGACGCAGCTTTTCGACGAAAGCGGTAAAGTAATCCCCGTAACCGTCGTGGAAGCAGGTCCGTGCGTCGTCGTCCAGAAAAAGACGATGGAAAACGACGGCTATGAAGCGGTTCAGGTCGGTTTCGGTGATGTGAAAGTCACAAGAGTGAACAAGCCCCAGGCTGGTCACTTCAAGAAAGCGGACGTTGCGCCGAAGAAAGTGCTTCGCGAGTTCAGACTGGCTGACACTTCCGCGCTTTCCGTCGGTGACATCCTCAAAGCGGATGTCTTCGCGGTCGGCGACAAAGTCGACGTTGTCGGCACCGGCAAAGGTAAAGGCACTGCCGGCGCCATCAAGAGATGGAACTTCTCCCGTCTGAAAGAATCCCACGGTACAGGTCCTGTCGCAAGACACGCAGGCTCCCTGGGCGCGTGCTCCGATCCTTCCAGAGTTTACAAGGGGAAGAAGCTCGCGGGTCACCTCGGTGCAGAACGCGTTACGATTCAGAATCTCGACATCGTTAAGGTTGACGCTGAAAACAACCTCATCGCCGTTAAGGGCGCCATTCCGGGCCCCAAAGGCGGCATCGTTGTTCTCGCGGACACGGTGAAAAAATAAGGAAGGAGTGGTTTAAATGACAAAGCTTGCAGTACTCGATAAAACCGGCAAGAAAGTTTCCGATATTAAGCTCAACGAAGCCGTTTTCGCCATTGAGCCCAGCAAATCGGCAATGCATCTGATGGTTGTCAACTACCTGGCAAATCAGCGCCAGGGCACGCAGTCGACACTCACTCGTTCCGAAGTGTCCGGCGGCGGTAAAAAACCGTGGCGTCAGAAAGGAACCGGTCGCGCAAGACAGGGTTCCACCAGAGCGCCCCAGTGGACGCACGGCGGTATCGCGCTCGGCCCGAAGCCCCGCGATTACAGCTTTGACGTCAACAAGAAGGTCAAAAGACTTGCTATGAAGTCCGCACTTTCTTCCAAGGTCGCGGCAAAAGAAATGATCGTGCTTGACGACTTCGGTCTCGACGCCATCAAAACGAAAGAGGTTGCCGATGTGCTCGCCGCTATCAAAGCCGGCAAAAAGACGCTGATCGTCCTTCCCGAAAAGAACGACGTCGTTTACAAGAGCGCACGCAACATTGAAGGCGCAAACGTCACCCTCGTCAACACGCTGAATGTATACGACATTCTCAACTGCAACACCATCGTTGTGCTCAAGGATGCCGTTGCAAAGATCGAGGAGGTTTATGCGTAATGAAACTGGCACAAGATATCATCCTTCGTCCTGTCATCACAGAAGAAAGCATGATGGGTCAGGCGCTGAAGAAATACACCTTCAAGGTTGACAAAAAGGCGACCAAGCCGGAAATCAAAGCGGCAGTTGAAAAGCTGTTCGGCGTCAAGGTTCAGAAGGTCAACGTCGTCAACGTAAAAGGTCACTTGAGAAGATACGGCAGATTCGAAGGCTACACCGCCTCTTGGAAAAAGGCCGTTGTCACCCTGACCGAAGACAGCAAGACCATCGAATTCTTCGACGGCATGATGTAAAATCCCGACGATAATGTATGGAGCCTCGACATGCTCCGCTAAATCGTTTTAAGGAGAGTGAATGAAATGTCGATTAAAGTCTACAAACCGACAACCAACGCAAGACGTAACATGTCGGTGACAGATTATTCCGAGCTTTCGAAGGTCGCTCCCGAAAGAAGCCTTCTCGCGCCGCTCAACAAAAAAGCCGGCCGCAACAGCTACGGAAGAATCACCGTTCGCCACAGAGGCGGCGGCAACCGCAGAAAATATCGTATCATCGATTTCAAACGTGATAAGGTAGATATGCCTGCAACCGTGCTCACCTTAGAGTACGACCCCAACCGTTCCGCGCACATCGCACTTGTGCAGTATGAGGACGGCGAAAAAAGATATATCCTTGCACCTGTCGGCCTGAAAGTCGGCGACAAGATTGAAGCCGGTGCTTCCGCGGACATCAAAGTGGGCAACGCCCTTCCGCTGAGCGCAATCCCGACCGGTACAATGGTCCATAACGTGGAACTGTATCCCGGCCGCGGCGGCCAGTTGGCACGCGCTGCGGGCAATGCCGCACAGCTGATGGCAAAAGAAGGCATCTATGCACTTCTCAGACTGCCGTCCGGCGAGCTGCGTAACGTTTCGGCAGACTGCATGGCGACTGTCGGCACCGTCGGCAACGCAGACCACGAAAACGTCAAGCTCGGTAAAGCCGGCCGCACCCGTCACCTCGGCGTTCGTCCGACTGTCCGCGGTTCTGTTATGAACCCGAATGACCACCCGCACGGCGGCGGCGAAGGCAAAGCGCCTGTCGGTCGTCCCGGTCCCTGCACCCCGTGGGGCAAACCCGCGCTTGGTTATAAGACCAGAGCTAAGAAGAACCGTTCCGATAAGTTTATCGTGAGACGCCGTAACGCGAAATAAGTCGAAAGGAGTGTAGAGGATGAGCAGAAGTATTAAAAAAGGACCTTACGTTGCACCGAAACTGCTTGCGAAGGTTCAGGAAATGAACAAGAACGGCGAAAAAATCGTTCTGAAAACATGGAGCCGCAGCTCGACTATATTCCCCGACTTTGTCGGTCACACATTTGCAGTCCATGACGGCCGCAAACATGTGCCGGTTTACATTACGGAGGATATGGTAGGCCACAAGCTCGGCGAATTCGCGCCGACCAGAACATTCCGCGGCCACGCCGGTTCCAAAACTTCCAACAACGGTAAATAAGCAGCAAAGGAGTGTATAACGAATGGAAGCAACTGCAAAAGTGACCCACGTACGCATTGCGCCCCGTAAAGTGCAAATCGTGCTGGATCTCATCAGAAACAAGCCTTGCGATGAGGCGATGGCAATCCTTAAGTACACACCGAAGGCTGCGTGTGAACCGCTTGGAAAGCTGTTGAAATCCGCAATGGCAAACGCTGAATACAAAGACATGGACACTTCGAGACTTTATGTCGCCGAGTGCCGCGTCGACCAGGGCCCGACCTTAAAGCGCATCCGTCCGAGAGCGCAGGGCCGTGCTTACAGAATCAACAAAAAGACTTCGCACATCACGCTTGTGCTCAAAGAAGCAGAATAAGCGGGAGGAGGTAAAATTATGGGACAAAAAGTAAATCCCACCGGTCTTCGTATCGGTGTCATTAAAGACTGGGAGTCTCGTTGGTACGCCGACAAAAAGGACTTCGGTGACACACTCGTCTCCGACAACAAGCTCCGTAACTATCTCCTGGAAACTCTCGCTCCGGCTGGTGTTCCGAAGGTAGAAATCGAAAGAGACGCAAAACGCGTCCGCATCAACATCCACTGCGCTAAACCGGGCATGGTAATCGGCAAGGGCGGTTCTGAGATTGAAAAACTCAAAGCGACCTGCAAGAAAATGCTCGGCGGCGAAAAAGATGTTTATATCAACATCATTGAAATCAAACAGCCCGACTTAAACGCACAGCTCGTTGCTGAAAACATTGCTTCGCAGTTGGAAAGAAGAATTTCCTTCCGCCGCGCGCTCAAACAGAGCATCAGCAGAACCATGAGACTCGGTGCAAAGGGCATCAAAACACAGGTAAGCGGGCGCTTGGGCGGCGCAGAAATCGCGCGTTCCGAGCATTACCATGAAGGCACCATTCCGCTGCAGACCATCCGCGCAGATATCGACTACGGCTTTGCGGAAGCAAAGACCACTTACGGCCGTATCGGCGTTAAGGTTTGGATCTACAAAGGCGAAGTTCTTCACGACAACCGCAAGCCTCAGAAGGAAGGAGGCACAAAATAATGTTACTGCCTAAGAGAGTGAAATACCGCAGAGTCCACAGAGGTCGTCTGACCGGTAAGGCTTCCAGAGGTACAAAGGTCACTTACGGTGATTACGGTCTTGTGTCTCTTGAACCCGCTTGGATTACGTCCAACCAAATCGAAGCCGCCCGTATCGCTATGACGCGTTACATCAAGCGTGGCGGTCAGGTTTGGATTAAGATTTTCCCGGATAAGCCGA
The DNA here is from genome assembly GCA_018712805.1 of Candidatus Fimenecus excrementavium. Classification (GTDB taxonomy): domain Bacteria; phylum Bacillota; class Clostridia; order Oscillospirales; family Acutalibacteraceae; genus Fimenecus; species Fimenecus excrementavium. Next base: position 49,936 of record DVGI01000020.1, on the reverse strand, counting down.
TTACCGAAAAACCGGCTGAAACCCGAATGGGTTCCGGTAAAGGTTCGCCCGAATACTGGGTGGCCGTTGTCAAACCCGGCAGAGTTATGTTTGAAATTGCAGGCGTTCCGGAAGAAACCGCGCGCGAGGCTATGCGTCTTGCCGCCAACAAGCTCCCGGTCAAATGCAAATTCGTTTCCAAAGCACAGCAGGAAGAGGATGGTGAGCAACAATGAAAGCAAGTGAGATCAAGAAACTCTCTCCCTCGGAGCTGGATGCTAAGCTCCTTGAGTTGAAAGATGAGCTTTTCAAACTGCGCTTCCAGCAGGCCATCAACCAGCTCGACAATCCGATGCGGATCAGCGCCGTCAAAAAAGATATCGCCAGAGTCAAAACCGTGATGCGCGATATCGAACTCCACGGCGCACAATCCTAAGGAAAGGGAGGGTCATAAACCATGAGTGAAAGAAATCTCAGAAAAACACAGGTCGGTCTTGTAACAAGCGACAAAATGGACAAGACTGTCGTTGTTTCCATCAAAGACAGAGTTCAGCATCCGCTTTACAAAAAGATTGTTAACCGTACCGTTAAAATCAAAGCCCATGATGAAAAGAACGAATGTGGCGTAGGCGACAAGGTTCTCATTATGGAAACCCGCCCTCTTTCTAAGGATAAGAGATGGCGCGTAGCCGAGATTATCGAGAAAGCGAAATAATTTCTAAGGAGGCTATTCACTGTGATACAGCAACAGACTTACCTCAAAGTAGCCGACAACACCGGCGCGAAGGAAATTATGTGCATTCGCGTTCTCGGCGGTTCCGGCAGAAGGTATGCAAATATCGGCGATGTCATTGTAGCTTCGGTCAAAAAGGCAGCACCCGGCGGCGTTGTCAAAAAGGGCGATGTTGTAAAGGCAGTCGTCGTCAGAACGGCGAGCGGCGTTCGCAGAGATGACGGTACTTATATCCGTTTCGACGAAAACGCAGCCGTATTGATTAAAGAAGATAAAAACCCCAGAGGCACCCGTATCTTTGGGCCGGTTGCAAGAGAGCTTCGTGATAAAGATTACATGAAGATTCTTTCTCTTGCTCCCGAAGTGCTTTAATGGAGGTGCAGTAAGATGAATAAAGTTCACGTGAAAACCGGCGATACCGTCGTTGTTCTGAACGGTAAAAACCGCGGCAAGCAGGGCAAAGTCATGCAGGTCGCTCCCGCTGAGGGCAAGGTCATCGTCGAAGGCGTAAATGTTGTCACCAAGCACGTAAAGCCCCGTAAAATGGGCGAAGCAGGCGGCCTTGTGAAGGCGGAAAGCGCTTTGTATGCAGATAAAGTTCAGCTTGTCTGCCCGAAGTGCAATAAGCCCACCCGCGTCGGCCACGCTGTCGGCAAAGACAACAAAAAGATGCGCGTCTGCAAAAAATGCGGCGCCCAGTTTGAATAAGGGAGGGACATAACAACATGGCAGCAAGACTGAAAGAATTATATACTGCACAGGTCGCTCCGGCACTGCAGAAAAAGTTCAGCTACAAGAGCGTTATGCAAATCCCGAAGCTCGACAAAATCGTCATCAACGTTGCCTGCGGCGAAGCCCGCGACAACTCCAAAGTGATTGACGCAATCACCAAGGATTTGATGCAAATCACCGGCCAGAGACCGGTCCCCTGCAGAGCGAAGAAATCCGTCGCAAACTTCAAGCTGCGTGAAGGCATGGTTATCGGTGCCAAAGTCACGCTGCGCGGTGACAGAATGTATGAATTCTTAGACAGATTCTTCAACCTCGCACTTCCGCGTGTCCGCGACTTCCGCGGCATCAACCCCAACTCCTTCGACGGCAGAGGCAACTATTCCATGGGTATCAAGGAACAGTTGATCTTCCCGGAAATCGAGTATGATAAGATTGACGCCGTCCGCGGCATGGACATTTGCTTTGTTACAACTGCAAACACGGACGAAGAAGCCAGAGAGCTTTTGAGCCTCATGGGCGCACCGTTTGCGAGATAAGGAGGGATTACAGTGGCCAAAACATCTATGAAAGTCAAGCAGGCAAGACCTGCGAAGTATTCTACAAGAGCTTACAACAGATGCAAAATCTGTGGCCGGCCGCACGCCTATCTCCGCAAATACGGTGTCTGCCGTATCTGCTTCAGAGAGCTGGCGCATAAAGGTCAGATCCCCGGCGTAAAGAAAGCAAGCTGGTAAGCGAGCAATTGCAAAGGAGGCAAAAGTATGCAAATCTCGGATTCCATCGGTGATATGCTCACCAGAATTCGCAACGCGAGTTCCGCAAAGCATGACACGGTGAAGGTACCCGCGTCCAACATGAAGAAAGCAATTGCTCAGATTCTTGTGGATGAGGGCTATATCAAGAGCTTTAAAGTTGAAGACGACGGGAAACAGGGCGTCATTGAAATCACGCTGAAATACGGCGAGAACAAGGCGGCTGTTATCACCGGTCTGCGCAGAGTTTCCAAGCCCGGCCTGCGCATTTACACGAACTGCGAAGATATGCCGAAGGTTATGAAAGGCCTTGGCGTCGCAATTCTTTCCACATCGAAGGGCGTTATGACAGACAGAGAAGCACGCAAAGCCAACGTCGGCGGCGAGGTTCTCGCTTATATCTGGTAAGGAGGTTTCAGTATGTCAAGAATCGGCAGACAGCCTATCGCTGTTCCCGCAGGCGTCGATGTTAAAATCGACGGCAGTACTGTTACCGTGAAGGGCCCCAAAGGGGAACTTACCAGAACAGTACACAACAATATGCAGGTCGCTATGGAAGACGGCGCGATCGTCGTGACCCGTCCCGATGACAGTAACCTGAACAAATCCCTGCACGGGCTTACCCGTACACTCCTGCACAACATGGTCGTCGGCGTTACCGAAGGCTTTAAGAAAGAGCTCGAAGTCAACGGCGTCGGTTATCGTGTTGCCAAGCAGGGCAAGGAACTTGTTATGAATATCGGGTATTCTCACCAGGTGTTCGTCCCCGAAATCGACGGCATCACCATTGATGTACCCGCACCGAACAAAATCATTGTTTCCGGTCCCGACAAGCAGAAAGTCGGACAGTTCGCAGCAGAAATCCGCGAAAAGCGCCCGCCGGAGCCTTACAAAGGCAAGGGCATCAAATATGCTGACGAGCACATCCGCCGCAAAGAGGGTAAAGCCGGTAAAGGCGGAAAGTAAAAGGAGTGTATTTAAATGGTTAACAGGACTGACAGCAATAAGGCTAGACAGAAACGCCACGCAAGAGTCCGCGCGAAAATCTCCGGCACCGCTGCGTGCCCCCGTCTTGATGTTTTCCGTTCACTCCAGCATATTTATGCACAGTTGATCGACGATGTCGCGGGCGTAACGCTCGTTTCGGCATCTACCACCGAAAAAGACTTCAAAGAGTACGGCGGAAACAAAGAGGCAGCCCGCGCGGTCGGCAAGCTGCTGGCTGAAAGAGCCGCTGAAAAGAACATCAAAGACGTTGTGTTCGACAGAGGCGGTTATGTTTATCACGGCAGAGTCCAGGCTCTCGCCGAAGGTGCCCGTGAGGGCGGCCTGAACTTCTAAGAAAGGAGAAAATGAAAATGGCTTTAAAAATCGACGCATCCACGATGGAACTGCAAGAAAGAGTGGTTGCTATCAATCGTGTCTCCAAAACCGTTAAGGGCGGCCGTATCATGAAATTCTCCGCTTTGGTAGTTGTAGGCAACGGCGAAGGCATTGTCGGCTTCGGCCTCGGCAAATCCGGCGAAGTTCCGGACGCCATTCGCAAAGGCATTGAAAATGCCAAAAAGAACCTGATTCAGGTTGCGCTCAAGGGAACCACAATCCCGCACGAAATTATCGGTAAATACGGCGCAGGCGTTGTGCTGATGAAGCCCGCCGCTCCCGGTACCGGCGTTATCGCCGGCGGCCCGGTCCGTGCCGTTGTGGAAATGGTCGGCATCAAGGACATTCGTTCCAAGGCCCTTCGTTCCAACAATCCGTGCAACGTGGTTCGCGCCACAATCGACGGCCTCTCGAAGCTTCGTAACGCAGACGAGGTTGCCACCGTTCGCGGTAAATCCGTGAAAGAGATTTTAGATTAAGGAGGGGCAGAAATGGCGAACGTAGTAGTAACACTGAAAAAGAGCCTGATCGGCAGCAAGAAAGATCAGATTGCCACAGCCCATGCACTTGGTCTTAAGAAAATTGGGGATAAGGCGACCCAGCCCGACAACCCGCAGACACAAGGTAAGATTAAGAAGATTTCTCATCTTATCGAGGTAACGAAAGCTTAAGGAGGTGCGAACATGAAATTGCACGAACTTTCACCGGCCGAAGGCTCCAAGAAGTCGGTCAAAAGAATCGGCCGCGGTGCCGCTTCCGGTCAGGGTAAAACAGCGGGCAAAGGCCACAAAGGTCAAAAAGCCCGTGCCGGCAGAGGTATGCGCCCCGGTTTTGAAGGCGGCCAGATGCCTTTACAGAGACGCGTTCCCAAGAGAGGTTTCAACAACATCTTCGCGAAGGAAATCGCGGCGGTTAATGTTTCCGCTCTGGACAAAGCGTTCGACGACGGCGCTACGGTTACCGTAGAAGCCCTCATCGAAAAAGGTCTTATCAAAAAAGCGCTTGACGGCGTTAAAATCTTAGGAAACGGGGAACTCAGCAAAAAGCTGACGGTTCAGGTCAATGCTTATTCCGAATCGGCAAAGCAGAAGATCGAGGCGGCCGGCGGAAAGGCTGAGGTGATCTGAAATGTTTCAGACGATCATCAACGCTTGGAAGATTGCTGACCTGCGGAAAAAGCTGCTGTATACAGCGCTTGTGCTTCTGATTTTCCGCATCGGTGCGGCGCTTCCGGTCCCGTTTGTGGACATCGCTGAAAACGGCATTATCGCCGACCCCAACGCCAACAACTTTATGACGTATCTGAGCATGATGACCGGTGATGCGTTCAACTACGGTACTTTGTTCGCAATGTCGATCACGCCGTACATCAACGCGTCCATCATCATCCAGCTCCTCACCGTCGCCATTCCGCCGCTGGAGCGGTTGGCAAAAGAAGGCGAGGAGGGCCGCAAAAAGATTTCGACAATCACCCGTTTTACGGCGGTTGCCCTTGCGGCTTTGCAAAGTACCGCGTATTATTTCTATATCCGTTCGCAGGGCTATCTTACGGCTGGCACCGACGGTGCGGCACTTACCGGTTTCTTTGCTGTTTTCCAGGCGCTTGTCATTATCCTCTGCTACACAGCGGGTGCTGCGCTCTTAATGTGGTTGGGTGAACAAATCAATGATAAAGGTATCGGCAACGGTATTTCCATCATCTTGTTCGCCGGCATCGTGTCTCGTATGCCCACCACACTTTACAGCCTCTACACCTATATCAACAGAGGCGGCGCGTATTTCGCGCTGATTCCGATTGCGTTTGTCTGCATGATTCTGATGATCGCGTACATCGTTTGGATGGACAACGCGGAAAGAAGAATCCCCGTGCAGTATGCAAAGCGTGTTGTCGGCCGTAAAATGTACGGCGGCCAGAGCACCCATATTCCGATTAAGGTCAATATGTGCGGCGTTCTCCCCGTTATCTTTGCGTCCTCGATTTTGTCGCTGCCCCCCACAATCCAGATGTTTGTGACGCTTGACCCTGATAACAGCAAATGGGATGCGTTCTGGCAGGGCTTCTTTAACATCTTCCAGACCACCCACTGGGCTTACGGCATTATGTATTTCGTACTGATTATCTTCTTCGCATACTTCTATGCGGCGATTCAGTACAATCCGATTGAAATGGCCAATAATATCCGCAGAAACAGCGGCGCAATCCCGGGCATTCGTCCCGGCAAGCCGACTTCGGATTACATCACCAAGATTTTGTCCAGAATTACACTGCTTGGTGCTTTGTTAATCTCGGTTATCGCGCTGTTCCCGATTCTGTTCTCGCAGATCACGGGCGCTTTCGACAAACAGGTCAACCTGACTCTGGGCGGCACTTCCATCATCATTATGGTCGGTGTTGCACTCGAAACCGTGAAACAGCTCGAGAGCCAGATGATGATGCGGCATTACAAAGGCTTCTTAGACTAATTTTAAAGGAGGAAACTTTATGAACCTGATACTTCTCGGCGCTCCCGGCGCAGGCAAAGGCACGCAAGCGGAAAAGATTTGTGAAAAGCTTTCCATCCCGGCGATTTCCACCGGCAACATGCTGCGCGAAGCCATGGCCAACGGAACGGAAATGGGACTTAAAGCGAAATCCTTTATCGACGCAGGTAAGCTTGTTCCCGATGAAGTCGTCATCGGCATCATCAACGAAAGACTCAAAGCGGATGATTGCAAAAACGGCTTTATCTTAGACGGCTTCCCGAGAACCATCCCGCAGGCGGAAGCGCTCGACAATATGGGTGTGCGCATTGACCGCGTGATCGACATTGAAGTGCCGGATGATAAGATTGCTTCCCGTCTTTCAGGCAGACGCGTTTGCCTGAAATGCGGCGCAACCTATCACACCGCCTACAAAAAGCCGAAACAGGAAGGCATTTGCGATGTCTGCGGCGAAAAACTCGTCCAGAGAAAGGACGATATGCCCGAAACGGTCCTCGACCGGCTCAAGACCTATCATGAGCAGACCGAACCGCTTAAGGGCTTCTACGAGAAGAAAGGCATTCTTCGCGTAGTCGAAGGCCAGGAGGAAGTCGCGGACACCACCGCGTTAACATTCCAGGCATTGGAGGATTAAGCATGATCGTGCTGAGAACCGCCCGAGAAATCGAGCTCATTCATAAAGCTTGCATCATTTCGGCGGAGGCATTACAGCTGGCGGGCGAGGCAGTCAAACCGGGTGTCACCACCTATGAGATTGACAAAATCGCATATGATTTCATCAAGAAGCAAGGCGCTGAGCCGAACTTCCTGCATCTATACGGTTACCCCGCCACGGCATGCATTTCCATAAATGACGAGGTCATTCACGGAATTCCGAGTAAAAAGCGCGTCATCCACGAAGGCGATATTGTCAGCATCGACCTCGGCGCCAAAGTGGACGGCTACAACGGCGACAATGCTGCTACTTTCGCCGCGGGGAAAATTTCCGAAGCGGCGAAGCGGCTGTGCGACACAACCCGCGAAAGCCTTTATAAAGGCATTGAGCAGGCGGTCGCGGGCGGCAGAATCGGCGACATCGCTTCTGCGATACAGCGCTATTGCGAAGAACGCGGCTACGGCGTCGTCCGGGAATACACCGGGCACGGCGTCGGCGCCCAACTCCACGAAGACCCCAGCGTACCGAATTTCGGCACACCCAAAAGAGGTGTGCGCCTGTTGCCGGGCATGGTGATTGCCATTGAACCCATGATTACCGAGGGCGACAAGGCAATCCGACAACTGCCCGACGGTTGGACTGTAAAAACCAAAGACGGCAAGCTCGCCGCACATTTTGAGCACACCGTTGCCATTACCGCAAACGGCCCGCAAATCCTTACGCAGCTGTAAGAAAAGGCGGAACCTTATGGAGTGGAAAAACGGAATGGTCGTGCGTTCGCTTTGCGGGCGCGACAAAGACCGGCTCTTGTGCGTCTTAGGCGAAGAAAAAAACCGCGTGTTGGTTTGTGACGGAAAGGAACGGCCGATGAATAGGCCCAAACGCAAAAATCCGAAACATCTCGCACCGACAAAGAAAAGCTTGACGGCAGAGCAAATGCGGTCAAACCGGGCAATAAAACAAGCGTTAAAGTGAATTTCTGGAGGCTTAAGTTTATGTCAAAACAGGATATGATTGAAATTGAAGGTACAGTCGTTGAGGCGCTCCCGAACGCACAATTCCAAGTGGAGCTCGAAAACGGACACCAAATTTTAGCCCATATTTCCGGCAAACTTCGGATGAACTTCATCCGTATTCTGCCGGGCGACAAAGTGACGGTCGAAATGTCGCCATATGACCTCACGCGCGGGCGCATTACATGGCGTTCAAAATAAGCAGAAAAGTTCTTTATTTCAAGAAGGAGGTATTCCAATGAAAGTCAGACCTTCTGTCAAAAAGATTTGCGAAAAGTGCAAGATTATTAAACGCAAGGGTAAAGTCATGGTGATCTGTGAAAACCCGAAGCACAAACAGCGCCAGGGCTAATCAATCCCGCGCTGCGATCGTTGTTAAAGATCTAAACAACGATCCGTGCACTTGCGAAAATCTCAATTTTCAAATGGTAAAATTTACCGCATCAAATGGAGGTGCAACTGTAAATGGCTCGTATTTCAGGTGTTGATTTACCGAGAGACAAGAGAGTCGAAATCGGCCTCACATATATCTACGGTATCGGCAGAAAGACGGCAAGCGACATTATTGCCGCAACAGGTGTCAATCCCGACACTCGTGTCAAGGATTTGACCGAAGAAGATGTCGCGAAACTTCGTGAATACATCGAACACAATGTCAAAGTGGAAGGCGATTTGCGCCGTGATGTTGCATTTGACATCAAGCGCCTTATTGAAATCGGCAGCTATCGTGGGTCCCGCCATCGCAAAGGGCTTCCCGTTCGCGGCCAGACTTCCAAAAACAACGCGCGTACCCGCAAAGGTCCGAAGAAGACCATCGCGAACAAGAAGAAATAAGGGAGGGATTTGTAAATGGCTACCGCAACAAAAAAAGGCGCGACCACCCGTCGTCGCCGTGAACGCAAGAACATTGAAAAAGGTGCAGCTCATATTCAATCCACCTTCAATAACACAATCGTAACCATCACCGATGTGCAGGGCAACGCTGTTTCGTGGGCATCCGCCGGCGAAATGGGCTTCAGAGGCTCCAAAAAGTCCACGCCCTTTGCCGCACAGACCGCCGCTGAGACCGCTGCAAAAATCGCGATCGAGCACGGCATGAAAACGGTTGAAGTTTACGTCAAGGGCCCGGGTTCAGGCCGTGAAGCCGCAATCCGCGCTTTGCAGACCGCCGGTTTGGAAGTAACGATGATCAAAGACGTTACCCCGATCCCGCACAACGGCTGCCGCCCGCCCAAGAGAAGAAGAGTTTAAGGTTTTGGAGGTGTAATTTATGGCAAGATATACAGGTGCGGTTTGCAAACTTTGCCGCCGTGAAGGCAAAAAGCTTTTCTTGAAAGGCGAACGCTGCTATACCGGCAAATGTGCTTTTGAACGCCGTAGCTATGCGCCCGGCCAGCATGGCCAGAGCCGCAAAAAGACTTCCGAATACGGCATGCAGCTTCGTGCGAAGCAGCAGGCTCGCCGTTATTACGGTATCCAGGAAGGTCAGTTCCACAAGTATTTCCTGATGGCAGAACGCCGCCAGGGCATGACCGGTGAAAACCTTCTGAAAATCTGCGAAAGCCGCTTGGACAATGTCGCTTATCTCCTCGGTTGGGCTTCTTCCAGAGCGGAAGCAAGACAGCTCACCACCCACGGCCATTATCTCGTCAACGGCAAGAAAGTGGATATCCCCTCTTACCTTCTGAAAGAAGGCGACGTGGTTTCCCTTCGCCAGAAGAGCCTCGACAGCGACAAAATTAAGGCTGTCCTCGAAGCAAACGGCTCTCGTCCCGTTCCGGAATGGCTCGATAAGGACAGCGAAAACATGACCGCTAAGGTTGTGAAAATGCCCGACAGAGAGCAGATTGAAGTTCCTGTTGAAGAACATCTTATCGTCGAGTTCTATTCGAAATAATAGGCTCCGTTTCAAGAAACAGGTACGAATATATGTAAGCATTCGGGCTTTTTGCCCGAACCCACGATAGGAGGGTTTTGAATGATAGGAATTGATAAGCCCAGCATTGAAGCACTCGATTTGGCTGCGGACGGAACCTACGGCAAATTCGTCATGGAACCCCTGGAAAGAGGCTACGGCACCACGCTCGGCAACTCCCTGCGCCGTGTGCTTTTGTCTTCACTTCCCGGCTACGCCATTACTTCGGTGAAAATCGACGGCGTTCTGCACGAGTTTTCCACCATTGAAGGTGTGAAAGAAGATGTCACCGAAATTGTCCTGAACTTGAAAGGTGTTATCCTGAAAATCCAGGGCGACGGTCCGAAAACGCTGTATGTGGAAGCCAGCGGCAAATGTGAAGTCACCGCGGGCGACATCAAGACAGATTCCGAGGTTGAAATTCTCAATCCCGACCACTTGATTGCAACGCTTTCCGAAGGCGCCACGCTCAATATGGAGCTGACCGCCGACAGAGGCCGCGGCTATGTTTCTGCTGAACGCAACAAACAGATGATGCAGCCCGCCATCGGCGTGATTGCAATCGACTCTATCTATACACCCGTATTGAAAGTGAACTACACGGTCGAAAACACCCGTGTGGGGCAGATCACCGACTTCGACAAACTGACGCTCGAAGCCTGGACGAACGGCACCATCTCTGCGAAAGAGGCGGTCTCGCTCGGCGCCAAGATCCTCACTGAACACCTCAACCTCTTTGTTGACCTTTCTGACGAAGCCGGCAACACCGAGGTCATGGTCGTGAAAGATGACGACGGAAAAGAAAAAGCGCTCGAGATGACCATTGAGGAGCTTGACCTGTCCGTGCGTTCCTTCAACTGCTTAAAGAGAGCAGGTATTAATACGGTTGAAGACCTTATCAGCAAATCAGAGGAAGACATGATGAAGGTGCGCAACCTTGGCAGAAAGTCTTTGGAAGAAGTTATTGCCAAGCTTGAGTCCCTGAACTTCACTCTCCGTAAGGATGACGAATAAGAAGGAGTGATTTAGATGCCCGGAACCAGAAAACTCGGCAGAGCTACGGACCACCGTAAAGCAATGCTCAGAGGTATGGTAACTTACCTGCTGGAAAACGGCAAGGTGGAAACCACCGTGACCAGAGCGAAAGAAGTCCGCTCCATGGCAGAAAAAATGATTACCATCGCGAAAGACAATACCCTGCACGCAAAGCGTCAGGTTTTCGCTTATGTGACCAAAGACGATGTCGTGAAAAAGCTGTTTGACGAAATCGCGCCGAAATATGCGGATGTCAACGGCGGCTATACGCGCATCATCAAAACCGGTACACGCCGCGGGGATGCTGCGGAAATGTGCATCATTGAACTTGTAGAGCCGAAAACTGCTGAAGCGGCGAAATAAGTTTGAACCGACAAAAAGGAAACCGCACAGAGATTTCTCTGTGCGGTTCTTTTTATTGATTTAGACTTTCCTAAAAGGGTTATGCCATTGCCACGGCACCGACGCCGAAAATGAGAAAAACGGCAAAAAGCCAAATTAAAAGCGGAACGGCAAACCAAACTACCAACCCGATAACACCCATTTTTAAACAGGCTTTTGCCGAAACCGGCTTTTTGTCACGGTCTATGGCATACAGAATGATGCCGACCATCGGAATAAAAAACGAAGCGACTTTTAAAAGTGTGTCCGCATCTTCATAAGAAACCGGTGTCACGGGCGGAACCGGCGGCACATAGCCGTATTGCCCGCCGGCTGGCGGAGCGTTCGGCGGAACAGTCCCCGCGGGGGTGGCGCCGTTGACCGGCGCGCCGCAACTTGGGCAGAACGCCGCATCGTTCGGAATTTCGTGCCCGCACGCTTTACAAAACATAGGAACCCCCTGTTATAAATGAGAATAATATGTGCTCGGTGTAGAAGACACTCCAATCACAAAGAAGAAAAAGAGCAGGAAAAGGAACGCGAGAATAAACAGCACAAGGCTGATAATACCGAGCACTTTGCAAACTTTTGTTTTGCTTTCCGCGTCTTTGTAATCGCCGTGATTATAAGCGGATTGCCCGAGCGCGCCGAAAACAACGCCGACAATCGCCAAAATGTTGGAAAACCCGGACAACACAACCAAAACAATGTTGAACACAAGCCAACCGACCGAAGGCTTTGCCGGAATCGGATACGGCTGCCCGTAAGACGGCCCCGGCTGGTACGGTTGCCCGTAAGGTTGATAGGGCTGCCCGTTATGCGGCGAAGGCGGCATCTGCGCTTGCGCGGTGTCCGGGGCGACATAGGCCCCGCACCGCGGGCAATTTACGGTCCCGGGCAGGATTTCCTGCCCGCAATTTTTACAAAACATTTTTGCCTACTCCTTAATAAAGAGAAGCCGCTGTGAACATCGTCATCAGGAAGCTCAGGAAATAGAACACAACGCACATGATGATGCTGACAAGCGCAGCGACACCGCACTGTTTGGCATAAACCGGTTTTTCATCTTTTTTCACGAAATAGAGAATAATGCCGACAAGCGGAATCAGCCAGCAAAGGAAGCGCAAACCGCCGGAAGCAGGCTCCTGAGAGACTTGCGGCATGCCGTACCCGGGATATTGCCCGTAAGGCTGCTGCGGTTGCGTATAAGGCTGCTGCGGCTGCGTGTAGGGCGGCTGCTGCGCGGTCCCCTGTTCAGCTGCCGGCTGTTCAGAAGCTGCCGGTGCAGTATCCGGCTGCGTAACCGTCATTCCGCAATTCGGGCAGAATGCAGCGCCTTCGGCTAACTGTTGTCCACAATTTTTACAAAACATAATAAACCCCCATAAATTTAATTTGGTGTTTTCAGAATACCATAAATTTAGATAAAAATCAACAATAACAAGAATTTATTTTTAGCCGGATTTGGTAACTTTTCATTGCGTCGGCAACGACTTACCGCCGTCTTTTTTCTCCCTCTTTCCCATATATATAACCGAGGAGGGGAGCGTATGCGATTTTTAATTTTGACCAAGCGCAGTTTGCTTTGTGCGGCGCTGATTGCTCTTTCTGCGGTTTTGGTCGCGGCGGGTTTGGGGCGGCAATATCAAACCAGTTCGGCATCCAACACGGGGGAGCGAAAAATTCCGGTTTATTGTGTGGATACAAACGAAAAAAAGATAGCGATTACCTTTGACGCGGCCTGGGGCGCGGACGACACAGACGAACTTTTGGCGATTTTAGCGGAATATAACGCCAAAGCCACCGTGTTCGCGGTCGGCGACTGGGTGCGCCAAAATCCGGACGCGGTCAAGGCGTTTTACGAAGCGGGGCATACAATCGCCAACCATTCCGACACACATACGGCATACAGCAAGCTATCTTATGAAGAAATCAAAGCAGACATACAGCGATGCAACGCTGAGATTGAAAAATGCATCGGAAAAGCACCTGCGCTTGTGCGCGTGCCGTCCGGAGATTACACCAACGACGCAATCAACGCTGCGGAAAGTCTTTCCATGCAGACCATACAGTGGTCGGTAGATAGTTTAGACTGGCAGGGTGTCTCCGTAGAGGAAATGGTGGAACGCGTAACCGGGGCTGTCGAAAACGGTTCGATTTTGTTGTTTCATAACGATGTGAAAAATACGCCGGAAGCACTGCGGCAGATATTGCAGATTCTTTCTGAACGCGGTTACCGGTTCGTTACGGTAGATGAACTCATCTATACAGAGGATTTCCGCATTGACGCCACCGGCAAACAACATAAAAACGCCGCATAAAAAGAAAACGCAGGAAGCACCTTTTGTGTTCCCTGCGTTTTTACATTATAAACGAAACTGTTAAAATGGGCGGTAAGCGCCGGTTTTGCAGACCTCGATTTTTTGCATGTAAGGTTCATTGCGGCATTCTTCAATGACAAAACGAAGTTTATCAGTCACAACAGGACGGTCGAAAATGGCAATCCGCGAAAAGCCGATGATTGTGCCGCGGAACACGCATTCTTCCCCTGCGTAGACAGAAAACTATTCGACGCGCTGAGATTTGGTTGTGTCTTCGGCAAGCCGTAACCGGTCCACAGACTGCTTCGGGAAAGTGATTTCTGCTTCTCTGCCGTCAGCAGAAAAGACACAGCTGCTTTCCAGCACACATTCCTCTTCGCGCCGCAGCCATTTGCCCATTTCCCGAAGCCGCCGGACATCGCTTTTGGCAAACTGTCCCTTGCGGTTTGGCGGAATGTTCAAAAGCATCAAGCTGTTATTTCCCACGGAATTGTAGTAAATGGTCATCAAACGCTTTAAAGATTTCAGCGTCAGCCGCTGTGCAGGGTGATAAAACCAGCCCGGCCGGATAGAGACATCCACTTCGGCGGGGTACCACATAAATTTGTCGTAATTCGCTAAGAATTTACGCGACCCCATGTCCGGCAGCATAACATCCTGACAGCGTTTCTGGAATTTTTTCAAATCATCATCCTGCTGGCAGTTGGCGGCAAAATTTTGTTGGTCATATTGAAACTGCGGCACAACATTCCATTCACTCTCACGCGTTTTGCCGCTCTCGTTGCCAATCCAGCGCACATCCGGCGCGCAGCCGGACATAACGATATTCGGCTGCAGTTCTACGGCGGTTTTCCAAATACGCTCGAAATCATATTTCTGCACCGGTTGCCCGTCTGCTTTGGCGCCGCACGCACCGTCAAGCCACAGCATGAAGATTTCCCCGTAGTTTGTGAGCAGCTCTGTCATCTGTTCAATATAAAAATCATTGTAAGCGGGCGTACCGTACAGTTTGCTGTTGCGGTCCCAGGGGGAAAGATAGACCCCGAATTTTAAGCCGTATTTTTTACAGGAGTCTGCCACCTCGCGCACAACATCGCCCTTGCCGTTTTTATATGGGCTGTTTTTGATGGAGTGTTCCGTTGTTTTGGTCGGCCAAAGGCAAAACCCGTCGTGATGTTTACAGGTCAAAATAACGCCTTTCATGCCGGCGTCGCGGATGGCGGCGCACCACTGGTCCGTGTTTTGGTCGGTGGGGTTAAACACCTGCTCCGACTCTTTGCCGTTTCCCCATTCTTTGTTGGTGAAAGTGTTGACCGTGTAGTGCACAAAGGCATAGTATTTCATTTCCTGAATCAAAAGCTGCCGGCGGTTGGGCACAATGCTCGTATAGAGATCCAGTCTTTCCTGCTCTGTCATGATGCTCTCCTTTTAAAAAAGCCCCATAGGTTCTCTATGGGGCTTGGCGTATGATAAGGTTAGATAAAAGGGTTATTCGGCTTCAGATTCCCAGCCAAATTGATAGAACATATTGCTGCCGCAGTTGAATTGCAGCGTCTGATTGCCGAGGGATTCCAAAGAACCTTCACCGGTAACAGAAGCGGTGACTTGCATATTCTTGTCATAGGAAAGAGACAAAAGCTCATCGGTTACCGCGTTGAAGGTTGCCGTAATCACGCAGCCTTCGCAGGTGAAGTCGTAATTATCCACGGTAAACGAATTCTGCGGCTGGTTGATTTTGGAAAGAATATCGGTTTTGTCGCGGAAAGTAATGGCTTTTTCCACAGAAACCTTGTCCGCTTTCAGGTGGATTTCCACCGTGCGGGTCAGCGCGGTCACGACCGGTTCTTCTTTCGAGTTTAACTCCGTGGTGGGCGTAACGGAAGAGTAAAGCACGTCAATGTCGTCCATGGTAAGTTCCGAAACTTTATCGGTGCCTTTCAAATACAAAATATCCGTCAGGTCGTCGCCTTCGTTGGTTTTGTTGTTTTCGGTGTTCGGGAGTGCCTTTTCAACGCCTTGCATCGCGAAGTCTTTAAACAGCTTGGCGGCTTTTGCAATGGTGCTGTCGGATTCGGAAACAACGCCGTCTTTGGTGAATTGAATGGTGCCGTCATCGACCCAGAAGTTCTCGGAATATACCGTAGCGGGTTTTTGCTGTTTGATTTGATTCGCGATCTGATTATAATAGGCAAGCACTTCTGCTTGATTTGCCGCGAGTGCCTCGCGGTCGCTTTCCGTCAGAAGCCCAAGCACCTTTTGGAACAGTTCCTCATCGCCGGAATAGCGGGACTTGAGATCGTTGTAGTTGAGCTCAATGGTCACGTCGTCGGTTTTTTCGTCGTAATTTTCAAACAAAGTGGCCAAAAGGTCAGTGGGCAGAACTTCTTTTAACTGCCCATATGTAAAGGTGAATTTTGCGTCTTTCAAATCAGTCTTTAAAGAAACAGCAACCGGTTCGGGACCGTTGTCCTGGTTAAAGAAAGACTCCAAAGAGAAGTCACAGGAGGTCAGCGAAACGGTGAGCAGCGCCAGCGCCGCGACCACACAAATAAGCTTGCTGATTTTGGTGTGCATGAATAAAACCCCTTTGCTCTTTTTTATCTTTTATTTTAAAGAATATTGATCTTTCAGCCCTTGCTCGTCAAACAGGAATGCGGCTTCCAACAAAATGTCAATGCCCGCTTCAATGGTTTTCGGGTCTAAGTTGTCGGCGGTGTCGCCGCGGGTGTGGTAATACCGCGCGGGCGTCGGGTCCATGGCGGCGAGCGCCACGGCTTTCATACCGCCCTGCTGAATCGCGGCGGCATCGGACGAGCCGAAGAATACGTTGGCAAAATCCAAATTATAGCCGGCGATTTCCGTCGCGGTTTTGAGCATCGCGGCCGCCTGGCTGTCGAGTTTCACCGTGCCGGACATGTCTTTGTTGTAAACACCCATGAAATCAAAATCCCGAAGCGTGTCGGTGGCAACGAAAACGGTTTCCACGTCGTCTTCACCGGCGTGCTTTTCGGCAAACGCTTTCGCCCCGCGCAGGCCCGCTTCTTCACAGGCCATCGAAACGGCGACGACTTCGGTGTTTTCAAAGCGAATGTCGTTGGCGGCCATGTAGCGCAGCACCGCCATCGAGGCAAAAACGCCGGTCAGGTTGTCATTCGCCCCGGGCACAACCAACTTCCAGTTGACAAAGAACGCACCGAGGAAAATCGGAATCAGCGTCACGAAAGCAATGACAATGACCACAATGTTCAGCCAGTTCGGTACATTGAAAAATGAAATAATATCCAAAATCAAATGCACGAAAATGGAGCCGAACGCAACGCCGATGACCGTTGTCAGCAGCTTGCCGCCGCCGAGGTGCGTGTAAGTCCATTCATAAGCGGAATCAATGTGCCCGCTGAAAATGATGCGGCGTTTGGTTTCGCCCGCGGCTTTTCTGCGGCACACTACGTTGCAGGTGCGCCGTTTCGGGAAAAGCGGGTCCAAAAGCGGTTTATAGAATAAAAACTCAAACACCATAAACAATATGGAAAGCACCGTGAGCACCAGCGCCGCCGCGGTAAAGGCGGTTGCGGCGCCGTCCACAACGTTAAAGCGGCCGAGCAAAAGCAAAACCGCCGAAATGAACATCAAAATAACGTCCAAAAGCACCCAGCCCATAAACGCCTTGGGGTGCAGCTCGAAATCCTCGACTTCTACGGAATCCGCGACATTTTTCATCGACTCCGCGACGTAAGCCTGCGCCTTGCGCTCGCTTTCTTCGCCGGACTCGCGCGGCCCGATTTCTTTACAAACTTTTTTAATTTCTCGAATGGTGTAGTTTGCCATTTCCCGTCGGCGGGACGGGTAATTTGCGTTGCTGTCTTTTGCGTGCACCAGAATCACTCCGTTCGGGAAGTTTCCCGTTTCTTTATTGGTTATTTATTTTACCATAAATCCCTTATAAAGTCGATAGAAAATTTACAAATTTTACAAGACTTGCCGTGCGGGCAAACAATCGCGGAATACGGTTGACAAGTTTCCCGAAAAACTCTACAATATGAAACGGCGGAAAACGCCGAAAGAAAGGATTTTTCTTATGAAAATTCATATCAATCGAAGAACGATAAAAGCGAAAAGCATATTGCTTACGCTTTTGGTCGTTTTGCTCGCGGTGCCGGCAATCGGTTACGCGGTAACCGCGAAAAATAAACAGGACAAGCCCGCCGAAGCGGTGACTGAAGCGCCGGTTTCCGACCCGGCGACCACCGCGCCCGCAACAACCGAGCCTGCAACCGAAGCCCCGCCGGTTACGCTGCCTGCGGCGTCTTCCGACGGAACACCCGTGATTGTTTCGCCCTCAGGGGACAACTGGGAACTGACGCTTGTCAATTTGCAATATTGCCTGCCCGAAGGCTACGCGCCGGAACTTGCGGCGGCGGTTGAGGGAAGCGACGTTCAGTTAGACGCGCGCGTCGCGCCGGCGTATCAGAAAATGTACGAAGCCGCAAAAGCGGACGGCTGCACGCTTACGCCGTATTCCGGCTATCGGACGTATGACCGCCAGGAGGATAACAACAACCGCCGGGTCGAATATTATGTGGGTCAGGGCTTTTCCGAAGCGGAAGCGAAAGCCAAAACCCAAGAGCGGATTTTGCCCGCCGGCTGTTCCGAGCACAATATGGGTTTTGCGATGGATATCGGGAGCGCGAGTGCGGATTTTGTGAGCACCAAGGAATTTTCTTGGCTTTGCGAGCACGCCTATGAATACGGCTTTATTTTGCGCTACCCGGAAAATAAAACCGAAATTACCGGCGTGATGTATGAGCCGTGGCACTGGCGCTATGTCGGCGAAAAAGCCGCAAAAGACATGCGCGAAAGCGGCCAGTGTTTGGAAGAATATTTGGCGGCGAAAAGCGCAAAAAAATAAATGATTTAAATTTTTGGATCCCCCGGAGGCAACCATGTTCACAATTGAAAACGGACAATTTTCTTTAGACGGCAAGCCAATTCACATTTATTCGGGCGCGATGCACTATTTCCGTGTGCCGCGCGAATATTGGGAAGACCGGCTTTTAAAACTCAAAGCGGCGGGGTTTAACACCGTTGAAACCTATGTTTGCTGGAATCTTCACGAGCCGAAGCCCGGCGAATTTCATTTTGACGGCATGCTCGATATTTCGGAATATCTGCGATTGGCCCAAAAAGTCGGGCTTTACGCGATTGTCCGCCCGGGTCCTTACATATGCGCCGAATGGGATTTCGGCGGCTTCCCGGCGTGGCTTTTAAAAGACAAAAATATGAAGCTGCGCTGCAACTACGCGCCGTATCTTGATTGTGTGCGCCGCTATTATGAAGCGGTCGCAAAAGAAATTGCGCCGAATTTCGAGAAAAACGGCGGCAATATTATCGCCATGCAGGTCGAAAACGAATACGGCAGCTACGGCAACGACAAAGCTTATCTTGCCACGGTGCGCGACATTATGCAGGACGTCGGCATGGACGCGCTTCTGTTCACCTCCGACGGCGACAGCGACTGGATGCTTTCCGGCGGCGGACTTCCCGATGTGTTTAAGGTCATGAATTTCGGCAGCCGCGCAAAAAGGCTTTTGCCGAAACTTGATAAATACCAGAAAAACATGCCCTATATGTGCGGCGAATTTTGGTGCGGCTGGTTTGACCACTGGGGCGACCGACACCACACCCGCAAGGCGTCAGAAGTGGTCTCCGAGATTGAAAGCTTTTTGAAAATGGACGCCAGCTTCAACATGTATATGTTCCACGGCGGCACCAACTTCGGGTTTACCGCGGGCGCAAATTACGGCAAACAATTTGAGCCGACCGTTACAAGCTATGATTACAGCGCGCTTCTTAATGAGTGGGGCGGTTATACAGACACCTACCATGCTGTTCGAAAGCTGCTTTGCGAAAAACAGGGTATCACACCGCCGTCGCTTCCCGCAGAGCCGAAGCGGCAGTATATTGGCGAAGTGAAACTCACAGAAAAAGCGAGCCTTTTCGACAATTTAGACACGATTGCAGAAAAGCACAGTATTGCAGCGCCCGAAAGCATGGAATATTTCGGGCAGAATTTCGGCTGTATTTTGTATTCTGTTACTATGAAAGGCACTTATGAGCCGGGCAAGCTCTGTGTGGAGGGCGTTCACGACAACGCCTATCTGTTTATTAACGGAAAGCTCAAAAAGACCTATTACCGCCACGAAAACCCGCAAATGAAAGACAACGACGGGTTTACCGTTTTGCTGCCGGGCTTTAAAGGCGAACGAAAAATCGACATTTTGGTAAGCGGTATGGGGCGTGTGAATTACGGCAAACACCTCTACGACCGAAAGGGTCTTGCACGCGTCACCTTCGGCAATCAGATTTTGTTTGGTTTCGATGTCTACACAATACCGCTTGACAATATCGAAAAGGTTCGCTATCAAGCAACAAATGCGAAAACGGGGCCGATGTTTTACAAGGGCACTTTCCGCGCGTTGACCGATGCAGATTGCTTTGTGGATACCACAGGCTTCAAAAAAGGCTGTGTTTACATTAACGGCTTTAATCTCGGACGCTATTGGGAGATAGGCCCCCAGGTCACGCTTTATGTGCCGAAAGGCATTTTGAAAGAAGAAAACGAAATCGTGGTGTTTGAAGAAGAAGGCGCCGCTTGCAGCAGCGTGCAGATCATCGATGCCCCGAAACTGGAAAAAGAGAAAAAGCGTTTTTGCTTTTTCAAAAAATAAGCCTTACGGAGCGGAGGTCACAACTATGTTTCTGAAAAGCAAATATAAAACCCCCGGCAAAGATTATACCATTCCCCAAATCGATTTGAGCCAAAAACCCGACAAGCTCCCCGCTGAACTTGACTATCTGTTCGAGAACACGGTGGTCGACGACAGCAAAGCCTATCTCGGTCACCCCGACTCGGTGCTTTTGCGCGACGGGCGGATTTTGACCTTTTACCCCGAAGGGCACGGCAAGGGAAAAACGCTTTCCAAAATCAGCAATGACGGCGGCAAAAGCTATTCGGAAACGATACAGAACCCGCCGAAAAGCTGGGAAAATTCCCGCGAAACGCCGACCGTTTACCGTTTGGAATTCTCCGAACATACTTGGCCGGATAAATTGATTCTTATCTGCGGCAACCCGAAATGGCCGGGCGCGCCGACCACGGGCGGGTTTAACTGCTCGGTTTCCGGTGACGAGGGCAAAACCTGGAGCGAATATAAGCTGTTTTACGGCAAAGACGACCCCGACTACACCTGTGTGCCGGTCGTGTCGATGAGCGCGCTTGTGCGTTTGAAAGAAAACGGCCGCTTTGTCGACCGTTGGATGGGGCTTTTCCACGAACGCAATTTTGTTAATTATCAAACCATTCTCACCTTTGACGACGCGGGGAATATGCACTGGTCAAAGCCGCGTCCGTATTTTGCGGATTACCGCAAGCTTGAAAAGCGTTCCAATATGTGCGAGGTCGCCTGCGTGCGCTCCGACGCCGGTCAAGGCGATGAATTGATGCTGATTACCCGCAGCAACTCGAAAAAAATCAATTCGCTTTTAAGTTTCTCCCGAGATGAGGGCAAAACCTGGTCCGAACCAAAAGAAGCGCCCGCCGCGCTCAACGGCGAACGCCACAAGGCGGTTTATCTCCCCGACGGACGGTTGTTCATCACTTTCCGCTCTATCGAGCGTGACCGTGAAAAGCTGAAGAAAAATTATGAAAAAAAGTCGATGAAATGGTATTCTGAGGGCTGGATTGCGTGGGTCGGCACTTACGACGACTTGAAAAACGGCAGAGAAGGGCAGTATCGTATTAAGATTGCCCACACCTATTTGGACGACCAAAACGAACCCGCCGTGACCGCCAACGCCGACACCGGGTATTGCGGCAATGTCGTTTTGCCCGACGGCACGGTCGTCACCGCCTCTTACGGCATTTTCAGCACCGAAAAGAAAGCGTCCGGCACTTATAAAACCGACAAAGGGGCGCAAACGCGCAAAACCTGTATTGTGTCAAAGCGCATAAACCTTGCAGACGTCGAAAAACTGCTGCCCGCAAAAGCAAAATAATGCTTGACATTCGGGCGCGAAAGTAGTATCATATCAGCACAACAAAGAAGAACAAACCGTTCTCACCTGTGATTTTTAGATGAAACAGGTCAATACAAAGTCCTTTTTTAGGGCACAAGTGTATTGGAGCGTGAACGGTTTTCGTTCACGCTTTTTGAATTTTTAAGGAGTGATTGCGACCAGTATGAAAGAAATGCAAATCAATGAACAAATCCGTGACCGTGAAGTCCGTGTGATCAGCAGCACCGGCGAGCAGCTCGGCATTATGTCCGCGAAGGACGCGCTCAAAAAGGCGGAGGAAAAGAATCTCGACCTTGTCAAAATTGCGCCCACCGCGAAGCCGCCTGTCTGCAAAATTATGGATTACGGGAAATACCGCTTTGAACAGGCAAAGCGCGAAAAAGAAGCGCGCAAAAACCAGAAAGTGGTTGAAATCAAAGAGATCCGTCTTTCTCTCAACATTGATACGCATGACTTTCAGACGAAGGTTAATCACGCTGAGAAATTTTTGAAAGCCGGCAACAAGGTCAAGGTCTCCATCCGCTTCCGCGGCCGTGAAATGGCGCACCCCGAACTGGGTCTCACTTCCATGGAGAAATTTGCCGAAGCCTGCTCGGAATTTTCAAGCATTGAAAAGCCCGCAAAGCTGGAGGGCAGACAAATGCTGATGTTCTTAGCACCCGTAAAATAAGTATTCATATTTTCAGGAGGAATTGAAATGCCTAAGATCAAAACCCATTCCGGAGCCAAAAAACGCTTCAAATTGTCCAAGAACGGCAAGCCCATCCGTGCGCATGCCAATAAGTCCCACATCCTGACGAAGAAGAGCACCAAACGGAAAAGAAATCTTCGTAAGACAGCTGTTGCGGATACAACCAACCAGAAACAGATTAAACGTCTTGTTCCCTATAAATAATCGAGGCGGTTTTCCCGCACAGACAGAATAAATCGGAGGTAACTTACAATGGCACGAATCAAAGGTGCGATGATGACTCGCAAAAGAAGAAATAAAACCCTGAAGCTGGCAAAGGGCTACTACGGCTCCAAGAGCAGACTTTTCAAAACCGCAAAACAGGCGGTTATGAAGTCCGGCCAGTATGCATATATCGGCAGAAAACAGAAAAAGAGAGATTTCAGAAAACTCTGGATCACCCGCATTTCCGCGGCTTGCAAAATGAACGGTATGAATTATTCGACCTTCATCAACGGTCTTAAAAAAGCCGGCATCGACTTAAACCGCAAAATGCTTTCCGAAATCGCGATTGCGGATCCCGCCGCTTTCACCGCTCTTACCGAGCAGGCAAAAGCTGCACTTAAATAAGCTAGAACCACGCCTTGGAAAGCCGGGGCGTGGTTTCCGTTTTCTTGCATACATGCAAAAATTGTCGGGTCGGGGGCGTCTATGGAACTTGTCCGCATTCAAAGCCGAAACAACGAAGCTGTAAAAACGTTTTGCAAATTGTCCGAAAGCCGAAAAGCGCGCCGCGAAAGCGGGCGGTTTACGCTCGAGGGCTTGCGTTTGTGCGCCGACTGCGCACAAAGCGGCTTTACGGTTGAAACCCTGTTTTTGACCGAAGCGGCAAAAGAAAAAGGCGGCGAACGCGTCGAAACTTTGCTTTCTTCCGCAAAGACGGCGTATTGCATTTCCGAAAGCGTCGCCGAAAAGCTTTCCGACACCGTGACCACGCAAGGCGTTTTCTCGATTGTGCAAATGCCGGAAAATACGGAGTTTTCTGTCAAGAAAGGCGGGCGCTATCTTGCGCTCGAACAGGTGCAAAACCCGCAAAATCTCGGCGCGGCGGCCAGAACAGCGGAAGCGCTCGGCATTGCCGGGCTTATCGTCAGCGGCGGCTGTGACCGGTTTAACCCGAAAGCCCTGCGCGCGTCTATGGGCTCGCTTTTGCGCCTGCCCGTGATGCAGGTCGAAGACCTTGCTTCTTGGTTAAAAGCGCAAAACGAAACGATATTAACCCTCGCCACCGTGCCCGACATGCGGGCGACAAGCATTTGTACGCTGGATTTTTCCGGCGGCGCGATTGCCGTTGTGGGCAACGAGGGCAACGGCGTTTCCGAAGCGGTACTTTCCGCGGTACGCGAGCGCGTCACCATTCCGATGCGCGGCGCGGCGGAATCTTTAAACGCTTCGGCGGCGGCGACAATCACCATGTGGGAAATGATGCGATGAACGATACAGCTTTTTGGATTTGGCTGCTGCGCACGCTCGGTCCTGCGGCGGCGATTGCAGATATTGTAAACTATTTCGGCTCCCCGCGCGCCCTTTACGAGGCGGGAAGCACCCAGTGGCGGCTTTCCGGGCTTTTGACCGCGAAACAAATTGCCGCGCTCGCAAAATTCTCTCCGTCCGAGTCGGGCGGGGTGATGAAAACCTGCGCCGAAAACGGCTGGCAGATTATAACACCCGACGACCTTACTTATCCGCAGAAGCTTTTGGAACTGCGCAATTACCCGCCGGTTTTGTTCGTTTGGGGGGATACGCAAGTGCTTTTGCAGGACGTGAAAATCGCCATGGTCGGCACGCGCCGCTCTTCCAATTATGGGCTTCGCGTGGCAAATTTGCTCGCCGGCGCTTTGGCGCAAAGCGGCGCTGTGGTCGTGTCCGGCGGTGCGCTGGGCGTGGATTCCGAAGCCCACCGCGGTGCGCTTCGCACCCACGGCAAAACGATTGCTGTGCTCGGCTGTGGCTTAGGCACGCCGTATCTTTTGGAAAACGCCCCTCTGCGCCGGGAAATCGTGCGGCAGGGCGGCGCAGTCATCAGTGAATTTCTGCCGTTTTGTGCGGCGTCCAGAACGACTTTTCCTTTGCGCAACCGGATTATTTCCGCGTTGTCGCTCGGCACGGTCGTTGTGGAGGCCGGTGAACGAAGCGGCTCGCTGATCACCGCACGTTATGCGCTTGAACAAGGGCGCGACGTGTTTGCCGTCCCCGGCGACATCATCTCTTCGGCGTTTACCGGGGCAAATAAACTGATCCACGACGGGGCAAAGCCGGTCTTTACCCCAATGGATATTTTGGAAGAATATGCATATATTTATCCCGACGAGCTGCGGCTTGAAAATGCGCAGAAAACGCTCGGCGAAATGCTCAGAGAAGCGGGCGTGCCAAAGGCAGAGCCGGTTTCGGTAAAAAAGCCGCAGCCGCGAAAGCCGCGCGCAACGACAAAGGCGCCGAAACCGCCGACTCCGAGCGAACCGCCGACTCCGAGCGAACCGCCGGCTTCAAGCGAAGCGCCGCATGCTTCACAAAGCACACTGCCCGCGGGCGCGTCTGACGCGGCGAAAAAGGTGTTCACGGTACTTCGCGAAACCCCCGCGCAGATTGACGAAATCAGCGAAGCGGCGGCCCTGCCCGTGCAGGCGTGTCTTGCCGCGCTGACGGAACTCGAGCTTTACGGCTGCGCCGCGCTCACACAAGGGAAAAAATACAGAAAAGTATAGGATGGTTGCCAAATGTCAAAACTGGTAATTGTGGAATCGCCCTCCAAGGCGAAAACGATTCAAAAATATTTGGGCAAGGGCTATAAAGTCACGGCGTCCGTCGGTCATATCCGCGACCTGCCCGCCGCGAAACTCAGCGTCGACGTCAAACACGATTTCGCGCCGAAATACGCCATTGTCAAAGGCAAAGAAAAGCTCGTCAAAGAATTACGCGAAATGGTCAGCGAGTCCGACAAAGTCTATCTCGCAACCGACCCGGACCGCGAAGGCGAAGCGATTTCCTGGCACCTTGCCACGGTGTTGGACTTAGACTTAAACGACAAGAACCGCGTCAAATTCAACGAAATCAATAAAACGAGCGTCGAAAACGGCATGGCGCACCCGGAAAAAATCGACATGGATTTGGTCGATGCCCAACAGGCGCGCCGCATTCTTGACCGCTTGGTCGGCTATAAATTAAGTCCGTTCGTGTCGCAAAAAATCCGCCGCGGGCTTTCCGCCGGTCGTGTGCAGTCCGTGGCGCTGCGCTTGATTGTGGACCGCGAAGAGGAAATCCGCGCGTTCAAGCCGGAAGAATATTGGTCGCTCGACGCGAAATTTATTGCGCCGTCGTCGAAGCGCGCGTTTGCCGCCGCATTTGTCGGTGACGAAACCGGCAAAGTGAAAATCACCGACGGCGATCAGGCGAACGAGATTCTCGCCCGTTTGGAGGGTGCTTCTTACGCCGTAACAAGCGTGAAAAAAGGCACCCGCCGCAAACAGCCCGCGCCGCCGTTTACCACCTCCACCTTACAGCAGGAGGGCTCTCGCAAACTCGGCTTCCAGGGCAAACGCACGATGAAAGTCGCGCAGGAGCTTTACGAAGGCGTCGACGTCAAAGGCTACGGCGCAATGGGTCTTATCACCTATATGCGTACCGACTCGCTTCGTATTTCCGAAGAAGCGCGCGCCCAGGGCAACGAATTCATCGCCGAAACCTACGGCAAAGAATATCTGCCTGAAAAACCGCGTTATTATAAAACCAAAGCAAACGCGCAAGACGGCCATGAGGCGATCCGCCCGACCATGCCGTCCCTTTCGCCCGATAAGGTCAAAGAAAGCCTGACAAGCGACCAGTACAAGCTTTATACCCTCATTTGGAAACGCTTTATCGCAAGTTTAATGGCAAACTGCGTGCAGGATACCGTCAAGGTCGAAATTCAGGGCGCAACCGAAGCCGACCGCGCGAAGGACCGCTATTGCGTGTTCGCCGCAAGCGGCTATACCGTGCGCTTTGACGGCTACACAAAGCTTTATGAAGCGGGCACCGACGAGGAAGAGGAGGACGCCTCCAAAATCCCCGAAATCAAAACCGGCGACGCGCTCAAATTGAAAGAGCTCGGCGGTAACCAGCACTTCACCCAGCCGCCCGCGCGCTACACCGAAGCGTCGCTTGTCAAAAAGCTGGAAGAAACCGGCGTCGGCCGACCAAGCACCTATGTTTCGATTGTTTCGACGATTACCGGGCGCGAATATGTCGTCCGCGAGCAAAAACAGTTAAAGCCCACAGAACTCGGCGAAGCGGTTACGAAGCTGTTGAAAGAACAATTCCCGAATATCGTCAACGTGAAATTCACCGCCAATATGGAAAGCGACCTCGACAAAGTCGAGCACGGCGAGGTGGATTATATTGCCATGCTCCACGCGTTCTATGATGATTTTGAAGAAACCCTTCAAAAGGCGAAAGAAAAAACCGAGGGCGTCAAAATCAAATTAAAAGAAGACGAAACCAACATTCCCTGCGAAAAATGCGGTCGAATGATGGTGATTAAAACCGGCCGGTTCGGCAAATTCCTTGCCTGCCCCGGTTACCCCGAGTGCAAAAACACCAAACCGCTGGTCGTTGAGACTTCGGCGACCTGCCCGAAATGCGGCGGCAAGGTCATTCAGAAAAAGAGCAAGCGCGGCTATGTGTTCTTCGGCTGCGAAAATTACCCGGAATGCAACTTTATGACTTGGGACAAACCCACCGACGAAAAATGCCCGAAATGCGGCAAATCCCTGTTTAAGCGCAAGGGCGGTTTATTGGTCTGCCTTGACGAAGCTTGCGGCTTCGAGAAAAAGGCAGAACGCAAATCCCGCGCAAAGAAGACGGAAGAATGAGCGCGAAGAAGAAAAAAGCGGCGGTCATCGGCGCCGGCCTTGCCGGCTGCGAAGCGGCATGGCAGTTGAGTCGCGCCGGAATCGCTGTCGACTTATATGAAATGAAGCCCGAAAAGCATTCGCCCGCCCACAAGGCAGACACCTTCGCGGAACTTGTCTGCTCGAACTCGTTAAAAGCGGAGCGCTTAAATTCCGCCGCCGGGCTTTTAAAGGCGGAAATGGAAACCTTTTCGTCGATTTGTGTCGAAAGCGCAAAACAGACGCGCGTGCCTGCGGGCGGTGCGCTCGCCGTCGACCGAAACGCGTTTTCCGAAAAAATTACCGAAGCGGTTACAAACGCCCCGGGCGTGCGTGTGATACACAAAGAAGTCACCGAACTGCCCGCGGACGCCGACGTGGTCATTTTGGCGGTCGGTCCGCTCGCAAGCGACGGGATTGCGCCTGTGATTCGCGCTCTTGCCGGCGACGGACTTTCGTTTTATGACGCCGCCGCCCCGATTGTCACCGCCGAAAGCGTGGATATGTCGGAAGCGTTCACCCAGTCGCGCTATGACCGCGGCGGGGAAGCGGATTATATCAACTGCCCAATGAACAAGGCGCAGTATGAGGCGTTTTACGAGGCGATTATATCCGCCGAAAGTGCGCCGTTGCATTCGTTTGACAAGCGCAAAGATGTTTACGAGGGCTGTATGCCTATTGAAGTGCTCGCATCGCGCGGCAAAGATACGATGCGTTACGGCCCCTTAAAACCCGTAGGGCTTGTGGACCCGAAAACCGGCCACCGCCCGTGGGCGAATTTACAGCTCCGAAAAGAAAACAACGCCGGCACGCTTTACAATTTGGTCGGGTTTCAGACCAATTTGAAATTCGGCGAGCAGAAACGCGTATTTTCGATGTTCCCGGCGCTGAAAAATGCGGAATTTGTCCGCTACGGTGTGATGCACCGCAACACCTTTATTGATTCCCCGCGCCTTTTGCGTGCGGATTTCAGTTTACGAAAAGACCCCCATATTTATTTTGCGGGGCAGATTACCGGCGTGGAGGGCTATATGGAGTCCGCCGCTTCCGGCATTTTGGCGGGGCTTAACGCGGCGAGAGCTTTAAACGGACAAGAACCGGTCGTTTTGCCGCCGACGACAATGATGGGCGCGCTGTCACGCTATATCAGCGACGAAAGCGTGACACAT
Source organism: Candidatus Fimenecus excrementavium (assembly GCA_018712805.1). GTDB lineage: Bacteria > Bacillota > Clostridia > Oscillospirales > Acutalibacteraceae > Fimenecus > Fimenecus excrementavium. Next base: position 21,719 of record DVGI01000020.1, on the reverse strand, counting down.
TTTCAGCCGATGGGCGCAAATTTCGGCGTATTGCCGCCGAACCCCCAAAAAATCCGCGACAAAGCTGAGCGCTATATGGCGCTTGCCACACGCGCGATGGCGGATTTGACCGCTTATAAGGAGAGTGTGAATCTATGAAAATTATCGCAGACGCATTCGGCGGCGACAACGCGCCGCTTGAAATTATAAAGGGCTGTTTAGACGCCCAAAAAGCCTACGGGGTGGAAATCCTGTTGGTCGGCGACACGAAAAAAATTCAAGCCTGCGCCGCAGAAAACGGACTGGATATTCAAAACTTCGAGCTTTTACAGGCTGACGACGTTTTCCAAATGGAAACCCAGCCGACTGAAATCTTAAAAGCCGGGAAAAATACATCTATGGCAGTCGGTTTGCAGGCGCTCGCCGACGGCAAAGGCGACGCGTTTATTTCGGCGGGCAGCACCGGCGCGTTGCTGGTCGGCGCGACGTTTATCGTCAAGCGGATTAAAGGCGTGAAACGCCCGGCGCTCGGCGCTGTGATGCCCTCGGCGGAAGGTCCGTTCATTTTGGTCGATACCGGCGCGAATGTCGAGTGCACGGTGCCGATGCTTTGCCAGTTCGCAAGACTCGGCGACATATACATGAAAAAAATCCTCGGTATTCAAAATCCGCGCGTGGCGCTTGCCAACATCGGCGCGGAAGAAACCAAAGGCACGCCGCTGCAGGTCGAAGCCTATCAGGCGCTCGCAAAACTTCCCGATATGCAGTTTACCGGCAATATCGAAGTGCGCGACATTGCGTTCGGCAAAGCCGACGTCGTGGTCGCCGATGGTTTCACCGGCAACGTGATTGTCAAAATGTATGAAGGCGTTGCCAAAATGATTACCAATTCGTTAAAAGCGATGTTTATGAAAAATCTTGCGTCCAAGCTTTCTTACCTCGGCGTAAAGGGCGGCATGGACGAGTTTAAAAAGAAAATGGATTATAATCAATACGGCGGCGCACCGATTATCGGCGTGCAAAAGCCGGTTGTCAAAGCGCACGGCTCGTCTGACGCGCGCGCGTTCTGCAACGCGATTAAACAGGCAATCGACTGCACGCAAAACGACGTCTGCGGGGCAATCGCCGAAGCGCTGAAAGGCGGTGAAGCGCATGGAACAGCTTCAGAATAATTTAGGCTATCATTTTAAAAATCCGGCGCTGCTTGCCCGCGCGCTGACACATTCCTCTTACGCGAACGAACGCCACGTCGACACCGGCGACAATGAGCGGCTGGAGTTTTTGGGTGACAGCGTTTTGGGGTTTATCACCGCGGAATATCTTTTTGCAAACCACCGCGATTTCCCGGAAGGCGAGCTTACAAAGCTACGCGCCTATGCGGTTTGTGAAAAATCCTTGTTCTCCTACGCGGAAGAAATCGGGCTCGGCAATTACCTGAAACTCGGCAAAGGGGAGGAGCGCACCGGCGGCCGGACGCGCCCGTCTGTGCTTTCCGACGCGTTCGAAGCGGTCATCGCCGCGATTTATCTCGACGGCGGTATGGACGAAGCCAAAAAGTTCGTCCTGCGCTTTGTCGTGCCTTATGTTGAAGCCAAGCCGACCTTTAAAGATTACAAAACGATGTTACAAGAGGTCGTCCAGAAAAACCAGGGCGAAACGCTCGAATATGTGCTCGTTTCCGAAACCGGCCCCGACCACGACAAATGCTTTACCGTGGAAGTGCATTTAAACAGCAACGTCATCGGGCGCGGCGTCGGCGGCAGCAAGAAAAAGGCGGAGCAAAACGCCGCCAAAGAAGCGCTGGAGCTGATGGGGATTTGAAGCACGTCAACGTCGCGCTGTTTGTGCCGCATCTCGGCTGTAAACAGCAGTGCAGTTTCTGCAATCAAAGGACCATTTCCGGCGCGCAGGAAGCGCCCGCGGCGGACGATGTGCGCCGCGCTTGCGAAATTGCCATAAAAAGCGGAAAAACCGATCCGGCTTCGTCTGAAATCGCGTTTTTCGGCGGGAGCTTTACCGCAATCAAAAGGGATTACATGCTGTCTCTTTTGACTGCGGCAAAACCATATATAGACGAAGGTTTTTTCAGAGGCGTCCGCATTTCCACCCGCCCCGATTGCGTGCCCGACGAGGTGCTCGAAATTTTGAAAGCCTATGGGGTTACGTCCGTTGAACTCGGCGCACAAAGCATGAGCGACGAGGTTTTACGCCTTAACCGTCGAGGGCACACGGCCAACGACGTGCGCGACGCCGCCGCGCGAATCAAAGCGCAGGGTTTTTCATTAGGGCTTCAAATGATGACCGGGCTTTTCGGAAGCTCGGATGAATCAGACCTTTTTACAGGTGAGGCGCTTGCCGCGCTTTGTCCCGATACGATGCGCATTTACCCGACCGTCGTGCTCGAAAACACCGAGCTTGCAAAGAAAATGCGTGAAGGGGAATATATTCCCCAAACGCTCGACGCCGCCGTGAAATTATGTGCCGAACTTTTGCTTATGTTTCACGAAAAGCATATTCCCGTCATTCGCCTGGGGCTGCACAGCGGCGGAGGCGTAGAAGAAGGCTGTCTTGCGGGGGCTTATCACCCGGCGTTTCGCGAGCTTTGCGAGGGCGAAATTTACCTTCAAAAAATGCTTGCGGCGTTTGAAAATTTACCCCGCAATCGCGCTTATGAAGTCTTAGTCCCCGCGCGGTCGATTTCTAAGGCGAAAGGGCAGGGAAAAAGAAACGAAAAAGCATTGCGCAATCAGTCGATTCAGTGTAAAATAAAAGGTAACGAATTTTTAAAGGATTACGAAATTCTGATAAAGGAATTAGAAGATGATTTTAAAGTCACTGGAAATGCAGGGGTTTAAATCCTTTCCGGATAAAACCGTCCTGGAATTTAACAAAGGCATCACCGCGGTCGTCGGTCCGAACGGCAGCGGCAAGAGCAACATTTCCGACGCCGTCCGCTGGGTGCTCGGTGAGCAGTCCACGAAAAATCTGCGCGGCTCGAAAATGGAAGATGTCGTTTTTATGGGGACGGATCTTCGAAAAGCCAAAGGCTTTGCCGAGGTAACGCTCCGTTTTGACAACCGCGACCGGTCGCTTTCAAAAGACACCGATGAAGTTTCGGTCACCCGTCGCTATTACCGTTCGGGCGAAAGTGAATATCTCATCAACGGCGAAAACTCGCGGCTTCGCGATATTAACGAGTTGTTTATGGACACAGGCCTCGGCCGTGACGGCTATTCGATTGTCGGGCAAGGCAAAATCGCCGAAATGGTTTCCTCCAAAACCGGCGAACGCCGCGATATGCTCGAAGAAGCCGCCGGGATTTCCCATTTCCGTTACCGCCGCAACGACGCCAACAAGCGCCTTGCCGCCGCCGAAGAAAATTTGCTTCGCCTGCGCGACATTTTGACGGAATTGGAAGGCCGCGTCGGGCCTTTGAAAGCGCAAAGTGAAAAGGCGCAGAAATTTTTAGTTTTGGCCGAAGAGAAAAAGCGGCTCGAAATCGGCACATGGCTTAACACCATTGACAAAACCAACGACCGTCTGCGCGAGCAGGAGCACAAAATCGCCACCGCGCAGGCACAGCATAAAGAAGCCGCGGACGCGCTCGAAGAAATCGGCGCGCAGATTGACCGCGCAACCGAAGACACGCAAAACCTCCATGTGCAAATTGAGGAAGTGCGCCGGTCTTCGTCACAATTTGAAGAACAGGCCGCCGCGCTCGACGCGCAGGCACAGGTTGAGGAAAACTCCATCGCCCACAACAACGAGGCGATTGCGCGTTTGGAGCGCGACAAGCTTTCTGAAAACGAAACCGAACAGCATTTGGAAGAACGCATTTCACAAGCGCAGAAAAGTGTAGAAGAAAACACCGCCGCGCGTGATAAACTGAAAACCGAACTCGACGCCTTGGCGGCGGAACAGGAAACCAAGCTGTCCGACAGCACCCGTTTTTCCGAACAGGCTTCGGCGCTCTCGGCGGAAGTGTCGGCGCTGTCCGTGGAAATTGCGGACAACCGTGTGACCGCGGAAACCGCCAATTCCTCTGTCGAAGAAATCCGCACGCGCGTTGCGGCGATTGACGCTTCGCTCGGCGGCAGACAAGATACATATTCAAAATTCAAAGCGGATTTGGACGCGGCGCAGGCGGCACTCGACAAATGCCTGCAGGAAATCGAAAGCGCGCAAAACGCGATGGACGGCTATTCGATGCGCTTTGAAAGCCGCTCGAAAAAAGCCGAGACCATTCGCGAAAATATTGAGGCGAAAACCCGCGAACTCCACAGCAAGCAGGACCGCATTCGCCTGCTTTCCGACTTGGAAAAGAATATGGAGGGCTATCAGGGTGCGGTCAAAGCGGTCATGCGTGAAGCCGGGCGCGGCGCGCTCAAAGGCATTCACGGCCCGCTTTCGCAGCTTATCTCCGTGAAACCGAAATACGCCGTCGCGATTGAAACCGCCCTCGGCGCAGCGATTCAAAATATCGTCACCGACAACGAAAACGATGCGAAACGCGCGATTGCCTTCTTGAAAGAAAACCGCGCCGGCCGCGCGACGTTCCTGCCGATTGCCGCAATCCGTTCCCGCGAACTGCGCGAAACCGGGCTTGACGACCAATACGGTTTTGTCAGCATCGCCGCGGACCTTGTCGGGACGGACAAGCAATATACCGAAATTATTCGTGCCCAGCTTGCGCGCACCGTTGTCGCGGAAGATATGGACGCCGCAATCGCCATGGCGAAAAAATACGGCTACCGTTTCCGCATTGTGACGCTCGACGGGCAGGTGATTAACACCGGCGGTTCGATGACCGGCGGTTCCCGCACGCAAAACGCCGGGATTTTAAGCCGAGGCAATGAAATCGAAAAACTTACTGCCGAAGTCAAAACGATTGAAACCGAGCTTGCCGGCATGCAGTCCGACTATAAAATGTTCACCGAAGATTTGGCGGCGGCGCGTGCCGAATTGGAAGGTGCGCAAGGCGACCTGCTTCGCGCGAACGAAGAAAAAATTCGCCGCGAGGGCGAACTGAAACTGGCGCAAGAACAGCTTTCCACCGTTTCCGGCTCGGTGCGCGAGTTGATGGAAGAAAAAGAAACCTTAAACACCCGCGCCGAAACCATTTTGCAAAACGCCGCGACCGCGCGTGAAAAGCTGGAAACGCTCGGCAAGACATTGGCGGAAAAAGAAGCTGCGCTCGAAAAACTGACCGGCGACCGGCAGGCGCTTTCCGAAGCGCGCGAAGAACTTTCCCGTCGCGCGTCGGAATTGAGCTTACAGATTATGGCGCTCGAAAAAGATATCGAGACCGCAAACGACGACCTTGTCCATTTGCAAAACCGCAAAACCAGCCACACCGACAAACAGTCCACGCTGGATGCGGAAATCGAAGAATACAAGGCGAAAAACGAACAGCTCGCGAAAAATATTGAAAACCTGCAAGCGAACGCAAAAGCGCTTCGTGATAACACGACCGGCGCCCGTGCGCAGATTGACGAGTTAATCCAAAAGCGCGATGAACTGACGAAGAAAGCGAACGACCTGCGCACCTTGGAGCGCGCAAAATCCGTCGAACGTGAAAATTTAAGCGCCGAGCTTGTGCGCTTGGAAGAACGCAAAATCGCCATGCGCAAAGAATACGACGATTTGAGCGCGAAGCTTTATGAAGAATATCAGCTGACCCGCCGCGAAGCGGCCGCGCTCGAAATTGTGATTGACGATTTCCAGGCGGCGGCAAAACGCTTGACCGAATTAAAAGGGCAAATCCGCTCGCTCGGTTCTGTCAACGTGTCGGCGATTGAAGAATACAAAGAAGTTTCCGAACGCTACACCTTTATGGCGGACCAGATTTCCGACGTGGAAAAATCCCGCGATGAGCTTAACAAGCTGATTGCCGAGTTGACCGCCAAAATGGCGGAGCAGTTCCGCGAAAAATTCCAACAGATCAACACCGCGTTCGGCGAGACCTTCGCCGAATTGTTCGGCGGCGGCCGTGCGGAGTTGCTGCTTTCCGACGAACGCGATATTTTAGAAAGCGATATTGAAATTAAAGTGCAGCCGCCCGGCAAGAACTTGAAGAGTATTGAACCGCTGTCCGGCGGTGAAAAAGGCCTTGCCGCAATTTCCCTGTTGTTTGCAATCTTGAAAGTGACGCCCGCCCCGTTCTGCATTTTCGACGAGGTCGAAGCGGCGCTCGACGACGTCAACGTTTCAAGATACGCCCAGTATGTCCGCCGCATGACAAAGAACACCCAGTTTATTTTAATTACGCACCGCCGCGGCACAATGGAAGAAGCCGACGTGCTTTACGGCGTAACAATGCAGGAAAGCGGCGTTTCAAAGCTTCTGGAGCTGAAAACGGCGGAAATGGCAAAACAGCTCGGGCTTGCTTAAAAAGATTTTGTCCGCATTTCGCGGTTACGAAAGGATAACACCATGGGTATTTTCAGCAAAATCAATTTTGGCTTAACCAAAACCCGCAACAAAATGGCGGGGGCGATTGATGATTTGTTCGGCGACGCCGAAGAAATCACCGAAGACCTCTACGCCCAGTTGGAAGAAATTTTGGTGATGGGCGACGTCGGCGTGGTCACCGCGGTGGAAATCACCGACCGGCTAAAAAAACGCGTGGCGGAAAAACACCTGCGCGGCGCCCAAGCCGTTAAAAACGAAATCAAAGAAATTGTCGCCGAACTGCTTGACGGCGGCGAAGATATGGGCCTTGTCACCGTGCCGTCGGTGGTGCTCGTCATCGGCGTCAACGGCGTCGGCAAAACGACCACAATCGGCAAACTTGCCGCACGCTATAAAGCCGAGGGCAAAAAAGTCATTCTCGGCGCGGCGGATACATTCCGCGCGGCGGCGATTGACCAGCTGGATATTTGGGCGCAGCGCGCCGGCGTAGATATTGTGCAGCATTCCGAGGGCGCCGACCCCGCGGCGGTCGTTTTTGACACCGTAAACGCGGCGAAAGCGCGCGACTGCGATATTGTGATTATCGACACGGCGGGCAGACTGCACAACAAGAAAAACTTAATGGACGAGCTTGCAAAAATCTATCGTGTGATTGACCGCGAGCTGCCGTATTCCGATAGAGAAGTGCTTTTGGTGCTTGACGCGACCACCGGGCAAAACGCCGTCAACCAGGCGCGCGAATTCCAAAATGTCGCCGAAATCACCGGCATCGTGCTCACAAAATTGGACGGTACGGCCCGCGGCGGCGTGGTACTTGCGATTAAGCACGAACTCGGTATTCCGGTAAAATTCATCGGCGTCGGTGAGCAGATTGACGACTTACAGCCGTTTAATCCGCGCGCGTTCGCCGAAAGCCTGTTCCGTAAAATTTCCGACGAGGAGGCGGCCGAAGATGAGAAAAACGACCAAAACCATGTGGAAGCTGTGCTACAAGACCTTCCGTCTGATGGACACGAACCCGCACCACGACCTGTGGCCGAAAACGAACCCAATGGCGACGCGCCGGGGGAAGTGGAGCCGCAAACGCCGGAAACCCCTGCCCCTCAAGGAGCAGATGAAGCGGGAGTTTCTGAATTACAATCGGATTCGGGAGAAATAAACGAACCGGAAAAACCCAAAAAGGAGAAAAAACGCTTTGGATTTTTTAATCGCCACGCATAATATGAAAAAACGAGACGAGTTACAGCGGATTCTTTCGCCGCTGGGCGTCCATGTGCTGACCGCCGACGAAGCGGGCGTTGACCTGACTGACGTCGAAGAGACCGGCACCACTTTTGAAGAAAATGCACTTTTGAAAGCACGCTCCGGCTGTAAAGAGGGCAAAATGTCCTGTATTGCAGATGATTCCGGGCTTTGTGTGGACGCGCTCGACGGCGCGCCCGGCGTGTATTCCGCGCGCTTTGCCGGCGAACACGGCAACGATGATAAAAACAATGAAAAATTGCTTTCCCTGCTTTCGGACGTACCGCCCGAAAAACGCACTGCGCGCTTTGTAAGCACCGTGGCGTGCGTGTTCCCGGACGGCCGCGAGCTTGTGGTGCGCGGCGAATGCGAGGGCAAAATCGGCTATGAAAAACGCGGCGAAAACGGCTTCGGCTATGACCCGCTGTTTTATGTGGGCGAGCGCACCTTTGCAGAATTTACCCCCGAAGAAAAGGACGCGGTCAGCCACCGCGGCAACGCGCTGCGCGCACTGACAGAGGCGCTTCCCGCATATCTCAATAAAGGAGAATAACCATGACAGGAAAAGAACGCGCCGCACTGCGCGCGCAGGCGAACGGATTGGTGCCGCTGTTCCAGGTGGGAAAAGGCGGAATTTCCGATGCGCTGATTAAACAGACAGACGACGCGCTTGAAGCGCGCGAACTGATCAAATTAAAAGTGCTTTTGGAGACTTCCCCCGAGCCGCCCAAGGTGATTGCAAACAAGCTCGCCGCGGCGACCGGCGCCGAAGTGGTTTCCGTGGTCGGCGGCAGTATGGTTTTCTATCGTTACAGCAAAAAACTGCACGAGAAACAGAAAAACAAACGGTGAGGCTATGAAAATCGCATTATTCGGCGGCACGTTTAACCCGCCGCATCTCGGGCACCGCCGCCTTTTGGACAGCTTTTGCAGTTTGCTTTTGTTTGACCGCGTGTTTGTGGTCCCCGACAAACGCCCCGTGCACAAAATCTGTGACGACTTGGCGCTTGACAGCGAACGGCTTCAAATGTGCCGGCTCGCGTTCGATGACCCGGCGTTTACGGTAAGCTCTATGGAAATCGACCGTGAAAGCGACAGCTACACGGTTTACACCGTCCGCGAACTGCAAGCGCAATACCCCGATGCCGAAATTTATCTTTTAATGGGCTCGGATATGTTTTTGTCGTTCCACAAATGGTATAAATACCGAGAAATTTTCGAAAAATGCACGCTTTGCGTGGCGTCGCGGCAAGACGAGGACGATTTACAAGCGTTGCGCAGTTATGCGTTTAAAACCTTGCGCGTGTATATTCCGCAAAACAAGACGGCAGGCGAACACCTTTTGTTTTCCCCGGTCGAGCCGTTTGAAATCAGCTCCTCCGAACTTCGGGAAAAGCTTTCAAAAGGGGAGGACGCAAGCGAATATCTCGCGCCCGCCGTTTTAGACTATATCAGGACAAGAGGCATGTATGGATACCCAAAGAAACGCTGAATTTTTAGAAGAAATCAAAAAACGCTTAAACCCCGACCGGCTGTATCATTCTTTGAATGTCGCCGACGAAGCCAAAAAGCTCGCAAAGCACTACGGCGCCGACGAGCAAAAAGCTTTTACCGCGGGGCTTTTGCATGATATTTTGAAAAACACGCCCGACAGCGAATTGTTGCAATACTTTGAGCGCAATGGTATAATGCTCACCGAAACCGAACGCGCCAGCCGCAAAACCTGGCACGCGATGGCCGGGGCGGATTTCCTGCGCCGCGAACTGCACGTGACCGACGAGGACATTCTTTCGGCTGTGCGCTGGCACACGACCGGCAGAGCGGGGATGACCTTACTTGACAAAGTGCTGTTTGTTGCGGACTTTATTTCCGCCGACCGCGACTATCCCGGCGTGGAACGTATGCGTGAAAAAGCGTATGTCTCTTTGGAGGACGCTATGCTTGAGGGCTTGCAATTCACCATTAACGAACTTGTGGAAAACGCCTGGCCGGTGCACGAAGACAGCATCCGCGCCTATAACGAACTGGTGATAAACCGGAAAGGATGAACCGAATGAACCCGAAAGAACTGATGGAAAACGCCGTTCAGATTTTAGATAAGAAAAAAGGCATGCAGATTGTCGCCTTAAAAATCGACGCGCTGACGACCGTGGCGGATTATTTTGTGCTCGTTACCGGTACTTCTTCGACGCACATCCGCGCGCTTGCCGACGAACTCGAAGACGGGCTTTCGAAACTCGGCGAACAGCCGGACCATATTGAAGGCAAAGCGACCGGCTGGATTTTGCTTGACTATAAAAGCGTGGTCGTGCATGTGTTCACCCCGGACGCACGCGAGACGTTTAATTTGGAAAAACTTTGGGGCGATGCCGAAGAGGTCGATTTATCCGGCCTTGTCACCGAATAATTTGTAAACGAATAACCAATCACATAGAGGATGAGTGCAATGGACTACAATTTTAAAGCGGTAGAAAAAAAGTGGCAAGAAAAATGGGAAGAAGCCGGTGTGTTCCACGCGGTGGACAATTCCGACAAGCCGAAGTTTTACGGCCTTGTTGAATTCCCTTATCCGTCGGGTGCGGGCATGCACGTCGGTCATATTAAGGCTTACAGCGGTCTGGAAGTTGTTTCGCGCAAACGGCGGCTCCAAGGGTACAACGTCTTGTTCCCCATCGGTTTTGACGCCTACGGTCTGCCGACCGAAAACTACGCGATTAAAACCGGTATTCACCCGCGCAAGGTCACCGATATGAACATCGCGAAATTCACAAGCCAGCTGAAAAAGGTCGGCTTCTCGTTTGACTGGACGCGCGTGGTGGACACCACCGAAGAGGGCTACTACAAATGGACCCAGTGGATTTTCTTAAAAATGTTTGAAAACGGGCTTGCGTTCCGTGACAAGACGCTCGTCAACTACTGCCCGTCGTGTAAGGTCGTTTTGTCCAATGAAGATTCCCAGGGCGGCAAATGCGACATCTGCCACAGCGAAGTGGTTCAGAAGTCGAAAGACGTTTGGTATCTGCGGATTACCGAATACGCCGACAAACTGCTTGACGGGCTTAACAAGGTTGATTATCTGCCGAATATCAAGCAGCAGCAGATTAACTGGATCGGCAAATCCCGCGGCGCGTTCGTGAACTTCACGCTCAAAGACATTCCCGAAACGCTGCGCATTTACACCACAAGACCCGACACCCTGTTCGGCGTAACCTTTATGGTAATTGCGCCCGAACACCCGATTATCGACAAATACGCCGACAAAATCGGCAACATGGACGCGATTAACGCTTATCGTGCGGAATGTGCGAAAAAGACCGAGTTTGAGCGCACCCAGCTGGTCAAAGACAAAACCGGCGTTTGCATTGACGGTCTGACCGCGGTAAACCCGGTCAACGGCAAGGAAATCCCGGTTTATATTTCCGACTATGTCATGATGGGCTACGGCACGGGCGCGATTATGGCGGTGCCGGCGCACGACGACCGCGACTATGCGTTCGCGAAGAAATTCGGGATTGATATTATCGAAGTCATCCGCGGCGGCAATATTGAAGAAGCCGCTTACACCGGCGACGGCGAAATGGTCAACTCCGGCTTCTTGAACGGGCTTGACAACAAAAAAGATTCTATCGCCCGCATGATTGATTACCTCACCGAAAAAGGCATCGGCGAAGGCGGCGTGCAGTATAAAATGAAAGACTGGGCGTTCAACCGCCAGCGCTATTGGGGCGAGCCGATTCCGATTGTCCACTGCCCGAAATGCGGTATGGTCGCCGTGCCTTATGACGAACTGCCGCTGAAACTGCCGGACGTTGAAAACTTCGAGCCCGGTTCCGACGGCGAAAGCCCGCTTGCCAAAATTGACAGCTTTGTCAACTGCAAATGCCCGAAATGCGGCGGCGACGCGAAGCGCGAAACCGATACTATGCCCCAGTGGGCGGGGTCTTCTTGGTATTTCTTACGCTATGTTGACCCGCACAACGACAAGGAATTTGCAAATTATGACAAGCTGAAATACTGGATGCCGGTTGACTGGTACAACGGCGGTATGGAACACGTCACCCGCCACTTAATTTATTCGAGATTCTGGTACAAATTCCTTTATGACTTGGGGCTTGTGCCTTATGAAGAGCCTTATCAGAAGCGCACCGCGCAGGGCCTTATTTTAGGGCCGGACGGCGTAAAAATGTCGAAATCCCGCGGGAACGTCATTGACCCGAACGAGGTCGTGGACGCCTACGGCGCCGACGTGCTGCGCACCTATGTGCTGTTCATGGGCGACTATGAAAAAGCCGCGCCGTGGTCGGAAAGCAGCGTGAAAGGCTGCAAACGCTTTATCGACCGCATTTGGAATTTGCAGGAAATCTTGAAAGACGGCGATGCCTATTCCGAAAAACTCGAAAGCGCGTTCCACAAAACGGTGAAAAAGGTTTCGGAAGATATTGAAACCCTCAAATACAACACGGCAATCGCCGCGCTGATGACGTTGCTGAACAACATCTATGACGCCGGCGAAATCAACCGCGCGGAACTGAAAACGCTGTTGATTTTGGTCAATCCCTTTGCGCCGCACGTGACTGAAGAAATGTGGTCCACGCTCGGCTACGGCGAAATGCTTGCGAAAGATGCTTCTTGGCCTACCTATGACCCGGAAAAATGCGTCGACAGCACGATTGAAATCGCGGTGCAGGTCAACGGCAAACTGCGCGGCAAACTTGTGGTGGTGGCGGATATTTCCGCAGAAGATGCTATTGCCGCTGCGAAAGCAGACGAAAAGGTGCAAAGCTTCTTAACCGACAAAAACGTCGTAAAAGAAATCTATGTCCCCGGTAAGCTTGTCAACCTTGTGGTGAAATAAGAATGCATACAAAAGAAAAGAACCCTGCACTTTTGCAGGGTTCTTTTTTACACAAAAAAGCGCCCGATTTCCGAGCGCTTTTTTATTTTATTTTACGCGTCCACGAAGTTAAACATATTGGTAATGTCGGCGACTTCGTCGGAAACGAGGTTGAACAGCTTTTTACCGAGTTCCACAAAGCTTTGGTCGTTCTCTTTGCCGCAAAGCATGGCAAACGCCTTGCCGATTTCGGTAATCACGCTTTGGCTTTCCTTGCGCATGGCGAGATAATAAAAGCTGTATTCCGCGCCGTCGGAAAATTCAGTGTAAAACGCGCTGTCACCGTTTTTAATGTTGCCGTAAAGGGCGTTGACGGCGGTGCTTGTCAGAATCGTGTTCGGCAAAACGCGGTTAATCGTATATTCCGCGGTGAAGAACATCAAAATTTTAATTTGAAACAGCACGTCGCGCGGAAAATCGGTGTTGCCGATAAACGGCGCGAGCCGCTGCAAAAGCCCTTCTTCGTCTAAGAAAATGTCCGAAAGATAGTCGCCCAAGCGCACGGCTTCGTCAATGTTGCCGTTGGAGCGTTCTTTTTCCATTAACGCGATAAATTTTAATTCATCGTTGCCGGAATTTTGCTCTTTGCCGAAGATTTTAATATCGCTGTCTTCCATTCGGTGGTTCCTCCGTTATTAGCCGGCGTCGTTTTGAAGCTGTGCGGCCGCCGCTGCTTTTGCCGCTTTGCGTGCCAGACGTTTTTGCTTCGCTTTGTAGCCGAGCAGTTTTGCCATCGCGTCGTCGGGCGTCAGCACGTCGCCTATCGACACCGGGTCTAAATTGTAAAGTCCGTGGAAATCGGTTCCGCCGGTCATCAAAAGCTTGTTTTTGGTCGCAATTTTTTTGAGCTCCGCCTGCTGCTCTTCCGTCGCGCAGGGGTGCCAGACTTCAATGCCGTCCAGACCGTTTTCGATAAGGCGCGGCAGAGAGTCAAGGTTGTCGAAAAAGTACGGGTGCGCGAGCACCGCAATGCCGCCCGCATCATGAATGGCGGTCAAAACCTCTTCAATGTCAGGGTATTTCGGCGTGACCAAAACGCTCTCGGGCGAATCTTTATCGAACAGCTTGTGATACATTTCCCCGTAAATGTCGCGGGAAAAGCCGCACTCCATAAGCGCCTGCATAATGTGTTGCTTATAAATGTTGGTCGAACCGGTCGCGCATTTGACAATCAGTTCCGCCGCAACGGGGTAGCGTTTCGCCACTTGCAGCATCATGTAGTGCGCCGCTTTTTTACGCGCCAACGAATTGCGGTGGCAAAGCCCTTCCAAGCGGTCGGGCGCATCGCTCAAATAGCAAAGCAAATGCACTTTTTTGCCGGTTTTTGTGTCGGTGGCGGAAAGTTCCACACCGGGAATGACCTGCACGCCGAAACGGTCGCCGATAATTTTCCCCCGGACCGTGCCCGCAAGGCAGTCATGGTCTGTAATGGCAATCGCTTCAATGCCGCGTTTTTTGGCAAGTGTAATTAAATCCTCAATCCCAAGCGACCCGTCTGAAAGTTTTGTGTGGCAATGTAAATCTCCGCGCACGAAATAATCCTCCTAATCTTCTAACAAATCACAAACGAAACGAATTAAAAACATGAATAAATTGTAAATACGAGGGAAAAACAACGCAAAATCCCTCAATATAGCATAGGATACTGTTCTCATTATACTCTTTTTCGACAAGCGTTGCAACCCATTTTTTGGCTGCCTTACGGGAAAACGCTTTGCATTTTATCCTTTTGACCGAATTTTGCCGAAAAAAGAAAGCGGTTCTTTTCAACAGTATTGCCAAAAGGCGGAAAAATTATACAGTCCGGGGAATTTTTCGCAAAAAGTCGCCCAAACGAAGAAAAAAGGATTGACAACCGGCGGGGGGATTGTGTATAATAACTTCTGCGCCGTAAAAGGCGCGGCAAAGATGCTGCTATGGCTCAGGTGGTAGAGCACGTCCTTGGTAAGGACGAGGTCACCAGTTCGAATCTGGTTAGCAGCTCCAAAAGCTCCTCAGTTTACGGCTGAGGAGCTTTTGTCTTGTATTCTTGGTTTTGGTTAAAAAAAGACCTGCCTTTTCGGCAGGCCTTTTTTGTTTTTAGTGTGTTACGCCGCGGGGGCTTCCGCAGCCGCCGTTGTCGTTTCCGTGGCGGTTTCGGTTTCCGGCTCGGTCGCGTCCTGTGCGTCCGCTTCAGGCTCTGTGTTTGTTTCGGCTTCTTTCTGCGGGAAGGTGATTTCCGGCAGGGCGTCTAAAACATCTTTCGCGTCCGGCAAAATACGCTTCATCTGCGCCGCATTTTCGAGCGGCAGCATTTCACCGATTTGCCCGACAACGCCCTCGAACGTCTCGCGAAGACCTGACGTGCTTTCCTGCGCCTGTGCAAGAATATCGTTGTCGTTTTCCGCCGTTACGCTGTCTGTGGTGAACAGAGAAGGCGTGTTGTCCTCGGTTTCAATCCCGGCGTAGAAATTCATAATGGCTTTCGCGTCGAGCGCATTGACGTTGTTGTTTTCGTCCATGTCCGCGGCTTCTTTCGCCACATCGGAAAGCGTTTCCATGGACCTCGTGTAGCGGAGCACCATGCGCGCATCCACCAAGTCCACTTTGCCGTCGAAGTTGACGTCGCCGCGAATGTTCGCAAGCGGCGAGAGCACTTTGGTTTCCGCGTTATAAACCATGAACTGCGGATAGTCGGGGTTGTCGTTTACGGTAACCTGCTTGTCGGCGGTCATCACCCACGCGTAGAATTCGCACTGGTTCTTCTCGTTCGAGAAATCCACGTGTTTCATGTTTTTGATGAACCAAGTCTGGTCGGGCAGGTAACAGGTGGAAGCGTCAATCATGCGGTCGGGGGAGACGTATTTGCTGTTTTTGTAAGAAGCGGGCAAAGTCTCTGAAATATTCGCACAGGTCGCGTAACCGCTGGTGTGGCGGGTTTCAATGACCTGGTCGCCGGTCATGGAAGACGCAGCGGAGACGGGCGGCATCTGGAAGTTATAATTGGAAATGATTGCAACGCTGACGCCGTCTTTCTGCGCGTCTTTCAATATGGTTTTGATATTCGCCTGAATGTTGTGGTAAGCGTCAATTTTCGCCTCAAACGTGGCTTTTTGTTCTTCGGTTGCGTTCATACGCGCGAACATAAAGGCTTTGGCGTCTTCGTAATAATCCGCGGGGACAAATGTCCAGAAACCGGGGTTATAGCCGAACGACGGAATCAAACATTCGGAATAAACACGGTCGCCGACCGCCGCGACCAGCTCGTCCACAAGCCCGATTGCCTGCGGAAGAATGTCGGTCGAGCCGAGGATGTTGCTCAAAATGTCGGTGCTGACGGCTTCGTCAATCATGTTGTAAAGCCCTTGCTCATCAATCGAAACCCCGCCGGTGAACAGCTTGCCGACATATTCAAGGCCGGTAAACGCTGACGAAATCATCGTGATGTTGCTTAGGTCGTCTGTGCCGTATTTTGCGACATAGGCGGAAACCATCGCGCCGCCCATGCTGACACCGGCGAGCGACACTTTGTCATAGCCGGTTTCGGCTTTAATCATCTGAATCCAGTCGTTGATGTCGTCCGCAACAACCAGCGGGTCCAAACGCCAGTCAAGCCCGTAAGCATACACTTTGTCCGCGCCGACTGCGTCCGCAAGCCCTAAAATAATCTCTTTGTCAAACGCGTCCGCCTGCATGACATAATCCGTGCCGAGCTTTGCAAGCGAGCCTTTGGTTTGGGCTTTCAGCGTTACGTCCGGATATTTCACCGTGCCGTCCGGGTTACAGGCGATTTTGTCAAATAACTGGTTGACTAGCGGGAGCGCCGTGTCGCAAAACGTGTCGTAATCCGCCTGGGTTTTGTTAGACCCGAGCAACGTGAGCAACGACGGCAAAACGCCGCTTACCGTGTTCATAATCGCGTTTGTGTCGCCGAACGCAGACGCACCGGTGGCGGGGTCAACCAAGGTGTATTCCACAAATCCCGAAATAATCAAAACCGGATTTGCGTCATTTTTGTCTGCGGCAAGCGCCGGCACTGCCAGCGAAATCGCCATTACGAGCGCCAGCAGCAGGCTGATGCTCTTTTTCAAGGAAACCTTTTTCATCAAACTTCCTCCCCGTTGGAAAATGATACATAGTAATACTAACACACCGCACAAAAAAACGCAATTCTAAAATACGATTTTAGACGGAAAATACAGATTCAATGACTTTTTCACTTTCCGGCGAAGAATAAAGCCAGCGGTCGATGTGGGAAACCGCGGGGTAGCGGTAGTGAAAATTCGGCGCGTCCGCCGCAAAATGGTCAACCAGAATCAGCTTGATTTTCATGCGGTCCGGGTGAATGCTTTTTATGTAAACGCTCGCCGCGTCCCCGGGGCAAACGCCGGGCACATATTCCGCAAGACCGGCCAAATTTGGGGCGAGTTCCACAAAAATCCCGTATTTTTCAATTGACCGCACAATTCCCGGCACGGTTTCGCCGGCGGAAAACTTCGCGGCGTTTTCTGCCCATGTGCCGAGCAGTTCTTTGTGGGAAAGCGTGATGCGCCCGAGCTCGTCAATGCCTTTGACCACCACGCGGATTTTTTGACCGGTGTAAAACCGCACGTTGGGGTGCGGAATGCGTGAAACGGAAATCGCGTCAATGGGCAAAAGCGCAGAAATCCCCGCGCCGATGTCGCAAAATGCGCCGAACGGCTCCATGCGTGTGACAACCGCGTCAATCACGTCGCCCGGGACGAGCTTCGAAATATATTGCGCCATGCACTGCTCCTGCACTTTCCGACGGCTCAACACTGCAAATTCTTTGCCGCCTTTTTCACAAAACGCTGTCACCACAAAGCAAACCGGCTTGTTGACGCGTGAAAGAATGGCAATGTCCCGCACGGTGCCCTCGCGAATCCCGAGCGCACATTCCTCGCGCGGAATTACGCCCGAAACCCCCGGAACCTGCACATATAAATTGTGCTCGCGGTCACAGCGGACGGCTTTCGCTTCTAAAATTCGTCCGGTTCGAAAGGCTTCTTTTAAAGCGTGCACAGACGCGGTGTATTTTTGGTTCTCCGGCGTCAAAAGGCCGACGCCTTCCGGCACAAAAGTATTCATGGCATTCCCTCGTTTGCATAGTCTTTTTTGTTACGGTTTTATATATATGCAAAAGAGTTTCAAAATAGTAACAAAGCCGCGCGCATACTTGCTTTTTGCGGGGTATCATAGTATAATAAAGAACACGATTTTATAGCGTATTCCCCTGATGAACCAAGGAAAGGCGGCGACGGCTTTGCAGTCTGCAAACGATACAACTTCCAAAAACAAAACCTCCGCAAAAAAGAATATCATCACAATCGTGATTGCCGTTTTGGCAATCGCCGCGCTGGTCGGCGCGTGGTTTCTTTATACCCACCCGAATGTGTTTGCCTCTTCGGAAAATAAAGACGCGGCGTCGGTTTTCTCAAGCTTAGACAGCGTCTTGCTTTCGCGGAAAATCACGTCTATTCCCTATATGCCCACCGACATTGAAAACGTCGTGTATACCGCGGACGCGGCGGGCAATATCACTTATTATGAATTCAACGGCACCGATTACGTCGAGCTCGCCCCGACCGGGACAATGGATTTAACCGTGCCGTTAAGCGGTCAGCAAATTCCGGTGAAAATTCCTTATGTCGAACGCGACGGTGTTTTGAGCGGCTACGGCGTGTTCTCGACGGAAAACACAGACAGCAACGTTTATATTTACAGCTTCGTCATGTTCAAGGTGCAAAACCTGCCGGCGGCTTACGCCCAAACGGGCAGCTGCTTGTTGCTGATGCACACCGACAAGACCCAGGCTTACGCCCTCGACCCCGTTTGGGAACAGGCGTTTATTTTGAACCGCTCCAACGGCAGCGTAACCGATTTCTTAAACGACCGCGCGCAGAAAGTCAGCGCCGACGGCGGTATCCGCCGGGATTATTATATGATTACCGAAGGCGGGCTGAAAGAAACCACCTCCGCCGTGCCGTTCTTCTCCAGCCGGGAACGCACACCCGATGCGAACGGCGTGACGCAGGTCGACTTGTATATGAAAACCGGCCGCAACGGCCGCGACGACACGATGATTGCCGAAAATGTCGGCGACCGCTATGTCAAGCTTTTTGGCAACGGCGCATTCGCTTATATCCGCAAGACCGACAGCGGCTTCTCCACCGTGAAATATGAAAACGGGAAAGAGAGCATTATCACCACGTTTTACGCCGGCTACGGCACTTCCTATATCCGCAACGGCGACTATATTTTAAGCAAAGAGGACGGCCGTATTTTCACGACCTATGACACCTCGACGATTGAAACCAAAGGCTATAAAATGAACCCCATGTTGTTTGCCGTAAGCCCCGACGGCAAATATGTTGTCATGGCGGGCACGGTTGCAAACGCCCTGGACTACCGCATTTATGTTTATAACACCGAAACGCAAAAATACGCGGTGTTCAACGAAACCAACTACGCCGCGCACAACAACCTGCGCTTTATTAACGACACCACGGTCGCTTATTATGTGGTGAATGTGGACGGCTATGAAAATGTTGTTTTGGATTTGTCCAAGGTGAAATAAGAAAAAAGAGGTTATTAAAATGCAAGCCCGATTTTCGGCTGTGCTGTTCGATTTTGACGGCACGCTGGTGGATTCCTCCGAAGGGATTTTCAAAAGTTTGATTTATGCGTTCGAGGCGGACGGAAAACCGGCGCCCGAAGAAAAAACGCTTCGCAAATTTATTGGCCCGCCGATTTACGACAGCTTTAAAAATCTGTTCGGCTATCCGGACGACAAAATTGATTTTATGATTGCGAAATACCGCGAGCGCTACCGAGAGAAAGGCTGGCGCGAAGCGGCGGTGTATCCCGGAATCCCTAAGCTTTTGCACACGCTTCACGACTGCGGCGTGAAACTCGCGACCGCTTCTTCAAAGCCGGTGGATTTTATCCGCCAAATTTTAGACGAAGACGGGCTTTTGCCGTTATTCCACTATATCGGCGGCACCGATTTTGATAACAAATCCGCCGACAAAGCGGAAATTATGCGCGGTGCAATGCGCGCGCTCGGGGTTTCCGAAAACGAAACGATGATGGTCGGCGACCGGCTTTATGACATTGACGGCGCCCACCGCGCCGGGCTTCCTTGTATTGCCGTATTGTACGGCTTCGGCAGCCGCGAGGAATTTGAAAAGTACGGCGCAGAATATATTGTAAATACGGCAGAAGATATTTTGCCGATTCTTGTAAAGGAGTAAGAACTATGGCCTCCCCGCTTGCGGACAGAATCCGTCCTGAAACCATAGAGGATATGGTCGGGCAGAAACACCTGCTCGGCGAAAATATGCCGCTGCGGAATATTATTGCCTCCGGCACACTGCCGAATATGATTTTTTACGGGCCGTCCGGCACGGGCAAAACCACGCTTGCGCGGATTATCGCCAAAACGACTGACCGCACCTTGCGAAAGCTCAACGGCACGAACGCTTCCACCGCCGATATTAAAGATATTGTCGCACAACTCGGCACGCTTGCCGCGCCGAACGGGATTCTTTTGTATCTCGACGAGATTCAGTATTTCAATAAAAAGCAACAGCAATCCTTACTTGAATACATAGAAAGCGGCAAAATCACGCTGATTGCGTCCACAACGGAAAACCCGTATTTTTATGTGTACAGTGCGGTGTTGAGCCGTTCGACGGTGTTCGAGTTTAAATCGATTACGCCCGAAGAAATCGTGCCCGCGGTGAAAAGGGGGTTTGCGTTCTTAGAAAAAGAGCAGAACTGCAAAATCAGCGTTTCCGATGACGTTTGCGCCGACATTGCGACCGCCTCGGGCGGCGATGTGCGCAAGGCGCTGAATTTCACCGAACTTTCGGTGCTTGCGGCAAAGCCGGATGAGAACGGCAACAAGACGATTACAGAGGAAGAAGTCAACGCCCTCACCGGCGGCAATGCGTTTCGCTATGACCGCGCGGGCGACGAACATTACGACGTGATTTCTGCGTTTCAAAAATCCATGCGCGGCTCCGACCCGGACGCAGCGCTCCATTATTTGGCACGGCTTTTAGAGGGCGGCGATTTGCCGTCTGCGGTGCGCAGGCTTATGGTGTGCGCGGCGGAGGACGTCGGGCTTGCGTACCCGATGATTATCCCGATTGTCAAAGCGGCGTGCGATATGGCGCTTGCAGTCGGGCTTCCCGAAGCGCGAATCCCGCTTGCGGACGCAGTCATTCTCGTTGCAACCGCCCCGAAGTCCAACACCGGCGAAGCGGGCATTGACGCGGCAATGGCGGACGTGCAAAAGGGGAATTACGGCCGGATTCCGCGTTGCCTGCAAAACAAGCATTATGACGGCGACGACGTAAAGAACAAAGGGCAGTTTTATAAATATCCCCACAGTTTCCCCCACCGCTGGGTCGAACAGCAGTATTTGCCCGACGCGCTCTTGGGCCGGCAGTATTACAAGTTCGGCGACAACAAAACCGAACAGGCGGCAAAAGCCTATTGGGACGCAATCAAAGGGAAAAAGTAAATCAGAAAAGAAAAAAGAGACGGATTTTTCCGTCTCTTTTTTGTGCGGTGCGCGCTGGCGCACGGCAAACACGCGCAGGCAGTGCGATTTTACCTTTTCTTTTTTGACCCGGAAGCAGCTTTGCTGTGATTTTGCGGGCGGGCAGAGTGATACGTCCCCACAAAAGTTGTCAAAGCAAACATTAAAGTTTTCGCCCGCCTTTTTCAAAAGGCGGCGCAATCCAAAGGCAGCGCCTTTGGTCGCCCTGCGCACAGGGCGAAATTCTTTTTTACAAGGAAGCGCAGGAGGGGAGGCAAAACAGTCCGGCGGACTGTTTTGCCGTGGGGAACCCTCGCCGGGGGTTCCCCGTGCACGCGCCGGCGTGCAGCGAATCGTGACTTTTACTTTGTTCCGAAAACAGCCTTGTCCTCCCGACATCGGCTTTGCAAATGTTTTGCGGACAGGGACAAGCCCTGTCCCTACGAACGATTTGTAATTCACCTTGCCCAAAACAACAAAATCCCCCTTTCCGCTATCTTGCGGAAAGGGGGCCTTTTTGTTCTTCAGCAAAGAAATAAACCCCCGGTTCTACCGGGGGAATAAAAACGCTTTAGTAAAGAAAAACAGGGCGAGCAAGGGCAAGCCCGAAAAAGGCGTTGAGGAAAAGAAAACCTCCAAGTAAAA
>DVGI01000019.1 GCA_018712805.1 Candidatus Fimenecus excrementavium | reverse complement strand
GCCTGAACGATAGGCTGTTTTAACTCAACTTTTGCCACGAATGGTGCACCTCCTTGTTAGATTTTTGGTTCTTGCACCGCCGACAGATTTATGGCCGAATTAAAATCCCCTCTGCGTCCAAAGGCACAGAGGGGTAGAAATTCATACGCAATGTACTAAATCTATTCTTCCTCGGCAGGCGTTTTCACACTTACGCTTTTCAGCACCTGCTGTCTTCGGCAGTTACTACTGTAATTTAGCACACTTACCTGTATTTGTCAATGTGTTTTTCATCTTTTTACGGCTTTTTACAGCTCTACGCCGGATATTACTCGGCTTTTCTGCGCCTGCTCCTGACTGCCGCGCAGACCGCCACAGCTCCTGCTGTCACGGCGAAAATTCCGTACACGGCCGCAGAGGACTCATCTCCTGTTCTGGCGGCACTGGCTTTCGCCTGCACGTTTGTGTTCTGCGCAGTTCCAGTTGCATTTCCGCCGCCCGAACCTGTCGCAGCTCCCGATGAAGGTCCCTGGCCGCCTCCGGGAATGGTTCCCGGATTTCCTCCAGGCGGTGTTACGGGATCTGTTCCCGGATCAGGATCCTGGCCTTCCTTCTCCCCAAGATCGATCAGAGCGAACAGACTGAAGCTGTCTGTCCAGAAAACAACATTTCCTCCAGCAACAGTACGTGGCAAGATTTCCGCTGTCATGTCATCCTTCTGATGAAGAACAGCCACCTTCGCGCTGAATCCCTCCGGCAGCGGAACGCTGATCTGCACTGTTTTGCCATTAAGTTTAACCTCTGTATTTCCCCGCATCAGAGAGATATCATACACCTTCATTCCTGCATACTCATTATACTGTTTCTTCACCTCTGTCTCAAGGGCCGTGTAATTCTCCTTATGCTCTTCCGACGCCTCTGTCACAGCCTCCGCAACAAGGCGCGCACCCTCCGGAATATTTTCGGAGCTATTCGCAGATCCGGAAATACCTGTCTCCTCATCGGTATCTGTCCAAGGCTGTTCGTCCTCCAGTCCTTCCGGTGCAAATACTTTAACAGGGGCTAGCGGCGGAAGCGCTCTCCACACAGTCCCGTCTTCTCTTACCAAATAGTAGCCTTCTGCATCTGCCCATCTGCCTGCCGTGATCGACACCACTGAATTCATCAGGATATACGCACTGTCATCGGACAGATTCCACACATTTCCTTCTTCGGTGAGAAGGAGTTCGCCGACAGCCTGCTTCGGATTCTCAATCCCCCCGCGCAATTCATATCTCCATTCATTTCCTTCAAAGATATGGCTCACGCCGTAGACCTTACCGTCCTTGACGAGAAGATCCCCTATCAGGGAATCCACGCCCTCTGCGATCACTGTTCTTGTGCCATCCTCCACATTTATGCTCCAGGAAAGACACTGCCCGTCATTCATAAGGATATACTGATCGCTATAGTCTTTCACTCCTACCATCCACTCCCATGTATCTCCTGACAGGAAGTAAAGCTTTCCACTTTCGTCCAGGGCGATTCCATTGTACATTTTAGCGATCTGCGCTTCCGGAGTCAGAGAGGGAAGAAGGCTGTAGCCCTTATCCTTCGTCCACTCCAGATAATTGTCTACAACTCTTCCGTCAGAAAGCTTAAGATAGCCATCTGTGGCTTCCACGACGCCAGATACGGTATATTCATCCATCGGGCCGATCTCGCCGTCTTTGTAATCGTATTTCCAGAAATGATACACACCGTTCATATCCAGGTATCCGCTGTTGCACAGAGACTGAACACTGTCCGCCACCTTCACGGGTCCCCTGTAGCCCTCTCTGTCATCAGCAGAGGGCCAGTAGTACAGAGCTCCGTTCTCATCCAGCCCCGCCTGTTCATAGGGTGCGTCCATCTCGTTTGTCGTATCCGTAAAGTATACCTTCCGCGAGATATAGCTTGTCATCTTCTTGTCTCCGGAAACCTTCTTTGGTCCTTCCCCCGAGAAATCCCAGATACCGCCGCCATATAGAACACCTCCCGCTCCGTTTCCTGTCAGCTCGGGAAGCACGTCCGTCTTGTCCTCCTCGGCCACTTCCTCCTCCGGCTCCACAGCCGTAAGGGTAAGCACGGGTTTTGTCACTCCTTCATAGGATGCGTTGACTGTCACTGTCCCCGCTTGTTTCATAGTGAGCGTATAGATAGAGCCATACTCGTCACTATTCAGTTCAGCTGTATCGCTGTACTCTGATGGCAGGGTGATTTTCAGCACATGTGTATTCAGCTGGAATACATTGAACTGCGGTGTGACCATAACCTCATTCTCACTGAACACAATGGACTCAGCTGCCGGCTCCAGATATTTTTCAAACACGTATGAAGCCGCCGGATTCCCATCCAGCACCACCTGCATCAGAGAGCTCATTCCCTCCAGGACAGTGATATCGCTTACCTTATTGTTAACAAGCCCGATATAGACCAGGTTTTTCAGATCTTCCAATGGTGTCAGATCTTCTATCTCTCCATTTGGCAGGTTAATGCTGGTCAGATTTTCAGCTTTCTCAAGTCCGTCCAGGTCCTTTACTCCCGCCTCCGTACCGGAATATAAATATCGAAGATTTTTCATATCGTCTTCCGTGATCACCTGATCCGGTTCCATTTCCAGATTCGACCGGATTATAGCCGCAAGATTCTCATCCGGAATTTCCACAGCCGCCGAATTCGTTTCCCCCTCATTCGTAGGCGCATCTGTCAGGAGACTGTTTTCTTTCTGTGCATCCGCCAGCGAAAACTCCGTTATATCCGCAGTATCCGTCTGGACATTGTCTCCTCCCTGCGCAAAGCTGTTATGCTGTCCCGAAGCATCCGCCATATCTTCTGTTCCCGTTTCCTCTTCCTGTCCGCCTGGCTGTGTTTCCTGTTGATCCTGATCCACAACCTCCTGTTCACTCTCAGGTGCCGCATAGGCTGTCAGCGAAGCAAAAGCAAGAGAAAAGGCCAGCAGGAGCGCCCCCCACTTTCTCGTTCTCTTCATTTTGATAGTTACTCCTTTCCCCTCCTATAGTCCTGATTATACGAGGTAAAATACTCCAGACTTTATTATACTCCGGTCCCCTCTCCACAGCGCAATATGTGCCAGGCATTGTGCCTGTCTTTTTCCCTCTGTGTTCCAAGAGTAACATTGTCATAATACACCTAATCATGTAAAATAATATACAGCATTTCATGAGGGGGATTTTTTCATGTCAGATTTCAGCAATAAATGCCGGGCGCATATAGAGCACGCCGGCACAAACGTCTACCAGCTCGCAAAAATTTCCGGGCTTGACCGCACCTCTCTGCAGAGGATGGTCTCAGGCAAACGCCTTCCGGGGAAAGATTTTGTAAAACGTCTTCTTCCTTATCTGCGGCTCAACATCCAGCAGCAGGAGGAGCTTCTGGAGCTCTACGAAGCAGAATCCCTGGGAAAAACAGTCTACTATAACCGTCTCTATATCAAGGGCATACTGGAGCATCTCAGCTTCCGGAGATATCCGGGAGATCTCTATACCTCCTGCGCACCTGCATCCTTCGATACCATCCAGGCTGTCTCTCATTTTCTCAAAGAAGCTCTCCTTTCAGAAAAGGAGCCGGCCTGCCTGTGTACAAACCTGCCCGCCACCCATATTTCCTTTTTCCAGGCACTGCTCTATCTGCGCGCAAAATACCAGTGCAGCTTTGCGCTCCGCCATCTCTTCCGAATGGTCCGGACCCCGGAAGCATCAGACAATGCAAACGCCAATCTGGAAATACTCAACTGCGTGTTGGGCTTTTCCTGCACAGGCTGCAATTACAGTCCTTCTTATTTTTATACATCAGACACTCTTTCAGAAAGCAGCACCGTCCTTTTCCCGTATTTTGTACTCACAGAAAAAAAGGCGCTGCTTCTCTCCGGAGATATGCAGCACCACATGACCCTAGATACGCCTTCCTGCGTAGCAACTCTGCAGAAAGAATTTGACAGACAGTTTAACCTGGCTCTCCCCTTCCTTTTTACCCAAAAGACTCCTGAGGAGGCCATGAATTTTTACTGCACGATCACAGCTTCCCTGAACGGCAGTTCCAAAGTGCTGGAATCACAGCCCTGCATCTATTCACTATTGGATAGTCAGGAACTTTTTCTACGCACCTTCGGAGACAATACCCGTCCCAGCTCTCTTCTGGAAATGTCCCGGAAATTATCTGAGAAAAGGGACAGCACTTTCCAGGACTTTTTTACAGCGGATGGCATCAGAGATTTCGCCCGAACCGGTTCGCTGTCCGGACCATACGGCTGTCTGCCTGTCACCTTCTCCCCACAGGAACGCCGCCGTATGCTGCTTCATTTTCTGAAAGATCCGTTTTCTTCCGGGAACTATACTATGCTCCGAAGCGGCTCTCTCTGCCTGCCCAGAGCCTACTGCGAGGTTTTCTCTGATTACACGGTCTTTCTCTGCCTTCTGGAAAGCCAGGATACATTCATCAGCTTTCACATCAAAGAGGTCAGTATCGGGCAGGCATTTTGGGATTACCTGTCCAGTTTGGACGATCTTTCTATTGCCTGCTCTCCCAAAGAAACCGAAGAATTTGTACGCTCACTTTTGAATGAACTGGAGCAGACCTGTTAAGCTGCGCTATCCGCGCAGCTGTTCCAGGATTTCCAGGTACTCCTGCGCTTCTTCCGGCAGCTCCGTCTGCGGTTTGTCCTGGATTTTCCACCCCAGAGGACTGGTTCTGTCCTGCAGCCGCGTCAGCATGTCCGGGATTTCCAGAGCCGCATCTCTGCATTTTTCAAATCCTTCCTTGTCACCATTTTCCTGACACCAGGATATCTGCCGGGACAGTATCTGCAGATAGAAAACGTATTCATCGAGGATATAGGGATGACGGCAAAGCGCTTCCTTTTCATACTCTATCATCGCTTCTTCATCGTGTTCTTCCAGAGCGCCCAGAGCCAGCGTATTATAAGCAACTGTAAGATGCGGCGCCGTGTTCAATATATCTCTCGCTATATCCCTGGCTTCCTCCAAAGAGTCCGCATCTTCAAGAAGCTTCTGCGCGGCATCTGTATAGGCAGGCCACAGCCGATATGCGGTACCGGCATCTCCCAGGAATCCTGCGATCAGCACAGACGCAAACCAGGCCCACACGCCTGCGGGCACAGCAAACATGCCCATTACCCATTTCTTTCGGAGTTCCACGTTTCTCACCCTGCCTTCATCAATATTCAGACAGAGAATGACCAGATAAAATATTGCCAGGTACTGCATATCAAAATCAAACAGACTGTGGAGAACGACCACCAGAAGGAGCAGTCTCCTCAGCTTTCCGACACTTTTCGCCGCAAGGCTTCCGGCAATTGCCGCTGCATAGAAAACCGTCGGCAGAATTCCCACATCTATCACATACTGCAGGAGATCATTGTGAACAAATTCTGTCCTGTAGACCCCCGACTGGTAGAGTCCCTGCAAAGGTTCATATCCGCCATATCCTACTCCCAGAGGATGATCCAGGATCAAAGCGACCGCGTCACGCCAGTATAGGAATCGCCCCAGAAATGTGCTGGAGTGTACAGAGATCGTAAGAAACCTCCCTATATTCTGGAAGTCCGATGTGAACACAACATAGATCGTTCCTCCGGCAGCGGCCAGAAACAGAAGAACCAAATGCACTGCCCGGAGCTGCTTTTTTAAAAAAGCGGTCGCAAGAAGATATACTGCCGCTATTACAAAGACTGCTCTGCTCCCGGTTGCCAGTATGCCGGCAAACAGCATGGCAACTCCTATTGTACGGCTCCTCGCCTTTAGCCCCCAGGACAGTTCCTCCCCCTCCTCCAGGACGATCATTCCAGCGAGGAAATACACTGCCATCGTGTTGGAATACTGGAGTGTCCCGCCAAATCTCCCTTCTAAAAAGAGAAAATTTTCTCCCACACCTGTTAGCCAAGCCAATACGCCCACCACTATAATGAGGATCCCTGCAAAGGGAACCGCCTTTAAGAGCTCCCGCCTTTCATCTTCTTCATACTGCAGGATCACAGCCAGGAACATGATTCCTGACAGCATTTTTAGAAATCCCGCAAATGCCGAGCCTTTGTCAGCCCCATACAGGACCGCGATTCCATACCAGACACAGAGAACCGTCACAGCCAG
>DVGI01000018.1 GCA_018712805.1 Candidatus Fimenecus excrementavium | reverse complement strand
ACGCATTGAAAGTGATTACCGAAGGCATGATTAAAGAAGACCGTCCGCACGTTAAAGTTGGCGACGTTGTGAAAGTTCACGTAAAGATTCGTGAAGGTGAAAGAGAAAGAATTCAGGTTTTTGAAGGCACGATTATCGCTGTCAAAGGCAGCGGCGTTTCCGAAACCTTTACCGTTCGCCGCGTTTCTTACGGTGTCGGCGTGGAAAGAGTTTTCCCTGTAAATTCTCCCAACGTTGCAAAGGTCGAATTGGTTCGTTCCGGTAAAGTCCGCAGAAGCAAACTTTACTACCTGCGCGACAGAGTCGGTAAGGCTGCCAAAGTTAAAGAGCAAATCTAACTGAATCAACAAGACGTTTTGAAAGAGCAGATTTTCTGCTCTTTCTTTTTTTGCTTATTTGCTTTTTTTGCTTTAGAAACAGGGCAGGATAATTCTTACGCGGTATTAAGAATTTCGTAAGAATTTGTAACTTGACTTTCCTAAAAATTCCGCTTACTATGGGGGTAGAAAGATTTGTCGAAAGAAGGTGCATTATGACAAAAAAACGCATTCGTATCGAAAGAATGATTTTGCTCGTGTTAGCGGCTGTTATTTTGTGTTTATCCATTGCGCTCGCCGTCACAGGTTCAAAATATAAAACATTAAAACAAAATTCCGCCTCCGCTTCCGAAGCACTTGTAAGCGCACAGCAGGCGCAGGAAAGCCTTGCCGGGCAAAAGCAGCAGGAAGCATCCTCTTATCAGGACGCGTTAAACGAGCAAAGTGCGGCGTATGAGAGCGAAAAAAATGAGCTGAACGATAAGATTTCTGAGCTTAATAAACAAATTGCGCTGAAAAAAGCGACAGCAACCGAGAAGCCGGAAGAAACCCCGGCAACACCGAAACCCCAACCACAACCGACCGTGCCTTCAAAAGTCCCCGATTTGTCCGCCAAAACGATTTATTTGACGTTCGATGACGGCCCGTCGTCTCGCACGCCGGAAGTGCTTCGGATTTTGAAGCAATATGGCGTCAAGGCGACTTTTTTTGTCATTAACGGCGGGAAATATAATAAATATATGAAAGACATTGTTGCCGACGGTCACACAATCGCGCTGCACTCCTACTCGCATGACTATAAAAAAATCTATTCTTCCGAAACCGCTTATTTTCAGGATTTACAGCAGATTTCGGATTTGGTCTATAACGAAACCGGCGTGCGAAGCAATGTTGTCCGCTTTCCCGGCGGGAGCAGCAATACCGTCAGCCGGAAATACAACAAGGGCATTATGAGCCGCTTAACTGCGCAAATGGCGGACAAAGGCTATGTTTATTTTGACTGGAATGTTTCCTCCGGCGACGCCAACGGGAATTCGATTCCGGCGGCGACATTAATTAATAATTGCCGAAAACTGCCGTCCAAGCAAACGGTTGTTGTTTTGATGCATGACGCCGGCGCAAAAAAAACCACTGTGGCGGCGCTGCCGGCCATTATTGAGTATTACAAAGCCGCCGGCTGCAAGTTTGGAACACTTTCCTCGAGCACCCCGACCGTGCACCAGCGTGTTCTCAACTAATTTCGCGAATTTTTTGTGTATATTCAATATGTGTACGCAATTCCTGTTGTCAATTTGCACAAAGTTGAAGCTGTGAATATAAATCGACTTTGGAACACCCACTGAAATCTTGCAAAATCCCCCATATATCGTGTTTTAACCGTTGACGAGGACAAGTTTTGTGGTATAATATGTTACTGGAAAGCAGGATAAACCTATTCCTATTATTTTGATATATGGGGAGAATGATTATGTTCGTTAAAGAAGTTGTTGTTCAGAATCAAGTTGGTCTGCATGCTCGTCCGGCTACCTTCTTTATCCAGAAGGCGAACGAATACAAATCTTCGATTTGGGTCGAAAAGGACGAAAGAAGAGTGAACGCAAAGAGCTTGCTCGGTGTTCTTTCCCTCGGCATCATGGGCGACACGAAAATCCGTATTATTGCCGGCGGTCCCGATGAGGAACAAGCCGTTGAAGGTCTTGTGAAACTGGTTGAATCCGGTTTTGCTGAATAACACATAATTAGAATATGATTTCCCACAGACACGCCGCGCGTTTGCTTCGGTGTGTCTGATTTTGTATCACGGCGTTTTAGGTGGTGAGGTTTTGAACGAAAAGCGTGCTGAACTGCGCGCAAAGGCAATGCGGCTTCCGCTGCTGCCCGGCGTGTATATCATGAAAAACAAGCAAAATGAAATTATTTATATCGGCAAGGCAAAAGCGCTCAAAAACCGCGTCAGCCAATATTTCGGCTCGCCGAACGGCCACACAATCAAAGTGCGCAAAATGGTCGAAAACATGGACCATTTTGACTATATTGTGACCGACAGCGAGTTTGAAGCACTGGTGCTCGAATGCAGCTTGATTAAGCAGCATATGCCGAAATACAATATCCTGCTCAAAGACGATAAAGGTTATAGCTATATCCGCGTGGCGGGCGACAAATACAAAACCATAACGGCGGTTTTGCAAAAATATGACGACGGCGCAGAATATATCGGCCCGTACACCAGTTCTTATGCCGTTAAGCAAAGCGTGGACGCCGCCAACAAGATTTTTATGCTCCCGCAATGCGGCAAAACCTTTGACGGAAAAATTACCCGCAGCCGCCCTTGCTTAAATTATTATATCCACCAGTGCTGCGGTGTCTGCACAGGGAAAGTGAAACAAAAAGAATACGCCGAACGCGTCGAAGAGGCACTTCGCTTTTTAAAAGGCGATACGCGAGAAATCCTGCGTTCCATGGAAGCGCAAATGCAGCAGGCGGCAGAAGATATGGACTTTGAGCGCGCCGCGACTTTGCGCGACCGGATTCGCGCCATACAGCGCATGCAGGACAAGCAAAAAGTCGTTTTCAAGTCCGTGGAAGAACAGGACGTCTTTTCCATAGCGGAGTCGGAAAACACCGTTTGCCTTGCCGTGCTTCGTTTTTCAGACGGGCGGCTGTTTGACAGCGAACATTTCTTTTTTGATAAAACCGAAAGTACCCAAAGCATGATGTCGTCTGCGATTTCTTCCTATTATTCTATGCAGCGCAACATTCCGCGCCGCGTCACCGTGGACGGCGGGGTAGAAGGGCAGGCAGATTTGGAGCGCTGGCTTTCGGAGAAAAAAGGCAAAAAGGTGGTTATCGTTTGCCCGAAACGCGGCGAGCAACTGGAAGTTGTGCACATGTGCCGCGAAAACGCGCAGGAAAAATTGGCGTTAAAGCTCGGCAAAACCGGAAAATCCGTCGCGGTGCTCGAAGAACTGCGGGATTTGCTGGGGCTTGAACGCACACCCAATTATATTGAATCTTACGATATTTCCCATACCGCCGGTCAGGACAGCGTCGCCGGTATGGTCGTGTTCCAAGACGGCAAACCGCTGAAAAGCGCTTATAAACGCTTTAAAATTCAGTCGTTTACCGGCAATGACGATTACCGAGCCATGCACGAAGTGCTCGAACGGCGCTTTGCAGAATATGAAAAATGCAAAGACAGCGGCGAGGGTTTCGGCAGGCTCCCCGATTTGATTTTGCTCGACGGCGGTATCGGGCAGGTGCACGCTGTGATGCCGGTGCTCCAAGCGCACGGGTTGCAGGTGCCGCTGTTCGGTATGGTGAAAGACAACAAACACCGCACCCGCGCGATTGCATGTAACGGCGGTGAAATTGAAATCCAGTCGAAACGGCGCGTCTTTACATTGATTTCCGATATACAAGAAGAGGTCCACCGTTTCTCGGTCGCTTATCACCACAGCAAGCACGCCAAACGTAGCCTTGCGCTGACGCTTACGGAAATCGACGGCATCGGCGAAAACAAGGCAAAGGCGCTTTTAAAACACTTTAAAACGCTGACCGCCATTCGTTCAGCTTCCGTGGAGGAGCTTTGCAAGGCGGAGGGCATACAACGAAAAACGGCGGAAAAAATTTACGCCTATTATCACCAAGAGGATGAATAACATGAAAAAAGCTATTGTTTTTGATTTGGACGGAACGCTTCTCAATACGCTGGACGATTTAAAGGACAGCACGAACTTTGCCTTGCAGTCCTGCGGTTTTCCCGAAAGAAGCTATGACGAAGTGCGCCGCTTTGTCGGCAACGGGATTCGCAAACTGATTGAACGTGCGGTGCCCGCCGGCGCAACGCCCGAAAAAACGCAAGAATGTTACGAAGCGTTTTGCGAACACTATAAACATAATATGGAAAATAAAACCGCCGAATACGACGGCATTTCCGATATGCTGAAAGCGCTTTACGAAGCCGGTTATAAAATGGCAATCGTCACCAACAAGGCGGATTTTGCCGCGCAGGCGCTTTGCGGTGATTTGTTCGGGAAATATATTAAAACCGTGGTCGGCAGCGTGGACGGCAGACCGAACAAGCCCGCGCCGGACGGGGTGTATTACGCGCTTTCTAAAATGGGCGTTACCAAAGACGAAGCGGTGTTTATCGGCGACAGCGACGTGGATATCCAGACGGCGAAAAACGCCGGTATGGACGCAATCGGCGTGCTTTGGGGCTTCCGTGACCTTGCCGATTTACAAAAAGTCGGC
This sequence comes from Candidatus Fimenecus excrementavium, assembly GCA_018712805.1. Lineage (GTDB taxonomy): Bacteria > Bacillota > Clostridia > Oscillospirales > Acutalibacteraceae > Fimenecus > Fimenecus excrementavium. The sequence goes on along the minus strand of DVGI01000018.1, from coordinate 44,537 downwards.
GTAAAAACGACCGTAACCAACACCCAAGAGCTGAAAAATTTGTTGCTCTCTTTAAAAAAATGATGATTTTAGTTGACTTTTATGCTAAAATAGTGAAAAATAGCATTGTAATCTTTTAGGAGTGTGCCATGCGGGTCATTACAGGTAAGGCAAGAGGCCGAAAACTCAAAACGCTCGAAGGGGAGGACGTTGTCCGCCCGACTTCTGACAAAGTCAAAGAGGCAATGTTCAGCATTGTCCATTTTGAGCTGGACGGAGCAACGGTGCTTGACGCGTTTGCCGGTTCCGGTCAGCTTGGTATCGAGGCGCTCAGCCGCGGTGCTGCAAAGGCCTATTTTATTGATGAAAACAAAGCGGCTTTTGAAACGGTCAAAGAGAATTTGAAACTTACGAAGTTGTTTGACGACGCCGTGGTTTTGAATGCGGATGCTTTTACCTATATGCGCAATACGCAGGAAAAGTTTGACATTGTGTTTTTAGACCCGCCTTATAGAAAAGAGCTTGTGGCAAACGCACTGCCGGTTGCGGCGCGCTGCTGTAAACCCGGCGCGCTGGTCGTTTGTGAAACCGACGCGCGCGAGGAGCTTCCCGAAACGGCGGGAACACTTACGAAATTCCGCGAATACAAATATTCCAAAACCAAACTGACGACATACAGAAATCAAGAGGAAACGCTATGAAAACAGTCATTTGTCCCGGCAGTTTTGACCCGGTCACCATGGGGCATTTGGACATTATCCGCCGCAGCGCTAAGATGTTTGACAAAGTGCTTGTGGTGGTGATGACCAATTACCATAAGCGCAATACTTATGTCTTTTCCGCGGACGAACGCGTGGATTTGCTCAAACGCTGCACGCGGGATATGGAAAACGTGGAAGTGGAGCAATACGACGGCCTTTTGGCGGAATACGCGCGTCAAAAAAACGCGGTTGCCGTTGTGAAAGGGCTTCGCGCGGTTTCCGACTTTGAATATGAATTTCAGCAGGCGCTGACCAATAAAAAGCTCAACAGCGAGCTGGAAACGATTTTTGTAACGACCACCGCCGAGAACATGTTTTTAAGTTCCAGCGTTGTGAAACAAGTTTGCGAATTGGGCGGGGATATCAGCAATTTTGTCCCCGAGGAAATTCGTGACGATATAATCAAAAGAATCAGCAGAGGTGAAAGAGAATGACAATAGAAAGCTTGCTGGATGAAATCGAAGATATTTTGGAAGAGGGGAAAAGCGTTCCGTTTACTTCCAATTTGCTTGTCAATGTGGAGGACATTCGCCGGGTTATTGAGGACATTCGGTTGAATATGCCCGACGAATTGATGCAGGCGCGTAAAATTGCTTCCGAACGGAAAGAAATTTTGACCGCCGCCCAGAATTCTGCAGACGAAATCATTGCCGCTGCGCACAAGCGTGCAAAAGAGCTTGTTGCGGAGCACGAAATCACCAAAGGTGCCGAGATTTCCGCCGCCGACATTATGGCACAAGCGCGCACCCAGGCGGGCGAAATCGTTGAGGGCGCTCGTGCCACGGCGTCTGAACTTACCGACCAGGCGCAGAAATGGGCGAACGATATGCGTTCAAGCGCAAGCGAATATGTGGAAAACATTGTCGCGCTTGCCGACGAAAGCCTTACCAATTCCGTCAACGAAATCCGCCGTGCACGCCAGTCCCTGCGGGCTGCGGCACAGCACAAAAAAGTCGAAAACTAAGTTTATAGCTTTGCATGTATTTTCACCTCGTCGCATATATATGTGTACGAGGTGAATGTTTATGTTCGTGTTTTCCGTGCACAAAAGGCAGGTTAAGCTTTATATTTTAATCGCCTGTATCGTGGCTGTTGCCATTGCATTTTTTGTCGTGTCGAAAAAGGGCGTCGAGGCTTCCAACAACTCGAATATGAATTTAAAGGCGTCTACGGCCGAGGAGCGAATTGCCTACCTTTCGCAGTTCGGCTGGAGTGTTCTCGAGGACCCGGTCGAAGTCAAAGAGGTCATTATTCCCGAAACTTTTGACGACACCTACACGGCTTACAACGAACTGCAAAAATCTCAGGGGTTTGATTTGTCGCTGTATGCCGCGCGGCGCGTGAAATGCTGGACCTATCAGGTGACCAATTACCCGGGCTATGAAAACCGCGATTGTATCCACGCCAATCTTTTGGTGTATGACGGGCAGGTCATCGGCGGAGATGTTTCCTCAACGGAGCTCGACGGCTTTATGCACGGGTTCGTCGCGCCCGGGGCCGAAAACACAACACAACAAGCGGAAAGCACGACTGCCGCAGGGTAAAAAGGATGTGAAACAGAATGCTTGAAAGGATAGATAAAATGTTGGCACAAAGCGGCTCGCTTTCCCGAAAAGAGGTGAAAACGCTTGTCCGTAAGGGCTGTGTATTGGTCGACGGACAACAAGTGACCGCCGCCGATATGAAAATCGACCCCGAAACGGCAAGCATTCTTGTAAACGGCGAGCCATTTCAATATAAGCGTTTTGTATATATTATGCTTAACAAACCCGAAGGCGTGGTTTCGGCGAGCAATTCCGGCCGTGAAAAAACCGTCGTGGACCTTGTGCCGGATACTTTGCGGCGTAACGGCTTGTTCCCGGCGGGAAGGCTCGACAAAGACACGACCGGCTTTGTGCTTCTGACCGATGACGGCGCGTTTGCCCACCGCATTTTATCACCGAAAAACCACATTTAGAAAACCTATCTCGCGACGCTTACCGTGCGCCCGGACGAGGAAAGCCTCAACCGCCTTCGTGCGGGGCTCGAACTTCGTGACGGCACAAAGCTTTTGTCGGCAATTGTCGAGCGAATTCCGGGCACGGAAACGCAGGTAAAAATCAAAATTTGTGAGGGGAAATACCACCAAATCAAGCGGATGTTTGCTGCGGTCGGCAATCCCGTGACAGCGCTTCAAAGAACGCATATGGGCAATTTGGCGTTGGACCCGTCGCTTTCCCCCGGAGAATGCCGGGAAATTTCAGAAGAAGAACGAAAACAGATAGCCGATTTTTAACGGTTGTCTGTTTTTTTGCACTGCCGGAAGATTTCCAGCATAGAATGTAGCAAGAAATTGGTGGTGGTTAGGATGCGTCAAATGGTAATAAAAGTCGGGTCCGTTACCTATGCAATGAAAGGCAGAAATGTCTTGCAGGGGTACGGCATCCGCGCGCGGGTTGTGAAAACACCGAAGCCGCAGAAAAACGAGGGCTGCGGCTATTCTCTGGTTCTCCGCGACCCGCCGATGAATGTTCCTGAAATCTTACGGCGCGCCGGCGTGGAAGTTTTAGACGCGAAGTGGGAGCAATGATTTATTTTGACAACGCGGCGACAACTTACCCGAAGCCGAACGGCGTGATTGCGGCAGTTCGGGAAGCGCTTTTGTTTTACGGGGCGAACCCCGGGCGCGCGGGACATAAAATGGCTTACGATGCAGCGGAAAAAGTGTTTGAAGTCCGTAACGCTGTTTCAGAAATTTTCGGTCTGCACGCGCCGGAACGGGTGATTTTTACAAAGAATTGCACCGAATCGCTGAATATTGCAATCAAAGGACTTGCGAAAAAAGGCGGGCATTTTATTTGTTCGGATTTAGAGCACAACGCCGTTATGCGCCCGCTCGAAGCGTTAAAGCTTGCCGGCGTTTGCGATTGGTCGGCGGCGAAAACCGGCAAAACAGATGAAGAAACGGTTGCCGCTTTTGAAAAACTGATGCGCAATAACACAACGGCGTTTGTCTGTACGGCGGCTTCCAATGTGTCCGGCAAAGTTTTGCCGGTGGAAAAGCTCGCCGCAGTTGCACACAAATATAAAATTCCAATAATTGTAGACGCCGCGCAGTCCGCCGGAATTTTGCCGCTTGATTTGCAAAAAAGCGGCATAGATTTTCTTTGTGCCCCCGGTCATAAAGGGCTTTACGGACCTATGGGTACAGGAATTTTGCTTTGCAATTCGGATTTGCCGTTATCCACGATTATCGAGGGCGGAACCGGCAATTTTTCCGCACAGCTCACCCAGCCGGAAGCTTACCCCGAGCGGCTCGAAAGCGGCACAATCAATGTGCCCGGCATTTTAGGCCTCGGCGCGGGCGTTCGGTTCTTACAACGCGTCGGATTAGAGTCAATTCACAAGCGCGAAGAAAAACTGATGCGAAAGGTATTCCGCGCCTTAAAAACTATGCCCAAAATTCAACTCTATACTGATTTTGAAAGTGCGGAAGAACGGTTTGTGCCGTTGCTTTCTTTCAACTTCAAAGGGGTGCCGAGCGAGGAAGTGGGACGGCTTTTGTCCGAAAAGGGGATTGCTGTGCGCGCAGGGTTACATTGCGCCGGTGCCGCGCACCGAAAATACGGCACTTTGGAGTCGGGAACCGTGCGAATTTGTCCGTCTGCATTCACAACGGAAAAAGATGTAAATAGTTTATTAATTTCTTTAATTCAAATTGCAAAAGCGGTTTGATTATGATACAATATATCGTGATATTATATGCTATGTTTGTATGCATGTTGCGGTATATTGTATTTTTTTGTCGAAACGGGTGGTCGTATGCTACAATTCTTATCCATTTCCGAAGCGTTTTCAGAAATCGGAAAAGCAATTTTGAGTTTTAACAGCATTTCCGATGTGTTGGATGTGCTTTTGGTGGCTTTTGTCATATACAGCGCAATTAAACTGATTCGTGAAACCAGAGCCATTCAACTTGCCAAAGGTTTTGTGCTCCTGCTTGCGGTTTACGCTTTGGTTTATTTGCTTAATATGCAGGTCAGCACCTATATGTTCTCCATTATCTTTTCGAACATCCTTTTGGTGCTTGTGGTTATCTTTTCACCTGAGATTCGCCACGCGCTCGAAAGCGTCGGCCGCAGCAGCGTTTCCAATTTTAATTTCTTCGGCTTTAAAAACAGCGAGGAGCTTCGCCGACAGGAAGTTTATCAAGATATGATTCGCGCTGTCACCAAGGCGTGTACGGATATGAGCGATAAACGAATCGGCGCTTTGATGGTCTTTGAAAAAGATACGATTTTAGGCGAAATTATCAACACGGGAACGCCGGTGGATGCCGTGATTTCCGCGGAAATGATTGGTAACATTTTTTATCCGAAAGCTCCGCTGCATGACGGCGCGGCAGTGATTCGCAATGCGCGTATTTGCGCCGCCGGTTGTATTTTGCCGCTGACGAAAAACACTGATGTCAGCAGTGAACTCGGTACTCGGCACCGTGCAGCAATCGGTATGAGCGAACAAAGCGATGCGCTTATTGTCGTGGTTTCCGAAGAGACCGGTGCGATTTCCGTAGCATACAAAGGGGAGCTGAACCGGAACCTTTCCAGCGGCGACCTTCGTGAAATATTAACGGAAAGTTTTATAAAACCGGACAATTCTGACGATAACCGTTTTATCAAACTGTTGAAGGGACGGCATAAGCATGAAAAGAAATAAAAATACAGCTGCCGGAAATCCGCCGGCCGCCAAAAAAAGGAAAAGCTTAAACAGTTTGGTTTACAATAACAAAGTCGTTATGCTGATTTCTTTGGTGCTCGCATTCGGCATTTGGATTTGGGTCGCGATTGAAAAAAGCCCGGTTGTGGAAGCGACTATAAGTTCGGTGCCTGTGCAAATTAACATGGAAAACAGCGTTCCGGCACAGCTGAATTTACAAACTTTCGGGCAAACGGAGTTTTATGTCGATGTCACGGTCTCCGGCAAGCGCTTTATCGTGTCTACCATTAAACCGGAAGATATTACTGTTGTGGCACAGACCAACTATGTAAATTCAGCGGGCACAAAATCACTCCAACTTAAGGCTTCGGTCAATAACTCTAAGGATTTTGAAATTACCGGTCTTTCTCAAAATTACATTGATGTGTATTTTGACACCTATAAAGAAGCGGAGTTTGCCGTAACCCCGCGCATTACCGCGCCGAATGACCAAACCGTGATTGACGGGTGTATTCTCGGCGATGTTGTATTTTCACAAAATACGGTTGTCGTCAGCGGCCCATCAACCGAAGTGAACAAAGTGACCGGTGTCGTAGCGGAAACCACAATCTCGGCTCCGCTTTCGGCGACAACCACCACGCAGCCCGAAATCAAATTACAGACGGAAGGAAACGAAACGCTTTCGAACGTCCAAATTGATACGGGCGACACGGCGATTACCATGACGATGCCGGTTTTGAAAAAAGTTGTTTTGCCGACAACGGTGACCTTTAAAAATGCGCCGGCAGGGTATTTAAATGAAAACGTGCCGGTGACGGTGTCGCCCTCTCAGGTGGAAGCGGCGGTTCCTGTCGAAAAAATCAACGAAATCACAAGTATCAGCGTCGGCACGGTTGATTTTTCCGAACTGGATGCCGGATATAATGTGTTTAACTTCAAAGCGTCGGATATTACCGAATATACGATCACCAACAGCAAAACAAGGTTCAAAGTAACCATCAATATGTCCGGTAAAACCTCGGCGACTTTTACCGTACCGGCTGAAAACATTTCCATTTCGGCACAAAAAGACGGCTTTTCTTCTGTCGTCATTCCGTCTTCAATTACCAATGTGCGCGTCGTCGGCACGTCGGATGAAATTGCCGCACTGACGAACGCCATGTTGTATGTGGAACTGGATTTGAAAGATTACGATGTGCAGGTCGGTGAGCAAATGGTGGACGCCAATGTTGTTATTAAGGGCAACACTAAAGCATGGGCAACGGGAACTTATTCTGTTCGGATTAGTTCGGTGACTGCGCCCGCTTCTTGAATGAGATAAAGGAGGACAAGCCATGAAAAGAGCATTCTGTGTACTGTTGCTTTTTGTCCTCCTTTCATTGACCTTTTGCGGCTGTTCCCCGACAATTGCCAATATTGATGATTTAATGCGCCCGCCGAAACTGTCGGGAGAAAATTCCGGGATTCAGGAAGCCTTTGAGCTGGCAACTGCCGGAAAAGCCATTCAAATGAAAACACCGACAACCGGGTCCCACCGGTCTTCCTATGTGCTTTATGATATTGACGGTGACGGCGAAGAAGAGGTGATTACCTTTTACAGCGACGCGACGGATGAAACAGCTGTATATATGCACGTATTGAACTTTTCCGATGGGCGTTGGCAGTCGGTAGCGGATGTAAAAGGCAAAGGCACTGAAGTTTATAAAATTGATTTTTGCGATATGAACGCTGACGGTATTTCGGAAATTGTCGTTTGCTGGTCGTTGTTTGAAAGCCGCGGCGGAAAAATACTCACGGTTTATGCGCCGTCTTTTGAGGAAGAGAGCCAAACCGTCCGAGAACTTGTCAGTGAGCCGTTTACACAATCCGTTATTTTGGATATTGACGGAGACGGCACAGACGAAATCTTTTTAGCGGAGATTTCTGTTTCTAATGATAAGACAAGTACGCTCGGAAAAGTTTTATCCATGGATTCTGATTTAGGAATATACAGTATGGGTATCGTGGAGTTGACCCCGGCTGTCAGCATTTTGGCTTTGCAAAGTCAACCGCCAACGAAAGATAGCCCGGCGTTCGTTTTTTTGGACAGTGTAATCAACGAAACGACGGCGATTACGGATATTATCTATTGGGATAAAGAAGCTTTCAGCTTAAAAGCACCGCTGTCAGAAACCAATCGGTCTGCTTTTTCCGAAACAGCGCGTTCCGCTTCCTTAACCTCTGCGGATATTGATAAAGACGGTCAGTTGGAAATTCCCGTTACCAAAACACTCGACGGCGCGCAAACGGTGTCCGGAGAGGAAGTCCAACCGTTAGAATTAACGACATGGCTTAAGTTTAGCAACGGAGCTTTGTCTGCGGAACAAAGGGATTTGATGATTTATTCGTCATCCTATATGTTTTCATTCTCAGAGACGGATGCAAAGAATATTGCGGTTGTGAATAATACAGCAGAACGAATTTGCTCGTTTTATAAACGGAACCACGCCGGTGAGCGAGGCAGTTTGCTATTTGAAATTGTTACGGTGCCGAGCGTCGAATGGGAGCGCAGACAAATGGAGGATTACACGGTTTTAACCACCAACCATTCGTTAACCTATGCTTACAAAATTACGGAACAGGGGACACTTGAGGATATTGACGACGTATTTATTGCGTCGCGCTTTTCAACATTAACTGCATAAAGGGGCTATTTATGAAAACGGTTTTAATTGCGGAAGATGAAAAATCCATTCGGGATTTTATTGTGATCAACTTAAAGCGAAGCGGCTATGATGTGCTGGAAGCAGAAAACGGCAAACAGGCTGCGGATTTATTTGATAAAAACAACGACAATATTGATGTGGTTGTTTTGGATATTATGATGCCGGAAATGGACGGTATGGCGGTTTGTAAACATATTCGCGAGAAAAATGCCGGTGTCGGGATTATTCTTTTGACAGCAAAAGCGCAGGAAATTGACAAGATTTCCGGACTGATGAGCGGCGCAGACGATTACGTTACCAAGCCTTTTTCGCCGTCAGAACTGATGGCCCGTGTGGATGCTGTGTACAGGCGCGTATCTCTTTTGAAAGAACGAGAGGCGCAAAAAGCAGATGACAAAATCATCACGCTCGGCGATTTTTCTCTGCATACCCAAGAACGCCTGCTTTTCAAAAACGGCAAGCCGATTGAACTTACACAAATTGAATATCAAATCTTAGAATATTTATTCCGAAACCCCAACACCGTGTTGGAGCGCGCCTCTATTCTGAATAAAGTTTGGGGCCACGATTATTTTGTCGATGATAAAGTCATTGATGTCAACATGCACCGCTTACGCGGCAAAATTGAAGACGAGCCTGCCCAACCGAAGCACCTGGTCACCATTTGGGGTATGGGCTATAAATGGATTGTTTAAGAAAAAGCGAAAGGAGCGGATTTCGTTGACCGTCGGCAAGAGCACAATTACAAAGCGGTGGGTGTTAAACACCCTCGGCGTTATCATTGTGGTTTTGCTCGGCGTGGTTGCGGTCGCGATGATGCTGTTCAAAGAACAGTATTACGAGTCGGTGCGTTTAACAATGAATTCTCGTGCGACCGGTATGGTCAGCTCTTATTTCAACCTGTCTTCTACAGATTCGGATGAAGCGTTTAATTTGCGCGCCAAAGATTTTGTGGAAAGCTTTAACGATAAGAATATTATGGAAGTTTGGGTGATTGACCGCTACGGAAACGTCGTGGTATCCTCCAGCGGCTTTTCGGTTGCAAACGAAGAATACCCGGACTATTACGAAGCCAAAACCGCAGAAAACGGGAAAGCCAACTGGATCGGCCGCACAAGCTCCGGCGAGCACATAATGTCTTTAACCTTTATGCTGAACGGTGCACACGGTCAGCAACAAGGTGCGGTGCGCTATATTATTTCTTTGCAGGATTTAGACGCGCAGCTGTGGACGGTGTTTTGCCTGCTGCTTTTCCTTTGCTTGGTCATAATCGCTTTTGTTACAATTTCAGGAATGTTTTTTATCCGTTCGATTGTATATCCCGTGAAGCGCATCAACGAAACCGCCTTGCGGATTACCAACGGCGACTGGTCCGCGCGCATTGAGGGGCAGAAATACGATGATGAAATCGGTCAACTTTCCACGACCATCAACAATATGGCGCATGAAATCAATGAAACCGACCGCATGAAAAATGAGTTTTTGTCTACCATTTCCCACGAGCTTCGCACGCCCTTAACCGCAATTAAAGGCTGGGGCGAGACGCTTTTAGACACGCCCGCCAAAGATGAAGCGTTGCAGGAAAAAGGGTTAGAGGTCATTATCAACGAATCGGCACGTCTTTCCGATTTGGTGGACGAGCTTTTGGACTTTTCCAGAATGGAAAGCGGCAACATGACCATGCGTTTTGACCGGTTTGATTTGCTCCAAACGCTCAAAGAGGTTGTAATGACGTTTAAAGAGCGTTCTTTACGTGAAACGATTGACTTAGAAAGCACAATCCCGCAAATTTCCGTGCAGATGTACGGCGACGAAAATCGTATTAAACAGGTTTTTTTCAATGTTTTGGATAATGCCTTTAAATATACAGATGCAGGCGGCTGTGTATATGTAAAAGCCACCGCCGAAAAAAAGAATACCGTGGAAATTACGGTAACGGATACCGGCTGCGGCATCGCGCCGGAAGATTTACCGCATGTGACCGAAAAGTTTTATAAAGCCAATACCGCCGTGCGCGGGTCCGGCATTGGCCTAGCAGTGGTGTCGGAGATTGTCGAAAAACATGAGGGAAAGCTTGAAATACAAAGCGAACCCGGCAAAGGGACGACCGTTCAACTGATTTTCCCGGTGGAAGCTATACAAGAGGATGACGGCGGTCAAACGCCGAAAGGAGAATAAATTTGAAAGAAAAAACAGTGCACAAAACCTCTGTCGGCGGACAGGCTTTGATTGAGGGCATTCTAATGCGCGGCCCGAAAGGAGCCGCAATGTCCGTCCGTCTGCCGAACGGAGAAATTGAAACCGAATATAAGGAAGTCAAACCCTGGCGTGAAAAAAATAAGTTTTTTGGCTTGCCGCTTATACGCGGGATTGTCGGGTTTGTGGAGTCTTTGGTCACCGGCTATCAGTATTTAATGGAGTCGGCGGAAAAATCCACGCAAGGGCTGACGGAAGAGGAAGAAAATCTTTCGAAGGTCGACCGCTGGATCAACGACCACTTCGGTGAAAAAATGATGAATATCATCGGCGCGGTTTCCGCTGTTTTAGGCGTTGCGCTTGCTTTTTTCCTGTTTATGTGGCTGCCTACTTTTCTTGTTGATTTGGTAACGCAAAATCATTTGCTGAAATTTCACGCGCTGTTCGAGGGCATTTTACGCGTTATCATTTTCATTGCTTACCTTGCAATTGTGTCTAAAATGAAAGACATTCACCGCGTGTTTATGTATCACGGCGCGGAGCATAAATCTATTTTCTGCTATGAACACGGTCTTGAATTGACCGTAGAAAACGTGCGCAAGCAAAAGCGCTTTCACCCGCGCTGCGGCACCAGCTTTATGTTTGTGATGATTTTATTAAGCATTTTGCTTTCTTCCGCGCTGATTTTGATTTTTCCCGGCCTTGCAAGTATTAACCGTATTTTGTGGATTTGCGTAAAATTACTGATTTTGCCGCTGGTAATGGGGATTGGCTATGAATTTATCCGCTATGCCGGAAAGCACGACAATCTGTTTGTGAAAATTCTTTCCGCACCCGGGCTTTGGATGCAGCGCATTACCACCAAAGAACCGACTGACGATATTATTGAAGTCGGTATCGCTTCGCTGAAAGCGGTGCTTACCGATAACCCGGAGGACGACGCGCTTTGATGACGGTCTCACAAGTTTTTCAAAACGGACTGACGGCGTTGCAAACAGCCGGAACTGAAGACGCGGCATTTGACTGCGGCTGCCTGTTTTCGGAAGCCTTCCAAGCGTCCCACGCTTGGCGAATTACGCACGCCGAAGACGAGGCGGACGAAGAAAAAACGGAAAAGTTTTCAAGGCTTATCCGTCGCAGGTGTTCGGGGGAACCGTTGCAATATATTTTAGGGGTTTGGCCGTTTTACGGCAGGGACTTCTTTGTCGGCAAAGGCGTTTTGATTCCGCGGCCGGAAACCGAACAGTTGGTGGAATTTGCCGTTAAAACCATTCGGGAAAAGCATATGAAAACTGTGATTGACCTTTGCGCCGGAAGCGGTTGTATCGGTCTTACCGTGGCGCTCGAAAACCCGGATTGCTTCGTGTGGCTGATTGAAAAATATGACGGGGCGCTTGGTTATCTTCAAAAGAATTTAAATGCATTGGGCGTGAAAAATGCGGAAATTTTAAAAGCGGACGCGTTAAGTGACGCGTTACCGGATATTCACGCCGACCTTTTGCTTTCCAATCCGCCTTATGTACCGGACGGAGAAATGCCCGCTTTGCAAAATGAAGTCCGTTTTGAGCCGGAAATCGCTTTGGCAGGCGGGAAAGACGGCCTGCGTTTTTATCGCGCAATCGCCGAAAACTGGCTTCGTGTGTTAAATTCGGGCGGGGAAGCGTTTTTTGAGTGCGGTGACGGACAGGGAGAGGCGATTGTGTCGCTTTTCCGAGGAAAAAGTGCCGCACAAGAAATAATTTATGATTTCAATAATATTGACAGATTTGTCCATATAACGGTATAATAAATATTCAAATGCATTTAGGAGTTTCTTATGCTTTTTAATGTTCTTCGAGACGGCTTTTCCGCGCAAACGATTATTGCGCTGTTTGCGGCCGTGTTTGTTGTGTTTTGCACAATGCCTGTTCATGAATATGCCCACGCGCTGGTGGCAACCAAGCTCGGCGACCCGACGCCGCGGCTTTCGGGACGCTTGACGCTTAACCCCATGGCGCACATCGACTGGATCGGTGCGCTGATGATTCTTTTGGTCGGTTTCGGTTACGCAAAGCCGGTGTCTGTCAACCCGCGCAATTTTAAAAATCCGAAAGCCGGCATGGCAATCACCGCGGTTGCCGGGCCGATTTCCAACCTGTTAATGGCGGCTGTGTTTATTCTGCTGAAAAACGTTGTTTCACTTTTTGCCCTGCAAAATTTTATTGCATTTGCATTTTATTATTTCTTTATGTTTGCGGCAATTATCAATATCGGCCTTGCGGTTTTCAACCTGATTCCGATTCCGCCGCTCGACGGATCGCGCATTTTGCAGCTTTTAATTCCGTCCAAATATTATTTTAAATACATGCGGTATGAACGCTATATTATCCTTTTGGTGTTCGCGCTGATTTTTTTCGGCGTTTTAGACAGGCCGCTTGCCTATTTAGAAAATGTGATTTACAACGGAATGGATGCCGTCCTCGGCTTTCCGTTCCGATAAGAAGCGTGGCGTGAAATGGAAGCAATTTCTTATAAATTAGATGTTTTTGAAGGACCGATGGACCTGCTTTTACATCTGATTTCCAAACACAAACTGAATATTTACGATATTCCGATTATCGAACTTGTCACGCAATACGTGGACTATGTCAAACGCATGCAGGAAGAAGACATGTATGTTGCCAGTGAGTTTTTGGAAATGGCGGCGCGGCTTGTCTATATCAAAACGGTTTCGCTTCTGCCCGTTTACGAAGAGGCGGAAGAGTTAAAAAAAGAACTGACCGGCGAACTTTTGGAATATCGCGACTGCCAAATTATGGCGGGAAAACTTGCCCAACATACAGACGGCTTCAACCATTTTGTCCGTGAACCGGCGGAGATTGAAGTGGACCAAACCTATACACGACTGCACGAGCCCGGGGAACTGGTTCGAGCCTATTTAAACGTCGTCGGCAAAAAGCTGCGGAAACTGCCGCCGCCGATTGAAGCGTTTAAAGGCATTGTGGCGACGAAAATCGTTTCGGTGCAGTCGAAAATCCAATCAATTTACCAAAAACTCAAAAAAGGCAAAAAACAAAAGTTTCGTGCGCTGTTTACCGATGCGCAGTCACGCTCCGATATGATTGCCACCTTTTTGGCGGTTTTGGAGCTTGCCAAAACCAAAAAGGTCTATTTGGACGGCGACGGCGACGCGATGCGCGTGGAGCTTTTAACCGATAATTTTGACGATTTCGGTTCGCAGGAATGGGAGTAATACATGGTTAGTGCAAATGAATTACAAGCGGCGGCAGAAGCAATCTTATTTGCCGCAGGTGAGCCTTTGGAGCTTTCCAGGCTTGCCCAAGCGCTTGAAATAGAAGAGGAAAGCGCCGAACAGGTGCTTTTGAACCTTGCCGCTTCTTTGGATGAACGCGGCAGCGGGATTTGCCTTTTAAAGCTCGGCACAAAATATCAGCTTTCCTCGAGAACCGAATTTGCCCCGCAGATTCGTAATGTTTTGGAAATTAAACGAAACGCACCGCTTTCACAAGCGGCGTTTGAAGTCCTTGCGGTAATTGCATACAATCAACCGGTGACAAAATCCTTTGTCGAGCAGGTGCGCGGCGTGGATTGCTCCGGTGTAATCGCTACGCTTTGCCAAAAACAGCTGATTGAAGAAAAAGGGCGGCTGGATTTGCCCGGGCGACCGTTGCTTTACGGTACTACACCTGAATTTTTACGCTGTTTCTCGGTGTCGTCTTTAGATGAACTTCCCGAACTTCCCAATCATGACGCGGAAAAATCTATTGAAGCGGTGATGGAAGAAGCAAAAGAAGCGGAAAGTGAAGAAACGGGCGAAGAAAAAGAAAATAACCCGGGAGAATAAAATTTGAAACTTCCAAAAAGGAGGTGGTCGGTTGCTTGCATTATACATAATCCTCGGCATTATTGCGTTGATTGTGCTCTTGCTTTCGGTGAAAGTCCGAATAGAAGCGGAGTACTTTGACAGCTTTAAGCTGCGGCTTCGTTGGCTGTTCCTGCATTTTGACATTTATCCGATGCAAAAGAAAGAGAAAAAGCCCAAAAAAGAGAAACCGCAAAAAGAAAAGCCGCCCGAGGAACCACAAACAGAAAAGAAACCGAACCCCTTTAAAACCTTTTATGAAAATCAAGGCTTTGACGGCGTGAAACAGTTGGTTCGAGATTCTGCGGACGCGGTCGGTTCGATGATGAAAAGCGTCAAAAAGCATCTGATTATTGACGAGCTGTTTTTGTGGGTTGTCGTTTCCCACAACCACGATGCCGCAAAAACCGCGATTGAATACGGTGAGACTTGTCAGGACGTGTTTCCGGCGATGGGCTTTATTTGCTCGAACTTAAACGTTCGAAAATATGATGTAGAAATTGAGCCGGATTTTATCGGCACATTCAGCAGCGCGCAGTTCTCCGCGGCGATTTCGATTCGGCCGTTGTTTTTAATCAACGCCGGCATCGTTCTCGTGTTCCGTTTGTTGTTTAAAGTGGTTCTTAAAATTTTTAAAGCAAAAGCCAAAGAACCGCAATCTAATAAAGAAACTCAAAACTTACAAGGTGGTGCAACCCAATGAAAGAACAATCAGCAGCAGGCATTTTGGAAACAACCATTGAAAAGGTTAAAAACCTCGTCAATGTCAGCACAATCATCGGTGAGCCGATGAATCTTGACGGCGGCATTACAATTATTCCGGTGTCTAAGGTTACTTACGGCTTTGCTTCCGGCGGTTCCGATTTTCCGTCCAAGACCAACAAAGAGATTTTTGGCGGCGGCGGTGGCGCCGGCGTAACCATTACTCCGGTCGCTTTCTTAGTCATTTCCGACGGTGAAGTCACGATTAAACACATCACTGCGTTTGATAATGCGGCTGAACGTGTTGTCAACTTGGTGCCCGAAATGTTCGATAAGGTTACTTCCGTGGTGAACAAAGCCAAGAAAGAAAAAGCACAAAACGAAGAACAGAAAGCTGCCGACGCAATGGTGTCTGCCGCTATGGACGAACTCACAAAATAAACTTCTCTAATAATCAAATCACCGCCTGCATATTTTAATATATGGCAGGTGGTTGATTTGTATAGAAGCCTATTTTTCCGTGTGTGCACGGTTTTAATTCTTTTGCTTTCGCTTTCTCTGCCCGTGTTCGCGGCATCGCCGCAGGGCATTTCCGCAAAAGCTTGCGTTTTAATGCTTGCGGACACGCGCGAAGTGCTTTATGCTGAAAATGAAAACGAACAGCTTTCCATGGCGAGCACCACGAAGATAATGACCTCACTCTTGGCGCTTGAAAGCGGACTGTGGGAACAGCAAATCAAGGTGACGTCCGATATGGTGGCGGCGGAGGGCACCTCCATCGGTCTTTTGCCGGATGACTTGATTTCGGTGCGGACGCTCATTTCCGGGATGCTTTTGGAATCCGGGAACGATGCTGCCAACGTCACGGCGTATGCCGTAGCCGGCGGGCAGGCACAGTTCTTGGAACTGATGAACCAAAAAGCGGCGGAAATCGGCATGAAGAACACACATTTCGATTCCGTGTCGGGATTGGATACCGATTCCCATTATTCCACGGCGTATGATATGGCGCTTTTGACCGCTTATGCTTTGGAAAATCCGAAGTTTCGAAGCATCTGCTCCGAGAAAAGCGAGCGTGTTTATTACGGCAACCCGCCTTATGCGCGCACGCTTTATAACCATAACAGGCTGTTGTCAAGTTACGAGGGCGCAATCGGCGTTAAGACCGGATTTACCAAGAAAAGCGGCCGCTGCCTTGTCTCTGCGGCAGAGCGCGACGGCGTAACGCTGATTGCCGTGACACTCAACGCGCCGGACGACTGGAATGACCACAAAAAGCTATTGGATTATGGCTTTTCCGTGGTGAAGCTTTGTGACGCGTCTGCCTTGCAGGGGGATTTATCTGTAAAGGTTGTCGGCGGAGATGCTAAAACGGTTACAGCGACGACGGCGTATGCGCCGAGATTTCCGGCAGCCGGAGATACGGCAAACGTGCAGGCGCAAGCCTATTTGAAGCATTTCTTGTATGCCCCGGTGGAAAAAGGGGAGACGGTCGGAAGTGTTTGCTATACATATAACGGAAAAGTTGTCGCGCAAGTCCCGCTTGTTTCCACACAATCGGTGGGCGCTGTCACGATGGAAAACACGGAAAGTCCAAAACAATCCCTGTTTCACAGGATTTGGTCGTTTTTTAAACAGGAGTAATTTATGACGGATAACAAAGTCAGACTGCAAAAATATATGGCGGACAGCGGTATTGCTTCCCGCAGAAAATCTGAAGAACTGATTGCCGCCGGCAAAGTGCGCGTCAACGGGAAACCTGCGCAAATCGGCGATAAAGTCGACCCGAAAAAAGACAAGGTGACCGTTGCCGGCAAAAAGGTTGTGTGCACCAAAAAATATACGTACATTATGCTCCACAAGCCGCGCGGGTTCATTACGACCATGCACGACGAAATGGACCGTAAATGTGTTGCACAGTTAATTGAGGATGTACCGCAGCGTGTTTACCCGGTCGGTCGGCTGGACCGCGAATCGGAGGGACTTTTATTGCTTACCAATGACGGTGCGTTTGCCAATGCGCTGATGCACCCGTCAAAGCACGTCTCTAAAACGTATCGGGTGACCGTGCACGCTGACGTGACCAAAGAACAGGTCGCGGCACTTGAAAACGGCGTCGAAATCGACGGGCGCATGACGCTTCCGGCGGAAGTACGGATCTTGCAGCACGACCCCAACCGGACAGTTCTTGAAATTGTCATTTATGAGGGCAGAAACCGCCAGATTCGTAAAATGTGCGAGGCATTAGGCCTTGAAGTTGCAAGGTTAAAACGTACGAAAATCGGTTCCGTAAAGCTCGGCATGTTAAAACCCGGGGAACATCGGGAACTGACCGAAGATGAAGTACACGGCTTAATGGTCGCCGCGCAGATGACACAAAGGAAGTAAATCATGATTTTTTATAAGCCTTATTTGGACAGGCAGGACATTTACACGATGTTTCCGCACGCGGATTTGACAGGTGAAAAAACCGTTTGCGCATACGTCGCATTAGAGGATGATGCGATTTTAGGTAAGTGCCTTGTCGAAGTAACAGGGTACACCTGCACCATTTCTGAACTTGTGCAAACCGGTGCGGACAAGCTGGTGACGGAAGGACTTGTGCGCGCCGCACTCAATTTCGCGGCAAACCGCGGGGCTTACCTTGCGTCCTGTTCAATAGTCCAAATCGCCGATGTCCTCAAAATGCTCGGGTTTTCCGAAGAAAACGGTGTATTTCGCGGCGAAATCCCCGAACTTTTAAAAGGGAGCTGCTGTAAGCATTCCGACACGCCCGGCAGTTGACAGATTGCTCGAATAATAGTAAAATATAATGACAAATTTTAGGAGCGATTGTGACCATGATTAAAAGCATGACCGGTTTCGGACGTGCGCAGGAAACTGTGGACGGCATGACCGTAACCGTTGAGCTGAAAAGCGTAAACCACCGTTATTTTGAATTTACGGCAAAAGTGCCGCGCACATATGGCTTTTTGGAAGAAAAATTGAAATCCTTTTTGAACGCGAGGGTGTCGCGCGGCAAAATGGAGTGCTACGTCAGCATTGAAAATTTGGAAGAAAGCGATATGGAGGTCGTTGTCAACCCATCGCTTGCCAAAGGCTATGTGGACGCGCTTCGCACGCTTTCTGAAACCTTTGGGCTTAAAGAGGATTATTCCGCAATCAGCATTGCGAAATTCCCCGATGTTCTGACGCTTCGCAAAGCGCCGGCAGACGAAGAGAAAATTTGGAACGCCGTGCAAAAGGTTACGGAACTTGCGGTGGAACGCTTTGTTACTATGCGCGAAACCGAAGGCGAAAAGCTGCGCGCAGACATTCTCTCGAAAGCGGACACGATTTTGGAGCATGTTGCATTTGTGGAAAGCCGTTCGCCCCAGACCGTGCGCGAATATCACGAAAAACTCCGTCAGCGTATGGAAGAATTGCTCGAAAATACACAGGTCGATGAACAACGCCTTTTGACAGAAGCGGCAATTTTCGCCGATAAAGTCGCGGTGGACGAAGAAACGGTGCGCCTGCGCAGCCACATTTCCCAGCTTCGGGAATTTTTGAACGCCAACGAACCGATCGGCCGCAAACTCGATTTCCTTGTGCAGGAAATGAACCGGGAATCCAATACAATCGGGTCAAAAGCACAGGACGTAGAAATTGCAAAACGGGTAATTGCGATAAAAGCAGAAGTCGAAAAAATCCGTGAGCAAGTTCAAAATATCGAGTGAGGAATTTTTATGAAGCTTATCAACATTGGGTTCGGCAACGCGGTAAACGCCAGCCGGATTTTAGCCGTCGTTTCGCCGGACTCCGCACCGGTCAAACGACTCATACAAGAAGCAAAAGAGCAAAGGCTGCTGATTGACGCTACGCAAGGGCGCAGAACGCGCGCGGTGGTGATTACCGACAGCGACCATGTGATTTTGTCTTATTTGCAGGCGGAAACCATTATGAGCCGGTTTAACGGCGACACAAACGCGGAGGAACCGGCGAATGAGCAATGAGGGTAAGTTGATTTTGTTTTCCGGCCCGTCCGGTGTCGGCAAAGATACGCTTTTGGATATTCTTTTTCAGAAGCGACCGGATTTTCAAAAATCCATTTCGATTACGACGCGTGAGCGCCGCGAAGGCGAAGTGAACGGCGTAGATTATTATTTCATTACGCCTGACGATTTTGAAGCGATGCTCGACAACGGCGAGGTTTTGGAGTTTGCAAAATACGGCAAGAACCTGTACGGAACGCCCAAAAAGCCGGTGGACGGCTGGCTCGCCGAAGGCAAAACCGTCATTTTGAAAATTGAAGTGCAGGGCGCTGAAAAAATTAAGAAAATGTACCCGGACGCGGTTGCGATTTTTGTTATGCCGCCTTCTATGGAGATTTTAGAAAAACGCCTTCGCCGCCGCGGCACGGAAAACGAAGAAGACCTTGTGCGGCGTTTGACAATCGCGCGGGATGAAATCAAAAAAAGCCGCGATTATGATTACATTGTCATCAACGACAGCTTGGAAGAAGCCGCCGATGAAATCCTTACTATTTTAAATAAAGAATCCTAATGAGAAAGGCAGATTGCTATGTTTAATCCTGATTTGAAAAATGTTCTCAAAAATCATTTGAGCCGCTATTCTCTTGTAACGGCAACTGCAAAACGCGCACGTCAGATTTCCGACGAAGCGCTTGAAAACGGCGAAATCATGGTTGAGAAACCCGTCAGCATCGCGCTTGATGAAATTGTTGAAGGGAAATACAAAGTCATTGAGCCGGAGGAAATCCGCAATCTTTAAGGTTCTGTAAGCTGTTTTGGTGAGGTGAAATGCATGTCAGGTCAAATTGCGAAAGTTGCGGTCGAAAACGCGGCTTACAGCTTTGACGACGCATTTGACTATGCAATCCCTCAAAATTTGCAGCAGTCCGTCGTGCCGGGCGTTCGTGTGCTTGTTCCGTTCGGAAACGGCAACAAAAAGCGCCAAGGGTTTGTTTTTGCGCTTCGTGCGCCTAAAGATGGCAAAAAACTGAAAAATA
The DNA here is from genome assembly GCA_018712805.1 of Candidatus Fimenecus excrementavium. Lineage (GTDB taxonomy): Bacteria > Bacillota > Clostridia > Oscillospirales > Acutalibacteraceae > Fimenecus > Fimenecus excrementavium. Next base: position 24,626 of record DVGI01000018.1, on the reverse strand, counting down.
TTGCGGCTGTCCTTGACAAGGCGCCGCTTTTAAACAATGAACTTTTGCGAATGGCCGTATTCCTGAAGGAGCACACCTTTTGCACGCTTTTTGACGCGGCAAAAGCGATGCTTCCCTCCGGAATAGGGCTTCATTTTGTTTTGTCCTTTCTGACAAACCCGGATTTAACAGAAGCGGATTTGCACGACCTTTCCGAAACCGAGCGTGCGGTGTGGGACTATCTTTCCGAAAAAGACGTATATGTCAAAAAAGACACGATTTTAAAAGCACTGGGGCTCAAAAGCGATGTAACGGTGCTCGAAGAAATGACCCAAAAAGGGCTTCTTTACTGCAACACCGATACCCAGCGAAAAATCGGTGACGCAACGGTGCGCATGGTGCGCCTTACCAAAGAATGGCTCGAAAACGACGCGCCTTGTAAGGTGACCAAAAAGCAGAAAGATGTGTTGACTTTCCTTGAAAATGTCGGTACGGCGTCTGTCAAAGAGATATGCTATTTCACCGGCGTCACGACGGCGGTTATATCTACCTTACACAGCAAAAAGCTGATTGATTATTTTGAAAACGAAATTTTCCGCCGCCCGAAATTTGAAAAGCAGTCGTCCATAAAAGCGGAAATTCATTTAACCGAGGAACAGCAAAAAGCCTATATCGGTTTGTCGCAGGCTTTGCAAAGTGAGAAAAGCAAAACCGCTTTGCTCTTCGGCGTGACGGGGTCCGGCAAAACGCAGGTGTTTTTAAAGCTGATTGACGATACACTGCAAAAGGGACGCGGGGTCATCGTCATGGTGCCGGAAATATCCTTAACGCCGCAAATGCTTTCCATTTTCTATGAACGTTACGGCAGTGAAGTAGCGGTCTTCCACAGCGCGCTTTCTATGGGCGAGCGGCTCGACGAGTGGAAGCGCGTAAAAAAAGGGGAAGCAAAAATTGCTTTGGGAACACGCTCTGCGGTGTTTGCTCCGCTTCCCGATATCGGACTTATCATTATGGATGAAGAACAGGAGCACACTTATAAATCGGAAATGACGCCGCGTTATCATGCACGCGATGTTGCCGCTTTTCGCGTGAAAAATCACAACGCATTGCTTCTGCTTGCTTCCGCAACGCCGTCGCTTGAAAGCTACGCACGCGCCGAAAGCGGTCAGTATGCGCTTTATACGCTCGAAAACCGTTACGGAAACGCTTTGCTTCCCGAAGTGCTGACGGTGGACGCAGGGCAAATCGGTGACCGAAACGGCCTTTCCAATATCAGCGCGCCGCTGATGGAGGCGCTTTCCGAAAATCTGAAAGCCGGAAATCAGTCGATTTTGCTTTTGAACCGCCGCGGCTACAACACGTTTGCCGCCTGCAATGCCTGCGGTACGGTGAAAACGTGTCCGAATTGCAGTATCTCTTTGACGTATCACGCGCGGAACAACCGGCTGATGTGCCATTATTGCGGCTATTCAGAGCCTTTTACAACGGTTTGCCGGGAATGCGGCGAAGATGCGGTTGCCTATTCGGGGTTCGGCACACAGCGGCTCGAAGACGAGCTTTCAGAAGCGCTCCCCGAAGCGCGGATTCTCCGATTGGACACAGATTCCACCGCATCAAGATATTCTTTTGAAAATGCACTAAAAAAGTTCACAAATTACGAGTATGATATAATGGTCGGAACACAGATGGTGGCAAAAGGGCTGGATTTCCCGCGCGTGACGTTGGTCGGCGTGGTTTCCGTAGACCAAATGCTTTACAACGACGACTATAAAAGCGCCGAGCGCACATTCGATTTGCTGACACAGGTCGTCGGGCGGTCGGGGCGCGGTGAGCTGGCCGGAAAAGCGATTATACAAACTGCTTTTCCCGACAATGAAATCATCCGTCTTGCGCAAAAACAGGATTTTCGCGCGTTTTATGAACTTGAAATGAAAATCCGCCGCGCAATGGTCTATCCGCCGTTTTGCGACATTTGCACCATCGGATTTATCGGTACGGACGAACAGCTGACCAAATCCGCCGCCAAGGTGTTTTTGGAACAGCTTAAAGCGCTGCATAAAGAAAAATTCGGGCAGATGAATTTGATTGCATTAGGTCCGATTGCGCCGCGGCTTGCCAAGGTTTCCGGTAAATTTCGGTTCCGAATTATTTTAAAGTGCCACAACGACGCGCATTTGCGCTTGTTTGTGTCGACATTATTGAAAGTTTTTTCCAAAAACAATACATTCAAAAAAATTACGGTTATTGCGGATATAAATCCGGAAAATATATATTGAGGTGTGAAAAATGGGCTTACGAAACATTCGTAAAAAAGGTGACCCGATTTTAAAATTGAAAAGCAGAAAAGTGGAACGTTTTGACGACCGGCTGTTTACGCTGCTCGACGATATGCGCGACACAATGTATGAAGCGGACGGCTGCGGGCTTGCCGCGGTGCAAGTCGGCGTGCTCAAACGCGCGATTGTCATTGATGTCGGCGACGGGCTGATTGAGCTTATTAACCCGGAAATTATCGAAACAGAAGGTGAACAGTGCGAGCTGGAAGGCTGCCTTTCTTTGCCCGGCGAAAGCGGAATTACGCTTCGCCCGAAACGCGTCAAAGTGCGCGCCCAAAAACGGGACGGCTCTTTCTGTGAATACAGCGGCGAAGACTTAAAAGCTCGCGCATTTTGCCACGAAATCGACCATTTGGACGGGCATTTATATACCGAACGCCTTGCGCCGCAGGAAGTCATTGCGCGGTTGAAAGCGGAAACCCAAAACACGGAGGAATAATATGCGTATTGTTTTTATGGGGACGCCGGATTTTGCCGTGCCGTGTTTAGAAAGGCTTGTGTCTGACGGCGAAGAAGTGGTCGGCGTGTTTACCCAGCCGGACAAACCGAAAGGTAGGGGCTATACCCTTGCGCCGCCGCCGGTAAAAGAAGAAGCACTCAAACACAATATTCCTGTTTTTCAGCCGAAATCTATGCGCGACGGCGAAGCGCTTGCCGTTTTGGAGCGCTTACAGCCGGAACTGATTGTTGTGGTGGCTTACGGAAAAATTCTGCCGAAAGAAATTCTGTATTTCCCGAAATATCATTCTATCAATATTCACGCGTCGCTCCTACCCAAATACCGTGGTTCTGCGCCGATTCAATGGAGCATTTTAAACGGCGAGACTGTGACGGGTGTGACGTCTATGTTAATGGATGAGGGGATTGACACCGGTGACATGCTTTTGCGTGCTGAAACCGAAATCCCTGAAGATATGACCGCCGGGGAACTCCACGATGTTTTGGCGAAACTCGGTGCGCAGGTGCTTTCCGAAACCGTTGCGGCGATTTGTGAAAATCGGCTTAATCCCATTCCCCAAACCGGCGAAAGCAATTACGCACCGATGCTTACAAAAGAACTTTGCCCGATTGATTTTTCACGCTCCGCTTTGGAAATTCACAATCAAATTCGCGGGCTTTCTCCGTGGCCGGTTGCAACGGCAATGTGGCAGGGAAAACGCCTGAAAATTTTTCGTTCCGAACTTGGCGGAAAAACGGACGCGCCGGCCGGCACGATTGTGTCGACTGACGGCGCAATCGCTGTCGCATGCGGCGACAAAACCGTGCTTCGTATTTTAGAATTGCAGCAGGAGGGCAAAAAAAGAATGTCCGCTGCTGATTTCTTGGTCGGTCACGCTGTCAAGGTCGGTTCTGCTTTGCAATAAGGTGATTTTATGTATTTAGATTATTACTATTTTGTTTTAATCGTACCGGTTTTAATTATTTCGCTGATTGCGCAAAGCCGCGTGAATTCCGCTTATAAGCGGTTTTCCATGGTGCAAAATATGCGAGGCCTCACCGGTGCGCAGGCGGCGCAGGCTGTTTTGCAGTATTACGGTGTGCAGGGTGTTCGTATTGAACACATTCACGGGAGGCTTAACGACCACTATGACCCGCGCGACAATGTGATTCGCCTTTCCGACGGTGTTTACGGCAGCTGTTCGGTGGCGGCAATCGGAATTGCCTGTCACGAAGCCGGGCACGCCGCGCAGCACGCTGAAAATTATGTGCCGATTCGTTTTCGCAACGCATTGCTGCTGCCTGCGCAAATCGGCTCCAATGCGGCGCTTCCGCTTGCAATTATCGGGATTTTCTTGGGCTCTCAGCTTTTGATGAATTTCGGTATTTTCCTGTATGCGGCGGTGATGCTCTTTCAGCTTGTGACCCTGCCCGTGGAATTCAACGCAAGCCGTCGGGCACTCAGTGTAATTGAAACCACCGGCATGCTCGCGCCGCAAGAAACCGAAGGGGCGGGGAAGGTCTTGCGCGCGGCGGCGATGACCTATGTGGCAGCGTTTGCCATGTCCGCCGCTAACCTGCTGCGTCTGCTTTTGCTTGCGCGCAACAGAAGGGATTGAATTCATTTATGAACGAACGCCAAACCGCGTTTCGCATCTTAAATAAAATTGAAAGAAACCACGCGTATTCCAATTTGGTTTTGGATTCGGAACTGAAAGAATCCGCCGGAAATAAGCCGTTTTCCGGCTTGGTGACCGCGTTGGTTTACGGGGTGACTGAGCGAAAAATCACACTGGATTTTTTACTTTCGTCTTTTTTAAAACAACCGATTAAAAAACTGCGCCCCGAAGTCTTGACGGCTTTGCGTATGGGTGTTTATCAACTGAATTTTATGGATAAAATCCCGCCGTCCGCTGCCGTAAATGAAAGTGTAAAGCTTGTGAAATCCAACGGCTGCGCTTACGCTTCGGGACTTGTCAATTCTGTTCTGCGAAAGGTATCTCTTACGTCAGTTCAATATCCGAACACGGGAAATCCGGCTTTCGATTTATCGGTTCGGTATTCCTGCCCGGAACCTTTGGTGGAACACTACATACAAGATTACGGTGAAGAGGACGCTAAAGAAATTTTACGGTCTTCCCTCGGTGCGGCGCCGCTTACGGTGCGCGTCAATACGTTAAAAACAACAATAAAGGTACTGATTTCTTCCTTGCAGGAAGAAGGCGTCACGGCAACAGAGGGTATTCTTCCCAATACGCTTGTGCTGGAAAATGCCGGTGCGCCGGAAAAATTGAAAGCATATGCGAACGGGCTTTTTCATGTCCAGGACCTTGCAAGCGCTTACTGTGTCCGCGCGCTCGACTTACAGCCCGGACAAACCCTTTTGGACGTTTGCGCGGCGCCCGGCGGGAAATCCTTTACCGCGGCCCAAGAACTTGAAAACACAGGGAAAGTCTTTTCGTTTGATTTATACCCGCAACGCGTCAAGTTGATTGAAGACGGCGCAAAACGCCTTTCGATTACCAATTTAACCGCAAAAGTCGGCGATGCATCAAAGGCAGACGAAAGCCTTTTCGGGGTTGCCGACCGCGTGCTTTGCGATGTGCCGTGTTCGGGCCTTGGCACGATTCGCCGAAAGCCCGAAATCCGCTACAAGGATTTGTCATTTATTGACAATCTAACGGATTTACAGTATAATATCCTAACAAATGCGTCGTCTTATCTGCGGGCTGACGGACAGCTTGTGTATTCCACTTGTACGCTCAACCGGGCGGAAAACGAGGCGGTTTGCGACCGCTTCTTAGAAAATCAACCGGAATTTGAGAAAACAGACGATTATAAAACTTTGATGCCGCATAAAAATGGAACGGATGGGTTTTTCATTGCGCGGTTACGGAGAAAGCATGGAAACTAAAAAAGACATTCGTTCAATGAATTTTGAAGAGCTCGCGCAAGAAATAAACGCGCTCGGCCTTCCGAAATTCCGCACAAGTCAAATTTATTCTTGGCTTCACGAAAAAGGTGTGCGCGACTTTTCAGAAATGACCAACCTGCCGGCGGCGCTTCGTTCCACGCTTTCGGAAAACTATGACCTGCACAACTGCACGATTGACACAAAGCTTTGTTCCACGATAGACGGTACGGTAAAATATCTTTACGAACTCGGCCGAGGCGAATATGTGGAATGTGTCGTGATGCAGTATAAATACGGCTATACAATTTGCATTTCCACCCAGCTCGGTTGCAAAATGGGCTGCTCGTTCTGCGCTTCCGCAATCGGCGGATTTCAGCGCAATTTGCTGCCGTCTGAAATGCTTTCCGAAATCTTGACCGCACAGCGGGATTTAGGCATTCGAATCTCCCATATTGTTTTAATGGGCACGGGCGAACCTTTAGACAATTACGACAATGTAATGCGCTTTTTAGAGCTTGTGACCGACGAAAAAGGTTTAAATATCAGCATGCGTCACATTTCGCTTTCCACTTGCGGTGTTGTGCCGCGGATTTATGACCTTGCCGAAAAACGGCTCGGGCTTACGCTTTCGGTTTCTTTACACGCGCCGAATGATGAAATTCGCTCTCAGACGATGCCGGTCAACCATAAATGGCACATTGACGAGCTTTTGGAAGCCTGCCGCTATTACGCGAAAGTTACTTCCCGGCGGATTTCTTTTGAATACGCAATGATTGACGGGTTCAACGACAGCGACGACTGTGCAAAAGAGTTAGCGCAGCGTCTTTCCGGAATCCTTTGTCATATCAACCTAATTCCTGTCAATACTGTCAGGGAAAGGCATTATAAAAAAAGTAAGGACGATCGTTTAAAGCGATTTTCCGCAATTCTTGAGCAAAAGGGGTATACCGTTACCGTGCGGCGGACGCTCGGAAGTGATATCAACGCTTCCTGCGGCCAACTGCGGGCCTCAAAGCGAAAAGAAGGTGATCTCACTTGAAAATTGTAGCAAAAACCGATGTCGGCAAGACGCGTGAAAACAACCAGGACGCGTATTCGGCAGGGGAACTGCCGGACGGTGTTGCCTGGGCGGTGGTTTGCGACGGCATGGGCGGCGCAGCCGGCGGCAACGTCGCATCTACTTCGGCCGTCAAAGTCATCGCCGAGCAAATTACGGCTTCTTACCGCGCGTCTATGAGCAGTAAGTCGATTAAAAATATGCTGGTGTCGGCAATTAACGCGGCAAATATCAGTGTGTATGATTTGGCGCAGGCCAATAAGGAATTGCGCGGCATGGGCACTACGGTTGTTTGCGCGCTGGTTACGGACTCCGCGGCATATATTGCGAATGCCGGCGATAGTAGAGCTTATATGCTTTCCGGCGGTAAGCTTTCTCAGCTGACTCGAGACCATTCCGTTGTCCAGGAAATGGTGGAGACCGGTAAAATCACACAGTCCGAAGCCAAAGTGCACCCGAACAAAAATATTATTACAAGAGCGCTCGGCGTTCACCCCGAAATCCGCGTGGATTTTTACGAACAGCCGATGACAGCTTCGGATATTCTTTTCTTGTGTACAGACGGTTTGACGAATTACGTTGAAACCGATGAAATATGTGCATTAACCCAAAATTGTTCCTATTATGAATTCGCCGAAAAATTAGTTTCCCGGGCGATTGAAAACGGCGGCGGCGACAATGTTACCGTTGTAACGCTTGCGTATTAAATAAGGAGATATACATGATGGAAAATTATTGTGGAAAAAGACTGGACGGCAGATATGAAATCCGCGAGATTATCGGTGTCGGCGGAATGGCTGTTGTCTATAAAGCTTATGACAACATTGATGACCGCATTGTTGCAATCAAAATCTTAAAAGAGGAGTTCCTCGCCAATGAAGAATTCCGTCGCCGCTTCAAAAATGAAGCCAAGGCGATTGCGGTGCTTTCCCACCCGAATATTGTTAAGGTGTATGACGTCAGCTTCGGCGACCGCCTGCAATATATTGTCATGGAATACATTGAAGGCATCACGCTTAAAGAATACATTGAGCAGCAGAAGGTTATCAACTGGAAAGAGGCCGTACACTTTGTCACCCAGATTTTGAAAGCGCTGCAGCACGCGCACGATAAGGGCATTGTCCACCGCGATATCAAGCCGCAGAACATCATGCTTCTGCAAGACGGCACGATTAAAGTCAGCGACTTCGGCATTGCGCGGTTTTCGCGCGGCGACACAAGAACCATGACCGAAAGCGCCATCGGTTCTGTCCATTATATCAGCCCCGAACAGGCGCGCGGTGAAATCACCGACGATAAGGCGGATATTTATTCCGTCGGCGTTGTGATGTATGAAATGCTGACCGGTCAGCTTCCGTTCCAGTCGGACAGCGCCGTTTCCGTTGCGATTATGCAGCTCCAACAGGAAGCAAAGCGCCCGCGGGAAATCAACCCCGATATTCCGCTCGGCCTTGAGCAGATTACTTTGCGTGCTATGCAGAAAAACGCGAAAGACCGTTATCAATCCGCCGCGGAAATGCTGATGGATTTGGACGAATTCCGCAAAAATCCTTCCATTAAATTTGATTATAATTATTTTGTGGACCGCGAGCCTACAAAATTTGTGGACGCAAAAAAAGCGCCGGTGGCAAAACCGGTTGCACAACCGGTGAAAACCGAGCCGGAAAACGAGGAAGAAGAAAAGGAAACCAACAAGACCATGCCGATTCTTTTCGGTGTGCTTGCAGGTTTAATCGTGATTATTGCGATTGCCGTTGGGATTTTCCTCGGGCAGAATGCTAAAAAAGTGGAAGTGCCCAACTTTATCGGTATGAATTATAACGACGAAATTGCTACAAATGTGGAATACACGGAAAACTTCACCTTTGAAATCAATTCGGTTTACAGCGCAGATGCCGAACCCGGAACGGTTTTAAATCAAGACCCGGAAGCCGGCACAAAGATTCGCAAATCCAAGACCGTAACGCTTGAAATCGCCTATAATGATGACAGCATTTTGATTTCCGGCATTATCGGCTTGACTTCCGACGAGGCCAAAGCAAAACTTGAAAAAGACGGTTTTGAAGTTAAGGTTATTACAAGCTATGACAAAAATGCCAAAGAAGGCATCGTGTTTGACACCTTCCCGATGGAGGGCGATTATGCAGAAAAAGGTTCCGTGGTTACCATTTACGTTGCAACCAACGAAAACCCGAACGCTTCACTTGTGCCGAATGTTATCGGTTACAGCCAGGAAATTGCGAAACAGTTGATTGAGGGCGCAGGCTTTAAGCTCGGCAATGTTACGGAGCAAAACAGCGATAAAGAAAAAGGCGTTGTTATTGCGCAGTCGCCGAACGGTGATGAACAGGCGGATGCCGGCGGCGCTGTCAGCATCACAATCAGCAATGGTATTCCGCCGGAAACCTCTGTCAGTGTTTCTGTTACTCTGCCAAATGCGGGCTCCGGCGCAACCGGCGTCATGAAAGTGTACCTTAATAATTCGCTTTACGGTTCACCGAAGGATGTTAAACTTTCCGGCGGCACAATGTCTGTAGAAATCAAAGGCACGGGTGCGAACAACTCATACTCCATCTTGATTGACGACACTGAAATTCAGACCGGTAAAATCGACTTTTCGAAGTCTCCGGCCGTTGTTTCCGGGGAAGAGAAACATCCGGAAAACTACAAAATTGCGGTTGTCAATGTTGTGGGGCAGTCCGCATCCAACGCCTATGATACACTCGAAACAGCAGGGTTCGGCAACATTAAGATTGTTGACCGTACCGGCAAAGAGGTTTCTTCCGGCACAGTGGTTGAACAGACACCCCAGCAAGGTGAAAAGATTAAACCCGGTGACGAAATTCGCCTGATAGTGGAATAACACGATATGACACAACAAAAAAACGGCATTATATTAAAAGGTATCGGCGGCTTCTATTATGTTGAAGCCGCCGGTGCGGTATATGAATGTAAAGCGCGCGGCGTGTTTCGCAAAAAACGGATTACACCGCTTGCGGGAGACCGTGTGCAAATTACAGTAACCGACGACGGAACGGAAAATACAGTTGATGAAATTTTCGAACGGAAAAATTTTCTGAAACGCCCGCCGGTCGCGAATATAGACAGTTTGATTATTGTCTCTTCTACGGTTTCACCGCGGCCGTCCACATTGGTAATAGACAAGCTGATTGCTATTGCGGAATATAAGGGGATTGAACCCGTCGTTGTCTTTACCAAAACCGATTTAGAGCCGGCAGAGAAGCTTTTGGATATTTATAAGCTTGCGGGTATTTCCTGCGCTATGGTTTGCAATAAAACCGGCGAGGGTGTTGAAGAAGTGCGAAACTTATTAAACGGAAAAATCAGCGCTTTTACAGGCAACTCCGGTGTTGGGAAAACCTCATTGCTCAATGCCCTTGACCCCAATTTATCTTTGGCAACGGGCGCAATCAGCGAAAAGCTCGGCAGAGGCCGCCACACCACGCGACAGGCGGAACTCTTTAAAACCTGCGGCGGCTATATTGTGGACACGCCCGGCTTTTCCGCTTTGGATTTGGAAAAAGAACAGGTCATTAAAAAAGATGAACTGGCAGAGTGTTTCCGCGAGTTTCGTCCGTATCTCGGGCAATGCCGGTTTACCACCTGTTCACATACCTGTGACAAGGGTTGCCGCATCATAAAAGCCGTCGAAGACGGTGAAATCAGCCGTTCGCGGCATGACAGCTATGTGGAAATGTATCAAGCAGCAAAGGAACTGAAAGAATGGGAATTGTAACAAGCGCGGATTGCGTGATTTTCGCAGCGGGGGACGAAGTAGACCCTGCGATTGTCCGAAGCTACATACAACCGGATACCTTTATCATCACCGCTGACGCCGGGTATTCTGCCTGCACGCGCTGCGGATTTTCGCCGAACCTTTTGGTCGGGGATTTTGACTCGCAAGCAGCCCCCAAAACGGATACACCGACGATTACACTGAACCCAATAAAAGATGATACCGACACCGCCGACGCTTTGCAGCAAGCTATTCAACGCGGTTTTCGCCACATAGTCCTGTTCGGTGCAACCGGCGGGCGGTTAGACCACACCTATGCCAATTTAGATTTGTGTGCACTTGCCGCCGGGCAGGGCGCAGAACTGCTGATTGTAGACAACCACCATAAGATTTTTGCTTTGAAAGAGGAAACGGTCACCATTGACGGGGATAAAAGCAAATATGTTTCCGTTTTTGCTGTCGGTGGACCGTGTGTGTTATCGTTAGAAGGCTTTTTTTATCTGTTGAAGGATTATAATTTAATGCCGTTCTGCGGACTCGGCGTGAGTAATGAAACCGTCGAGGAAAAAGCCACAATATCTATAAAACAAGGAACAGCGCTGATTTTTATTACCGACAAAGATTTTTAACACTTTTTTTCACACCGCATATAGTGTATTAGCAAACAAAAAGGCGGTGTCGATATGAAAAGGTCAAAAGGAATTCCAATCGGACTCATTTTTGCCATGCTCGGGGCAGGGCTTATTTTAGCGCTGGTATTTCCCTCTGAGTTTTTGGTTGTAGTGTTGTCCATTGCTTTGATTGTCAGCGGCATCGCACTTTGCAAAAATTGCTGAGGAGGCATTTTATGAAAGTTGTGGTTGTCAGAAGTCCGAAAATGTTAAGCGGTTTGCTGCGCTTGCTCTTTGGGATTAAAAAAGAACAGAACATATGAAAACAGGCTCTGAAGCATTGCTTCAGAGCCTGTTTCTTGTATATTTGTGAATTTAGAATTTAAAAATCCAACCAAACGCTGCAATCTGCGTCCGAGGGCATTCGCCAGTCGCCGCGCGGGGAAAGGCTTACGGAACCGACTTTCGGTCCGTCCGGCAGGCAGGAACGCTTAAACTGATTGGTAAAGAACCGACGGACAAAAAGTTTCAGCCAGTTTTTAAGCTGTTCTTCGCTGTAAATGCCGGCAAACGCGCGGCTTGCCATAAATAACAGCTTTTCGGGGCGCGTGCCGAACCGCAGGAAATGATATAAATAAAAGTCGTGGACTTCATAGGGCCCGAGTGTTTCTTCGGTTTTTTGCTGAATATTGCCGTTTTCGTCCGGCGGCAAAAGCTCGGGGCTTACCGGCGTGTCGAGAATATCATTCAGAATTTTAGAAATCTCTTCCGGCAACTGCTGCGCTTCGTTGCGAACCAGGTGGCGCACCAGCGTTTTCGGAACGCCTGCATTTACACCGTACATGCTCATATGGTCGGCGTTATAAGTGCACCAGCCGAGCGCCAATTCACTTAAATCGCCGGTGCCGACCAAAACCGCGCCGTGTTTGTTTGCAAGGTCCATCAAAATTTGCGTGCGTTCCCTTGCCTGCGTGTTTTCATAGGTGATGTCGTGTACCGACTCGTCGTGACCGATATCCGCCATATGCCCGCGCGCAGCATTCCGAATGCTGATTTCCATAAATGTCGCGCCGAACGCGTGAATCAAATCGACTGCATTTTGATAGGTGCGGTCGGTTGTGCCGAATCCCGGCATCGTCACGCAAATCATGTTTTCATTGGGCAAGTTTAAAATTTTAAGGGCGCGTGCGGTAACAAGCAGGGCAAGGGTGGAGTCCAATCCGCCGGAGATACCGATGATTGCCTTTTTAGCGCCGATGTGGGACATGCGTTTTGCGAGCGCATGGCTTTGAATCGAAAGAATTTCGCGGCAGCGCTCGTCTTTTTCAGCTGAGTCACTCGGCACGAACGGGTGCGGGTCAAAGGAACGGTTGACCTCGTTATATTCCAAATCTGATACTTCGACCGGTGTGGAAACTTCCGAAAGTTTCTCTTTCAGTTTCTTGGCGGCGTCGGTGAATGACGTGTTGTGCGCCCGTTCGGCGTTGAGTTTTTCAATATCAATACAGGCTTCCGCCATACTGCCGTTAAACGCGAAGCGTTCGCCTTCAGAAAGCAGCGCGCCGTTTTCGGCTGCCGTGCACGCGCCGGAAAACACAAGGTCGGTGGTCGATTCACCGACACCCGCGGAAGCATAGATATATGCACAAAAATCTTTTGCGCTTTGCATACGAATGAGGTTTTTGCGATAATCATTTTTGGTGACCACTTCGTTGCTTGCAGAAAGGTTAACTATAATATTCGCACCGGAAAGCGCAAGCGAAGTGCCAGGCGTTGAGGGTGTCCAAAGGTCTTCACAAATTTCCACACCGATCACCGCGTCGTCCGAAAGGCGAACAAGCGTCTGCCCGAAAGGAACTTCCTGCCCGTTTAATTTAATTGTGCCGTTGACACCGTCGCCCGACGCGAACCACCGTTTTTCATAATATTCGTTGTAATTCGGGATATAGGTTTTCGGAATCACTGCAACGACCATGCCGTTTTGCACGACAGCGGCGCAATTATAAAGGCTTGCTCCGAATTTTAACGGGAGCCCGATTACGACCACCAATGCGCTGTTTTCGGTCGCGCGGCAAACCGCCGTGAGCGCTGACTTGCAAGCGTCTTGCAGCGCGGTTTGCAAAAACAAATCGCCACAGGTGTAGCCGGAAAGGAAAAGCTCGGGGAACACCAAAATTTGCACTTTGTTTTTATTGGCTTTTTCAATTTCCTGTAATGCGGCATTTAAGTTGCTTTGTACGCCGGCAACGGTTACGCGCGGCGAAACTGCGCATACTTTTAAAAATCCGGATTTCATAAGAACATACCTCTCAGTCCATATGTATGTCTTTATTATATATAAATTTTTCATGCGAATCAAGTCATAGGCTCTATTGACAGTCTGTGATATAATGTTAAAAAACGAATTTAAGGTGAGGCAAGATGCGAGTCTTTGAAAAATCGCATAAATTAGACCATGTTTGCTATGATATTCGCGGTCCGGTAATGGATGAAGCGGACCGAATGATTGCAAATGGGGTTAAAATTTTAAAATTAAATATCGGCAATCCCGCGCCGTTTCATTTTACCGCGCCGGATGAGATCATTCAGGATATGATTTTTAACCTGCGTGACGCAGAGGGATATTCGGATTCTAAAGGCATTTTTTCCGCTCGAAAAGCCATTATGCAGTACAGCCAAATTAAAAAAATACCGGGTGTCGGAATTAACGATATTTATACCGGCAACGGCGTTTCGGAACTGATTACCATGGCCATGCAGGGTCTTTTGGACAACGGCGATGAAGTACTTCTGCCGGCACCGGATTATCCGCTTTGGACCGCCGCGGTAACGCTCGCGGGCGGCACGCCCGTGCATTATATGTGTGACGAGCAGAACGAGTGGAACCCGGACATTGACGATATCCGCAAAAAAATCACACCGCGCACAAAAGGGATTGTAATCATCAACCCGAACAACCCGACAGGCGCGTTGTATTCCCGCGAAATTTTGGAAGAAATTGTAAATGTCGCGCGGGAAAATGAACTAATCATATTTTCCGATGAAATTTATGACCGTTTGGTCATGGACGGTTTAGAGCATATTGCAATCGCTTCGCTTGCGCCGGATGTGCCTTGCGTTACGTTTAACGGGCTTTCCAAATCTCACCGTGTTGCGGGCTTTCGTTGCGGTTGGATGTGTTTAAGCGGTGACAAAAAGAAGATGCAGGGTTATATTGAGGGATTAAACCTGCTTTCTTCCATGCGTCTTTGTTCCAATGTGCCGGCGCAGCAAATCATTCAAACCGCGCTCGGCGGGTATCAAAGTGTCGATGAGCTGTTAAAGCCCGGCGGACGGATTTACGAACAGAGAGCTTGTATTTATAAGGCGCTCAATGAAATTGACGGGGTTTCTGCGGTGAAACCGAAAGCGGCGTTTTATATTTTCCCGAAATTTGATATTCGCAAATTCAATATCAAAGACGACGAACGGTTTGTGCTTGACTTTTTGCGAAAAAAGAAAATTTTATTGGTGCACGGCCGTGCATTTAACTATCCGGAACCGGACCACGTGCGCATTGTGTATTTGCCGACGGTAAAAGAACTCACGGCGGCAACAAACGCACTTTCTGATTTTCTTTCGGACTATTCCCAAGTTTAAAATAAGTTGTTTGAGGTGAGGGTATGGAAAACAATATTTTGAATATGGAACATCTTTCCGACAGCGACAAGGCAAAAATCACCTATGAAAAATACAGACAAGATGCTGAAAATCTTTATCTTACGGCTGTTAAACGCTGGAAAAAGCACCTGTTTATTTATGTTGTGCTGTTTATTGTGTGTTTAATTGCTACCTATCTTTTTGCATTGAACATCTTTGGATTTATGAATTTTTTCTATATTTTTATGGGAGGACTTGCCACTTTTTTCAGCGGCATTGCCGGTGCGCAGACCTATCGTAATCTGCGTATGGAAAAGCAATCCTATCAGTTCCGTTTGCGCAGCGCAATCGAACGAATTGACCGAATGGGACTTTATTTTGAGCTGCCGGAAGAAGACTATAATAAATTTAATCGTTGGTGGAATTGATGTTCCCTAAATTTTGACAACATTAGAACAAATTGTCTGTGATAAAAAAAGAGAATGCGCCAACACTACTACTGCAAACGCAAATTCTAAAGCAAAGGAGTGTTTACAGTGGCAAGTAAGAATGTTGTCCCCGAAGCAAGAGCGGCTCTTGATAAGTTCAAGATGGAAGCGGCTTCCGAAGTCGGCGTAAATCTGAAACAGGGCTACAACGGTGACCTTACCTCCAAGCAGGCTGGTTCCGTCGGCGGTCAGATGGTCAAGAAAATGATCAAGTCATACGAAGATGGCATGAAATAAGTTCGTTAAGTATTTTCGGACAAAGAACGGTCTGTCGGAGTTTTCCGGCAGGCTGTTTTTCTTTGCATATCCACTCCTTTTTGCGCATATGTATTTATTGATAAAAGCAAGGAGGGCGGAAAACTTGAAAGATACTGTGGAAGACCGCGCCGTGGAGCTCGGCGAATATATTGTACATAACAAAGCCACCGTTCGCGCCGCGGCCAATGTGTTCGGCATCAGCAAAAGCACGGTGCACATGGACGTTGCACAGCGATTGCAGCGTATAAGTCCGTCGCTTTACAATGAAGTGCGTGAGGTGTTAGATGTCAATAAAGCGCAGCGGCACATTCGCGGGGGACTTGCCACGCGGGAAAAATACAAACATATTGAAAAATAAATCTGACAGCATAAAATAACGCGGTAATTACCGCGTTATTTTTTTGTTGGATTTCATTTGAAAATATGATACAATATAATTGATAATTCTGCGCTGAAAGGAAGACTTAAATGGCTTCGCTTGACTTAATTATTCCCTGTTACAACGAAGAAGAGGTTTTGCCGCTGTTTTACAGCGCCATACAAAAGACAATAGAGTCGATGACCGATTGCGGCGTGCGCCTGATTTTTGTCGATGACGGCAGCCGTGACGGCACGTTGCGGCTTTTGCGCAGTTATGCTTCTGAAAATGAGCAGGTGAAATATATTTCCTTTTCCCGCAATTTCGGAAAAGAGGCGGCGATGCTCGCCGGCATGCGCATGTCTTCGGCGGAATATGTCGGCATTATCGATGCGGATTTACAGCACTCTCCGGACTTAATCCCGCAAATGCTGCATGCGCTTACCGATGAAGACTATGACATAGCCGCCGCCAAGCGTGTGGACCGAAAAGGAGAGGGTAAAGTCATCAGCGGTTTTTCCGCGCTGTTTTATAAAATGATTAACCGAATTTCCGACGCCGATATTGAAGACGGTGCGCAGGATTTTCGGATTATGAAGCGCAAAGTGGTTGACGCCATATTGGACATGCCCGAATACAACCGGTTTTCCAAAGGCATTTTCAGCTGGGTGGGTTTTCGTACCAAATGGTTCCCGCATGAAAACAGCAAGCGTGCCGCCGGCAAAACCAAATGGTCTTTTTGGAAACTGTTTTCCTACGCTGTGGACGGCATCATCAACTTCTCAACCGCGCCGATGAAAATTTCGTTTATTTGCGGCAGCTTTTCTAGCTTTGTCGGGATTATTTATGCGGTCTATATTTTCGTTCGCACGCTGATATTCGGCAGTGACGTGCCCGGTTACCCGTCCACCATTTGTGCCATTCTCGTGATTGGCGGGTTTATATTGCTTTCACTCGGCATTTTGGGCGAATATATTTCAAGAATATACATGGAAGTCAAAGAACGTCCGAATTATATCATCGACGAAACCAACATTCTTCCCGAAAATCGGCAAAAAAATCAAAATTAAGCCTTGTATTACGGCAGATTTTTTTATATAATTTATTCTATATGCACTGTAATTCCTGTGCTGAAAGGTGGAAACTGAAATTGTCTGACGAAAAGAATATGTTTGTAGATCTCGAACATAATGTCATGGATTTCTGGGAGCGGGAACACTGCTTCGAAAAATTGGTTGCAAAAAATAAAGGGAACCGTATGTTCCGCTTCTTAGACGGCCCGATTACCGCCAATAACCCCATGGGTATTCACCACGCGTGGGGCAGAAGCTTAAAGGATATCTTTATCCGTTACCACGCAATGAACGGGTGCGACTGCCGCTATCAAAACGGCTTTGACTCGCAGGGCCTTTGGGTTGAAGTAGAAGTCGAAAAAGCGCTCGGCTTCAAAACCAAGAAAGACATTGAAAATTACGGCATGGACAAGTTCACAAGACAGTGCGTGGACCGCGTTAAGCATTTCTCCGGCATTATCACGGAACAGTCCAAACGCCTCGGCCAGTGGATGGATTGGGACCATTCCTACTACACTAATACCGACCAGAACATTGAGGGCATTTGGCATTTCTTAAAGAAGTGCGATGAGAACGGCTGGATTCAGCGCGAATACAAACCGATGCCCTGGTGCCCGCGCTGCGGTACTTCGCTTTCCGAACACGAAATGACCGGTTCTTACAAGCTGATGACGCACAATTCCGTGTTCTTTAAATTACCGATTAAAGAAATCAACAGCAAAATCTTGGTTTGGACCACAACGCCTTGGACGCTTTCTTCCAACGTTGCGTTGGCGGTCAATCCGGATATTGACTATGTCGAAGTCCGCATCAAGAGCGATGAACAGACGCTGATTTTGGCGAAAAACGCCATTTCCTACCTCGGCGACGACAAAGAGGAAGTTTTGCGCGCGTTCAAAGGCTCGGAACTTGTCGGCTATCATTACGAAACCTGCTTCCCGGATATTCCGGCGCAGGCGGGGATTGATCATAAAATCGTACCGTGGGAAG
Source organism: Candidatus Fimenecus excrementavium (assembly GCA_018712805.1). GTDB lineage: Bacteria > Bacillota > Clostridia > Oscillospirales > Acutalibacteraceae > Fimenecus > Fimenecus excrementavium. The sequence goes on along the minus strand of DVGI01000018.1, from coordinate 6,728 downwards.
ATGTCGCGGCGGACGAAGGTACCGGCGTCGTACACATCGCGCCCGGCTGCGGTGTCGAAGACTTTGAACTCGGTGAAAGACTGGGTCTTGCAAAAGTTATGCCGATTGACGACATGGGCATTTATCTTGACGGCTTCGGCTTTATGAGCGGCAAAGACAGCCACACGATTGCCGACGAAGTGTTTGAACACTTGAAAGCCGACAACAAACTTTATAAAATTGAACCGCACGAGCACAGCTATCCGGTTTGCTGGCGCTGCAAATCCGAAGTCGTTTTCCGCCTTGTGCCCGCGTGGTATATTCGTACCGAAGAAATTAAACCGAAGCTGATTGAAGCTTCTAACTCCGTCAAATGGGAGCCTGCTTCCAACGGCAAGCGTATGAACGACTGGCTTAACAACATGGGCGACTGGAACATTTCCAGAAAACGTTATTACGGTATGCCGTTGCCGTTCTATCCCTGCGACTGCGGTCACGTGACCGTTGTCGGCTCAAAAAAAGAACTGCGCGAGCTTGCGACGGAACCCGAAAAGGTCGATGCGCTTCCCGAACTGCACCGTCCGTGGGTGGATGCAATTAAAATCAAGTGCCCGCACTGCGGCAAAGAGGTTTCGCGCGTTACCGAAATCGGCGACGTTTGGCTCGACGCCGGTATCGTTCCGTTTTCAACGCTCGGCTATTTTGAAGATAAAGAAAAATGGAAAAAGAACTTCCCGGCGGAATGGGTCACCGAAATGCGTGAGCAGGTTCGTTTGTGGTTCTATTCCATGCTGTTTATGAGCGTTACGCTTGAGGGCAGAGCGCCGTATGAACGTGTTCTTTCTTATAACTCCGTTGTTGCGGAAGACGGCACGAAATTCTCCAAAACCGGCTTTATGATTAAATTCGACGAAGCCGCGGAGAAAATCGGCGCAGATACAATTCGTTACCTGTATGCCGGCGCGCCGGTCGCAAGTGACGTGCGTTTCGGCTTTAACCTCGGCGATGAAGCGAGAAGAAAGCTGCTTTCTTACTGGAATATTTACACCTTCTTTGACACCTACGCCAAAATCGATAAGCCGAATTTTGAGGGCTATGTGCCGGATAAGGCGGCAATGACCCCGACCGACAAATGGCTTGTCGTGCGCACCAACGCGTTTTTAAAGAAAGCAACGGAATATTACGACGACTACAAAACCTATTTGTTGATTAAAGATTTTGAAGTGTTTGTCGACGATATTTCCAATTGGTATATCCGCACAAACCGCCGCCGTTTCTGGAAGACCGGCGACGAAAACGACAAGAAGCTGGCGTATTGGGTACTGTTCTATGCCCTGAACACCGCAACCAAGGTCATGGCACCGATTATTCCGTTCATGACCGAACACATTTGGCAGAACCTGACCCGCAAGGTCTTGCCGTCTGCGCCGATTTCGGTGCATTTGAGCGACTGGCCGAAGCCGTTGGAAGGTTTTGAAGATGATGGCATTCTCGCGCAGACCGCGCTTGTTCGTGACGCGATTGCCGTTGCGATGCGCTTAAGAAATGAGCAACAGCTCAAAGTCCGTCAGCCACTTTCGACGGTTTACATTTGCTGTGACGCGGAAACTGCGGATAAAATCAAGACTTTCGAGAAAAATATTCTCGATGAACTGAATATCAAGTCCATGCAGTACCTTTCCGACGTAACGGTTTTGGAAGATAAATACTTGACCGTCAACTTCAAAGTCGCGGGCGCTGTGCTCAAACAGAATGTCAACCGCATGAAAGCGTCTTTGGAAACACTCGCGGGCGATGACCTCAAAAAAGCGGTTGCCGCTGTGGAAGCCGGCGAACAGGTCACTGTGCCCGGTTGGGACGAAACCTTTGACAGCTCTTTGTTCCAGCTGGCTACCCGGACAAAAGAGGGCATTGTCTCGGCAGAATTCAACAACGGACAATGCGTTGTTGCGCTTGATACCAAGCTTACAGACGAATTGGTGCTTGAAGGCGTTCTGCGTGACGTCGTGCGTCAGTGCCAGCTGATTCGTAAAGAAGCCGGTTACGAAGTCGAACAGCGCGTTTGCATGGCGCTTTCCTCTGACAGCGAAACCGTAATGCGTGCGCTCAACGATAAAACCGACTATTTGAAAGAAGAACTTTTGGCGGACAGCGTTGCGTTGAACGCACCGCTTCAAGCCGACCTTGAAAAAGAAGTGGAGATTGCCGGTTCAAAAGTAAAACTGGCAGTCTGCAAAGCCTAAGGAGGTTTACCTATGTTAACAGAAATCACAAAAGATATGACAATCGGCGATATTTTGGACGCGGACCGTGAAACTGTTCCTTTCTTCCTTGAAATGGGCATGCATTGTCTCGGCTGCCCGGCTTCGCGTGGGGAGACTGTGGAAGAAGCCTGTGCGGTGCACGGCGTAGATGCGGACGAACTTGTCAATAAAATCAACGAGTTCCTTAAAAACAAATCATGAGAAAACAAGGGGCTGTGATTCGAAAGCATCACAACCCCTTATTTCTTGGGTGAGCGTATGATAAAACTAACCAATCGGCTGAAAGCGGTCGCTGAGCTTGTCATGCCTTGTGACGCTTTTGCAGACATCGGAACCGACCACGCCTATTTACCGGCGTGGTTGATACAAAACGGCGTTGTACGCCGCGCTGTGGCTGCTGACATTCACAAAAAGCCTTTGGAAAATGCGCAGAAAACGATTTCCCTTTATGGGCTTGAAAATCAAATTGAATTGCGGCTTTCCGACGGCTTTGCGAAAATCTTACCGGATGAAGCCGAAGAAATTGCCGTTGCCGGCATGGGCGGAGAACAAATCGCCGCTATGATTGAGAATACACCGTGGCTTAAAGCCGTCGATAAGCATTTGATTTTACAGCCGATGACCCATTATGAAGACGTTCGGCGTTCGCTTTGTGAAAACGGCTTTTCGATTCTATGTGAAAAGACCGTGGCGGAAGGGGAACGCGTCTATTTGGTCATTTCAGCGTGCTATACCGGCGCGGCGGAAGAGAAACCGGAGTGGTATTACTACGCCGGGAAATTAACCGAAGACCCGACAGGAACAAATGACCTTTTGTTGCAAAAAATTCTGAAAAGGCTTAAAAAACGTGCGGTCAGTGTTGCGCCTTCCGACCCGGAAACGGCCGAACATCTTGAAAGTATCATTAAGGAGATAGAAAATGAACGCAGGAAACATTTATGACTACATAAATGAAATCGCGCCTTTCTCAGCGCAGGCGGAATGGGACAACAGCGGTTTTCAGGTAGGTGAGCGCGGGCAGGAAGTGAAAAAAGTCCTTTTGGCGCTGGACCCGACTGCCGCGTTGATTCAGGAAGCCAAAGACCTGAACTGCGAAATGATTATTACTCATCATCCGGTGCTGTTTCACCCCGCGAAGCAGTTTACCGAGCAAAATGTGGCGTATTTGGCGGCGCGCGCCGGAATAACGGTTCTGTCGGCACACACATCTTATGATTGCGCCGATGGCGGTGTGAGCGACGTTCTGGCGCAGTCCGTCGAGCTTCAAAATATTACGGCTAAAGAAAACGTGTTCTTACGTTTTGGGTCAGTCGCACCGCAAAGTGTTCGTACTTTCGCAGAAAAAGTAAAAACTGCTTTGCACGCGTCGGTGACCTTTAACTTGCCGGAAAAGGAAATCCGCCTTGTTGCAGTTTGCGGCGGCGCAGGGTCAGACTTTTGGCAGGAAGCCAAAGAAAACGGCGCAGACTTGCTTTTAACGGGCGAGGCGCATCATCACGAGTATTTAGACAGCGCGGCTGCAGACATGGCACTGATGACTGCCGGGCATTTTGAAACGGAGTTTCCGGCGGTAAAAGCTTTACAAGCAAAGCTTCAGATGCGTTTCCCGGAAATCGAGTTTGTTTTATCTTGTCAGATCGCGCCGGTGCAGTACACCGGCTTTGAAAAGGAAGTTTAAAAAATGGCGCTTGACGGCATTACTTTACATTTTATAAAAGAAGAGTTGGAACAGCAAATTATCGGCGCACGCGTTGAAAAAGTCCATCAGCCCGCGCGTGCGGAAATTGTGCTGCTTCTGCGGACAAGGACCGGACCATTTAGGATTTTCCTGTCGGCGGAATCGGCGTCTCCGCGCATTCATTTGACGCAGTTTCCGACCGACAACCCGCAAAATCCGCCGATGCTTTGTATGTTGTTTCGCAAGCACTTAACAGGCGCAGTTTTAACCGGGATTCGCCAAGCGGGACTCGACCGCATTCTCTTTTTGGATTTCCGTGCGACCAATGAAATCGGCGACACGGTTTATTTGCATTTGTGTATTGAAATTACCGGTCAGCACAGCAACATTATTTTGATGCAGGACGATAACCGCATCATAGACGCTGTTAAACGCGTGGACGAAACCAAGTCCTCTTATCGTGAAGTTTTGCCCGGCGTGACGTATGTTCTGCCGCCGAAGCAAAACAAAGTGAATTTGCTCACAGACAGCGTGGAAGCCGCCGCTGACGCGGTTTTGAAGCTTACCCAACAACAGTTGTCCTCCGCTTTCTTAAAGGCGATTGAGGGCATTTCGCCGATTGTGAGCCAGGAACTCGCTTTTCTTGCAGCGAGGGACTGCACTTGCAGCGTTTCAACGGTTTCACGCGCTTCGATTGTAAAAGCGCTTTCGGCAGTCAGCGAAATTTTGCAAAACGGTAAAACGGCAAAATGTGTTGTGTTTAACGAAGACGAAAAACCGATGGATTTTTCGTTTATGGAAATTCAGCAGTATGGAAATTTCTTGAAAAAGACGTATTATGACGATTTCAGCACGCTTTTAGACCAATTTTATTTTGAGCGTGACCGCCAGCTTCGCGCAAAACGAAAAGCAGGGGATTTATTAAAAGCCGTGCATACGCTTCGTGAGCGTACCGCCCGCAAAATCAACAACCAAAAAGCGGAACTCGACGCCTGTGAAAACAAAGAGCAGCTGCGTGTTTTTGCAGAGTTAATCAACGCCAATCAGTATGCACTCGGAAAAGGCGTTTCGTTTTACGACTTGGAAAATTATTACGAAAATAACGCCTTAGTGCGTATTCCGGTAAGCCCGGCGCTTTCTCCCGCACAAAACGCGCAAAAATATTATAAGGCCTATAAAAAGGCGCACACCGCCGAAAAAATGCTGCAACAGCTCATTGACAAAGGCGAGCAGGAGCTTATATATTTTGATTCGGTTTTGGACGCGCTTTCCCGCGCTGAGACCGAAAACGAACTTGCGCAAATTCGCCAAGAACTAATCGACGGCGGTTATTTGAAACGCAAAAAGGGAGGCAAACAGCGCCTTCCCAAAGAATTGCCGCCGTATTCTTTCAAGGTGGCGGACGATTTCACCGTTTTGGTCGGCCGCAACAATGTTCAGAACGATAAATTGACGCTGAAAACCGCAAAAAATTATGACCTTTGGCTGCACACGCAAAATTTCGCCGGTTCACACACGATTTTGGTTTCCGACCACCGTGAATTTACCAATAAAGCGATTGAAGAAGCGGCGCAAATTGCCGCCTATTTCAGCAGTGCGCGTGAAGCAAAAAAAGTGCCGGTCGATTACACGCTGATTAAAAATATCAAAAAGCCGGTAGGTGCAAAACCCGGTAAAGTAATTTACCACGTGTATAACACCTTGTATGTAACACCGAAAAACCCGGAAGCTGAATAAAAAACACCGTCTGTGTAATACCCGGTACTAATAAGGCAGTAAAATGTAGAGAAGATGGTGTAACCCGATTTTTTGCGGGTTACACCGTTTTCTTTTTATGCGGTGAGCTGTTTTGGGAACTGTGATGTACTTCGTATCTGTTCCATCATTCTCCGGATCTCCTGCTCGTCAGGAAGGCTCACCAGCCCCACCGCCGTGAAATAGATGTCGACCTTCACAGATTTTCGGGCGTGCTTCTTTTCCGGATTGTGTACCTCAATGCGACGGATCAGCTTGTTGACGATCGTCGGCGTCAGCTCGTTCATGTCGGTAAACTCCCGCAGCCCCTGTAAAAGCAGACGCATATCCACCGATTTCTGCTCCATTTCAGATAGCTGTTTTTCTTCCTCTTTGACCTTTTCCAGCAGCTCTTTCTGCTCAGCTTCATACTCCGCCGCCATTCTTGCATAGCGTTCGTCCGACAGCTTCCCGATCACATTGTCCTCGTAAATCCGGCTGAACAGTTTGTCCAGATCGGCAATCCGCTTTCTGCTACTTTTAATGGAAAGCTTTAATTCCTGCTGCCGTTTTTTCTGGAATTCCCCGCATTTCTGCTTCTGCATATCCCATTCGGATCGTTATTCAGTTTTCAAGGTACAATGAAAAGGTCTTTCACTTATTCTCACTGGCAGAGGTCAAATGCCCCCCCTAAACGGGAAAATATTTCTGAATGAAAAAACCTCTTCACTCATTTGGACAAAGGGTGCCGAAGTGCACACCCATTTTCGGGCTTTCTCCGAAAAAGTTTTTGAGAAAATTTATCCCTTCACCTATTCCCACTGGCAGAGGGCATTTGGGGACGTCAATCTCAAAAAGCAAAAACAGCAGGAACTCAGCAGCAAAGCCGCTGAGTTCCTGCCTGTAAAACGATAAATAAAAAATTTTCAAATTTATCGCCATTTTACTTAAGTTTTCAAAAAAGCCGTGTTACAATGCAGAAAACGAACGAAAGGAGGAAGCAAAATGGCGAACAAAGTGGATATCAAGGATTTTTACGGTCGTGTGATCGGAACGGTCATTGAAGAAAGCAA
>DVGI01000017.1 GCA_018712805.1 Candidatus Fimenecus excrementavium | reverse complement strand
CACTTGCGTTTGGTTTAAGTCAAGTTTTATCAAGATACTCATAAAGGCTATGATTTGTTCCTCTGTAAGCTCGTTCATAACAGCGCCTCTCTGTCTTATATGTAATTCTATTGTATCATTTCCGGGCGATAGGCGTAATATAGGTTTTCTACTTCTTTTCGCCGTAGTCCTTTCTCCTCTGTTCTTCTAAGAAAGCTATCGAATCCTTCATTATCTTCTCGTAATATTGGGAACCCGACATATTTCCCGTGCCCGAATATTCCGCTATCGTCTCGGTTATGGATAAGGGGTTCTTCTCTGTATCTGCCATTTATATTTCCTCCTGAAAGGTGTTTTTATCGGAAAGATGCGCTTTGATGACGCCCCCGCAAATGTTCATCGTTTCCTGCGGTGTCAGTTTGAAGTCCTTTTCTTCCATCTTGTCCAGCATCTCGAACAGCATGTCTTCGGTTTCCAGCATTGAGCAAATCCCCAGAATTTCTGTTTCGTTCAGTCCCAAAGCTATCAGTATGCTCATAAATTCTATTAACTGTTTCTCCGTATGTTCGTTCATAATAGCTCCTCTCTTTTATTGTCGCTTTCACCGGGCGATAGGCGTAATAGCGAGCGCCTACTTTTCTTTTTTGTAGCCCTTTTTCCGCCGTTCTTCTGAGGAAGCCAGCGCTTTCCTCCTTTGTTCTTCGAAGAAAGCTATCACTTTTTTCTTTTCCTCTTCCGTCATCTCTATATCCGGCAGGTCCTCCCCTCCCGCGTACACGTCTATCGTCTCGAGTATAGACAACTGTTTCTTCTCTTTGGATTCCGTTTGTTTGTTCTCCGTGTTTTGGCTCATATTCGTTACTCACTCCCTCGGCTTTATCGTTTTGGCTTTTTTTATAAGTATAATTCCTTATGCTTCGGCCGTCAATCTGTTTTCGCTTGTAACTTTCGCTTTCGGCTTCCATTGTTTTCAAAAGCGCTTTAGCTTCTTTTCCCTGCGCTTTGATATCGTTTTTATAAAAGCCGGATATACTGTTCTTGACACTATTATTTTTTCGTGATATATTAACGCCAGAGGTTGACCCTTTTATTCCTGAAGCACTTTTATTGGTGTGAGGTAGGATTTGGTCAACCTCTAAATTTATATTGTAAATACACTCCCGAAATTTGTTTTCCTCACTGTGTGCAAATCCTTTTACACTAAGTCTGATAAAGTGAACTTTTTTACCGTCAAACGTGTACACCGCGGCTTTTGCATCTCTTTTTTAAAGCAAAAATGGATACGTATTCCCGAACCGTCTTCAAGCCTTTAAATATATCTTTATGGCTTTCAATTTCCCAATAGAGATTGTTGTTACCATCTTTGTTCAAGGAATACCGGACCGCTTTCTCCGGCGTTTTCAAAGAATTCTCGGTCCCTTTTTCCGGCGCTTTGGTATCGTTTTTATAAAAGCCGGTTATACTGTTCTTGACACTATTATTTTTTTGTGATATATTAGTGTTAGAGTTAGTCAGGGAATTGCCGACCGGCAATTGGAGCCTAGTATGCTTTTCCCATGCACTAACTCTTTTTTTGTTGCTATCAATATATAAGATAACAGTTGTATGGATGAAATGCGGAACGCTATCCCTAAACAGAAAAAAGCAAAACCACACCCGTCCGGGAGATTTCCGGGCGGGTGTGGTTTTTAGCGTCTATCAGCGGGGGATTTCGTTCGAAGAAAGCGTATTTGCGCGCGGCGCTTTGTTTTTCGTGCAAGAAAAGAAATGAAAAGACACACAGAGAGATTACATTCTGTGCTTTTCGCCCCATTCGCACATGCTCATTTTACACGCTTGTTTCTAAATTTTATATGCGCGACTGTGTCAACAACTTATAAAACGCTTCGGCGGCGCGGGAAAAGACCTGGTGTTTTTTCCAGACAATATAGGCGTCCATGGTGACGGGCGGGTCAAGCGGCACGAAGCAAAGCGAGGCGTTGCCGGTCATGCTGATGAGTTTGTCGAGCCCCAATGCATAGCCCATGCCCTCGTCGACCATTAAAGACGCGTTATAAATCAGGTTGTAAGTTGCGGTTACGTTCGGCTTTGCGCCGCCCGACTGCAGCCACGCCATCAATTCGCGGTTGGAGGTCGACTGTCTTGATAAAATCAGCGGCTGTCCGGCGAGGTCTTCGGGGGTAATTCGCGTTTTGCCGGCAAGGGCGCTGTCGCGGCGCATCAGCACGCCCCAACTGTCGGGTTTCGGCAAATGCAAACATTCATATTTGGAAAGGTCGCGCTCCCCGACCAAAACCGCAAAATCAATTAGCCCTTTTTCCAGCTTTTCGAGGGTATCGACGGCGTCGCCGCTGAAAATATGCAGGCGAATGTCGTTGTGTTCGGTTTGCAGCTGCCGCACCAGTTGTACCACCGTGCGCACCGCGTCGGTTTCCGCCGCGCCGATGGAAATTTCGCCCGACACCGCTTTATCCGCCGCGTGCATTTCATTTTCGGTCTTTTTGACAAGGTCGACAATTTCCTGCGCCCGCTTGCGCAGAAACATGCCGTCCTGTGTGAGCGTGATTTTGCGGTTGCCGCGGACAAATAGCTGTTGCCCGAGTTCTTCTTCCAATTCTTTGAGCTGCCGCGACAAGGTCGGCTGAGTCAAATGGAGATAGCCGGCGGCGCGGGAAATATTTTGTTCGCGCGCGACCGCCAAAAAATATTCCAACACTCGAATTTCCATAAAATCGCCTCTTTCCGTCTTGATTATAGCGCATTTCTTTTATGCTCGTCAAGCATAGTTATATATTTATTATAGGTATTTGCTATTTTGTCACGGGCGCTGTATACTAAAGCTGTAATCAGGAAATTCTTTGACACCGAGGGACAGACCATGCGGACTGCGCAAGAGAAAAAGAAATTAAAAGAAGAACTGAAAGAAGCGGGCTTGAGCAAACCCGCCGCCGACGCCGTCGTGGAAAAGCTCGAAGCCGGCGACGAGCCGGGCGCCATGGCGCTTTTGGACGCGCACCGCGAAAAGCTGCTTGCACGGTTTCACAAAAGTCGGGAATGCATTGACTGCGTGGACTATCTCGTCTATCAACTGCAAAAAAGCAAAAACGGATAAAGACGAAAAGAGAGGCAATCTTATGAAAAAACTGCGCTGGATTTTACTGACGCTCGGGCTGTTTTTGCCGCTGACCGCCTGCGGCGCGGGAACGCCCGACACCCCTGCCGCACAAAGTCAAACAACGGCTGAACCGACCACTGCGGCACAGACGGAAACTCAATCGGCGGCGCAATCCACAGCTGCACAAAGCGACCGACTTTATTTGACCGTCGGAGAAACCACCTTCGTCGCGGAATTTGCGGACAATTCCAGCGTCGAAGCACTGAAAGATTTGTTAAGCGACGCGCCGCTGACCTTACAACTGCACGATTACGGCAATTTTGAAAAAGTCGGCAGTCTCGGGCACAATCTGCCGCGAAACGACGAACCGATTACCACTGAAGCCGGCGATTTGATTTTGTACCAAGGCAATCAGCTTTGCGTTTACTATGCCGAAAATTCTTGGAACTTCACAAGGCTCGGAAAAATCCAAAATGTCACGTCCGACGAACTGAAAGCCGCGCTCGGCACCGGTGACGTGACCGTGACTTTGTCACTGACTTCCCCCGCGGCATAAGATTTCAAGCGAAAAAGGAGTGTAACTTATGGCTAAGAACGTTTTGATTATTTCCGCAACCCCGCGCAAGGGCGGCAATTCCGAATTACTTGCGCAGGCGTTCGCAGACGGTGCGAAAGACGCCGGAAACGAAGTAGAAATGATTTCCCTTCGCGACAAGAACCTGTTGTTTTGCAAGGGCTGTCTTGCCTGTCAGAAAACCGGGCGGTGCGTTTTGAAAGACGACGCCCCAGAAATCACCGGCAAAATGCAGGCGGCGGACGTTTTGGTTTTTGCCACGCCGATTTATTATTATAGCGTCAGCGGACAAATGAAAACCATGCTGGACCGCTCGAATCCGCTGTATAACTCCGATTACAAATTCCGTGATGTTTACCTGCTTTCGACCGCGGCGGAGGACGACCCCGAAACGCCCAAACCCGCCGAACTGGTTTTACAGGGCTTTACTGACTGTTTCCCGAAAGCGCGCGTGGCGGGCACGATTTTTGCGGGCGGCGTAACGAGCCCCGGCGACATTCAAAATCATCCGGCTTTGAAAACTGCGTATGACGCGGGCAAAGCGGTTTAACTATTAACATATCAACGGAGGTATAATTATGGAAAAACAAACTGCAGGCAGAAAAGGACTTTCAGACCTTGCGCCGAAATTTGCGGAGCTGAACGACGACGTGCTTTTCGGCGAGGTTTGGGCAAGAGAAGACAAACTTTCCCTGCGCGACCGTTGTATGATTACGGTGACCGCGCTCATCTCGAAAGGCATTACGGACAATTCTTTGCGTTATCACATTCAAAACGCGAAAAATCACGGCGTGACCAAAACCGAAATGGTGGAAATCATCACCCACATTGCATTTTACGTTGGCTGGCCGAACGCCTGGGCGGTGTTCCCGATGGTGCGTGAAGTATATGCGGACGAAAAGACGGACGCTTCCGACTCGCTGTTCGGGCTCGGCGCGCCCAACGATGCGTATGCGCAGTATTTTGTCGGGCAAAGCTATTTAAAGCCTTTAAACACCGAGGGCGTGGGCGTTTATAACGTTACATTCGAGCCGAAATGCCGCAACAACTGGCACATTCACCACAAGGGCGGGCAGATTTTGCTTTGCACCGACGGCGAGGGCTGGTATCAGGAATGGGAAAAGCCCGCAAGAAAGCTCCACCCCGGCGACGTCGTTTATATCGCACCGGAAGTCAAACACTGGCACGGCGCCGCGGCGGACGAGTGGTTTACGCACATAGCGCTCGAAATCCCGGCTGAGGGCGCTTCCAACGAATGGCTCGAAGCGGTAACCGACGAGCAATATAACAACTTATAAGGAGGACTTATCATGCTTGGAAATTTCATGTATTGCAACCCCACCCGGATTTACTTCGGCGAAAATGCGCTGGACGGTTTGAAAAAAGAACTGCCGAAATACGGTAAAAACGTGCTTTTGGTCTATGGCGGCGGTTCGATTAAAAAGAACGGGATTTATGACGACGTGGTCGCGATTTTGAAAGCCTGCGGCAAAGAAATCACCGAAGACCCGGGCGTTATGCCGAACCCGACGGTCGACAAGCTTTATGAGGGCTGCGCACGCGCAAAGACTTGCAAAGCGGACCTGATTTTGGCGGTCGGCGGCGGCTCGGTTTGTGACTACGCCAAGGCGGTTTCGGTTTCAACCTATTGCGACGAAGACCCGTGGGAAAAATACTATTTGCACATGGAAGACGTGGATAACGAGATTATCCCCGTCGGCTGTGTGCTCACCATGGTCGGCACCGGCTCGGAAATGAACGGCGGCTCGGTGATTACCAACCCGCACCAAAAGCTGAAAATCGGTCATGTATTCGGCGACAATGTATTCCCGAAATTCTCCATTCTCAACCCTACTTACACCATGACTTTGCCGAAATATCAAATGGTTTCCGGTATTTTTGACATTATGTCGCACATTTTGGAACAGTATTTCTCGGGCGAGGACGACAACACGTCGGACTATGTCATGGAAGGGCTTTTGCGCTCGCTGATTCACAGCTCGAAAATTGCCGTAGAAAACCCGAACGACTACGAAGCGCGCAGCAACATTATGTGGATTGCGACCTGGGCGCTGAACACCTTTGTCGCCAAAGGCAAGGCGACGGACTGGGAAGTCCACATGATCGGGCCGTCTATCGGCGCTTACACCAACGCGACCCACGGCATGACCCTTGCCGCAGTTTCAATTCCGTATTACAAGTTCATTCTCCCCTACGGCGTTGCGAAATTCAAACGCTTTGCGACGGAAGTTTGGGGTGTGGACCCGACGGGCAAAACCGACCGCGAAGTTGCCGAAGAAGGACTTGCCGAAATGGAAGCGTATATGCGTTCGCTCGGCCTTGTGATGCACATTTCCGAGTTCGGCGTAACCGAAGACATGTTTGAAGGCATTGCCGACGGCACCTTCTTAAACGAAGGCGGCTACAAAGTGCTGACGCACGACGACGTGATTTCGATTTTGAAAGCCAGTATGTAACCTTTTCTTACAAAAACAGCCCTGCTTTAATGGGCGGCGTTCATAAGACAGTTAACAGCCACAGTAGCTTTGAACTGCTGTGGCTGTTCTTGTATTTTATGCTGTTTTGTGATAATATAGAATCGAACAGATCTATAAATCGATATTTGGTGAATCGTTCCGCATGATTGTGTTATTCCAATCATAGGAACGCCAAACGAGGGGATGGTTTCGTGCGAAGAAAGACAGACAAGGATATTTTAAAAGAAAATAACTGGTTGATTATCGTTTCTGCACTCTTCATCATATTTGGTATTTTTGTTGCCATATTACCCCACATTGCTCCTACTGTTTGTTATGATTCTTTACAGACAAAAGAGGTAACCATCAAAGTTTTTGAGCATTTCTATGGTGGTGCTCATGGGGCCAGTTATGACTATATCCTAACAACAGATGGCGAAGAATACAATATATCAGGTGATTACCAGCGAGAACAATTGAAAGAACTATTGACAGAAGGTAGGACAGTAACCATTAAGTGGTATAAGAATAAGCCGTTTTGGACTCTTTTGGCAGAAGAAATATATGTTGATGGAGAACGGGTTGCGACATACGACAATGATTTGCCCGTTGATTGGAAATCACTATTGCTTTTTGGTTCTTTCCTTATTGCTCTTGGTGTAAGCGGTTTCTTTTTGCTCAGGTTCTTTCTAAAAACAAATCGAACCAAACAGAAAAAAAGAGATGAAAAGATAATGCGAAAGTATGGGAATGTAACGAAATAAGTTCGGCTCAACAAATTCCAATTTATCTATTCAATCCTCTATAACCCCTGTATTTTCAAGGCATATCGCCTACTAAATGTTCAAACCTAATGTATTTTCCCTTGTTTTTGCCCTTATGAGCCGAAACAAGGGAAATTTTTATTCTCCGCCGATTACCTTATCCAGCAACCTTGCGGAAGTACGCTTTGCTTCCCTTGTAGCGTGAGCGTAAATATTCATTGTGGTACTGACATCAGCGTGTCCGAGAAGTTCCTGCACATCTTTAGGTGCTGCATGAGTATTCCGGGCGGTTTTACACCTCAATTCCGGAGATTGGAAACCGGCGTTCCGATGTGAAGGAAACCGCACTTCCGTTTTAATGGAAACCTGTATTCCGGAGTCATGGAAACCGCATCTTTTTTCCTTATAATGTATGTATGCGTCACTTGACGTAAATACATTTTAAGGAGGTCAGCTGTTATGACCAAATATCGTGAGATCATCAGGCTTGCCAGTCTGAATCTCAGTCAAACAAACATCGCACTTAGCT